>JAFXBB010000063.1 GCA_017521945.1 Alistipes sp. | reverse complement strand
TTGTTGAAGTACATACGCACAGATGCCACGGTACGGTTGGTGTTGTCGGTAGCGGTCTCAACAAGTACTGCGATACCGTGAGGACCATAACCCTCGTAGATCATCTCCTTGTAGTCTGCTGCGTCCTTATCTGTGGCACGCTTGATAGCACGCTCCACATTCTCCTTAGGCATATTCTCAGCTTTGGCGTTCTGGATAAGAAGGCGAAGACGAAGGTTAGATGCTGGGTCTGGACCCGATGCCTTGACCGCCATCTCAATCTCCTTACCAATTTTCGTAAATACACGCGCCATGTGTCCCCAGCGCTTCATCTTTCTCGCCTTGCGATACTCAAATGCTCTTCCCATAGTGTAGTAATTTTATATATTTATAATCTCAAATATTGCTTGTACCTATGTATATACATACAATCGCGCAAAGATAATATAAAAAACTGAAAACTGAAAATGAATTCATTTCCTCTTTTTAAGTTTATTTTATTATCTTTACACCGTTTTGTATAGATATGTGAAAAGAGATGAGTTGTAATAAAAAACATATTCCAGATATAGGTCGTGGGTGTTGCTTCTGTGACTGCGGCGATGAGATCGAGGCTAAGGCAGTTGAGGGGTGTTACAAGCTCCATGAGGTGGATTGGTTGGAGGATTATCCGGTGACCATTCCTACAGATATTTTTGAGGTGCGTTTTAAGAATACGCGCCGTTCCTACTATCAGAATGTCAATAATCTTGACCTTAAGCGCGGCGATATTGTTGCAGTTGAGGCGCAGCCGGGTCACGATATCGGTATTGTATCATTGACAGGAGATATGGTTGCCAAGCAGATGCGTCGTGTAGGCTTCAATCCCTACAATGGCGAGTTTAAGAAGATATTTCGCAAGGCGCGTCCATACGATATAGAGCGTTGGCAGGAGGCAATAGCCCTTGAGCATGAGACGATGATTGCATCGCGACAGATAGCTGCCGAGATGGGTCTCGACATGAAAATTGGTGATGTGGAGTATCAGGGTGATAAGCTTAAGGCAATATTCTACTATATTGCTGACCAGCGTGTCGATTTCCGCGAACTTATCAAGGTCTTTGCCGAGCGTTTCCATGTTCGTATAGAGATGAAGCAGATTGGTGCGCGTCAGGAGGCGGGACGAATAGGTGGTATCGGCGCTTGTGGTAGAGAGCTATGCTGTGCTTCGTGGATGCCAAGTTTTTCGAGTGTTACCACAAATGCTGCCCGTATGCAGGAGATTTCACTAAACCCTCAAAAGCTTGCAGGTCAGTGTTCTAAGCTCAAGTGCTGCCTTATGTATGAGTACGACACATACGCTGATGCACGCCGTAACATACCACGCCTTCGTGAGCCATTGATGACTCTCGATGGCGAGTATCACCTTATCAAGATCGATCCATTGGCTGGCACCATGTCCTTCTCTACAAGCAAGAATACCATTGCCAACCTAACAACCATATCTACCGAGCGCGTAAAGGCAATCATTGCCATGAATCGTGCGGGTGAGAAGCCTGAGAGTCTTATAGGTGAGAGTGTGGAGCAGACAACCACGGAGCCTACATACCACAGCTCGGAGGATAGCATTGACCGCTTTGATAATAAGGGTCGTAAGAGTAAGCGCAATAAGCGTAATAGGGGTGGCAAGCATCAACAGAATGACGGTGATGATGCTCAACAGGAGCAGAGTACCGAGCAGCCTATGGAGGTCGCCGAGCAACCAAAGGAGAAAAAGGAGCAGAGGGAGCCTAAGGAGCGCAGAGAGCGTTCTGAGCGTAAGTATCGTGGCGGTCGCCCAGAGAGCAAGGAGCATACGGAGGGTGGCGAGCTTAATCAGGAGATTGTGAATGAACAGACAGAGCGCCGAGAGCGTACTGACCGCACAGAGCGCAGAGAGCGTCGTGGTCGCAACTTTAGGGGGCGCAGACCGCGCTCAGAGCAGGGTGGTAACAACAACGGCAACGAGGAGAGATAGTCATGTGTCGTCTTGTAAAGATTTTTTGCACCCTTGTGGCGCTATTGGCAGTGGCGTGTGCTACGCCTCAGCGCAGTGTAGAGATGCACGATACGGAGCATTGCGTGTGGTCGGAATATGAGGATTTCTACTACGACAACAGCGATACTCTGACTCAGCGTGAGATCTCCGTTGTGGTGCGCTATGGCAAGGGTTATGTTGCTGACTCTGTTGCGCTTAGCATAATGTGTGTATCTCCAGATTCGATGGTCATGGAGGAGCCTTTTGTGCTTCGCATCCCACATCTTGCAGATATGCGCCCTGAGGTGCAGAACTTCCCCTATCGCCGTGGTGTGGTGCTTGGCACGAAGGGTCGTTACCTCTTCCGCATTCGTCCACACGATGCCGTTGAGGGTATATCCTCGGTGGGACTTGCAATAAGTGAATAGGGTAATGTTTGGGGTGCAACCATTGTATGTGTTATGTATCCTACTAACTAACAGTAGATAATATGGGGAAGGATAAACTAAGAAAATTTGCTGAAAACCTGACTTTTAAGTGCATGGTGCAGCCAGAGTTTGACGATATATTTCATAAGGATCACCCGCTAAAGGGTAGGTGGCATAAGGAGTTCTTTCGCAACGATAACCCTATAATCTTGGAGCTTGGTTGTGGTAGAGGTGAGTACACCGTTGCCCTTGCGGAGCGTAACCCCGATAAGAACTACATAGGTATCGATATCAAGGGCGCGCGTATGTGGCGTGGTGCTAAGACTGCTACTGAGCGTGGTATGGAGAATGTTGGCTTTGTGCGCACGCGTATAGAGTTCATTCGATCGTTCTTTGCCGAGGGCGAGATTGAGGAGATATGGATAACCTTTCCTGATCCACAACTTAAGAGTCGCCGTGCCAAGAAGCGTCTAACATCGCCACTATTCCTTGCCGATTATAAGCGTATGTTGAGCGAGGAGGGTGTTATAAACCTCAAGACCGACTCGAAGCACCTATACAACTACACCGCAGCGGTTATCGAGCGTTTAGGACTTCATGCCGAGGTGCAGAATGACGATATATATGGTTCGGGCTATGCCGATGAGGTGCTATCTGTAAAGACAGCCTACGAGACTAAGTTTGTGGCTATGGGGCTGCCTATCACCTATACTCGTTTTAGTCTTAAGGGTTGTGATACTTTTGACTATTTCGATTGGGAGGGTGATGATGTGTTGGAGAAGGATGCTGAGAGTAACAGAACAAAAGCATTTTAACCTAAGTGTTTATGGGAAAAAGAAGAAAGGACTATCCTCTTATTGAGGGCTTACATATAACAACCTTAGCTGCCGAGGGTAAGGCTATGGGCAAGGTTGACAATCAGGTGGTCTTTGTGCCTATGACCGTACCGGGAGATGTTGTCGATGTGCAGATACGCAAGCATCATCGCCGCTTTATGGAGGGTGTTGTGGTGCGCTATGTTGAGAAGTCGCCACTCCGCGTCGACCACTTTTGCCAGCACTTTGGCATCTGTGGTGGTTGTAAGTGGCAAAATCTTCCATACGAGGAGCAGTTAAAGCAGAAGACCAAGCAGGTCGAAGATCAACTTGTGCGCATTGGGCATCTCAATATCCCTGAGGTGCGCCCATGCCTTGGCTCAGAGCGTACTCGTGAGTACCGTAACAAGCTTGAGTTTACCTTTGCCGATAAGCGCTGGCTTACTTACGAGGAGATTGCCGAGGGTGGCGATATAGAGCCACAACCTGCCGTGGGCTTCCACATCCCTGGTTGCTTCGATAAGGTGTTAAATATTGAGAAGTGTCACCTTCAGGTTGACCTGTCCAATCGTATTCGCCTTGCGACGAAGAGATTTTGTATAGATAACGGCTACTCGTTCCACAACGCCAAGGCGCACGAGGGTCTTATGCGTACCATGGTCATCCGTACAGCCTCTACAGGCGAGGTTATGGTTATCGTGGTCTTCAACGAGAACGACAAGGAGCGCATCAACGCCCTTATGAGCTATCTACAGCGCGAGTTCTCGGAGATTACCTCTCTTATATATATGGTAAACGATAAGTGGAACGACTCGTTGGGTGACCGTGAGCCTATATGCTTTGCGGGCAAAGACCACATCATTGAGGAGATGGAGGGGCTTAAATTCAAGGTGGGTCCGAAATCATTCTACCAGACCAACTCCGACCAGGCATACGAGTTGTATAAGGTAGCACGCGAGTTTGCCGAACTTAAGGCTACTGATACCCTCTACGACCTATATACAGGCACGGGTACTATCGCTAACTTCTGCGCTCGCCACGCCAAGAGGGTTGTTGGTGTGGAGTATGTCCCTGAGGCTATTGAGGATGCGGTCATCAATTCACAACTTAACGGTATTGACAACACGGTATTCTATGCTGGTGATATGAAGGATGTTATCAGTGATGAGTTTATTGAGCGCAATGGTCGCCCCGATGTTATCATCCTCGACCCTCCGCGTGCAGGTGTCGATGAGCGAGTGTTGGAGGTTATCAAGCGTGCAGCACCAGAGCGTATGGTCTATGTAAGTTGTAACCCATCGACTCAGGCCCGCGACCTTGCCATCCTTAGCGATATGTACGAAATCCTTGCAGTGCAGCCTGTGGATATGTTCCCACATACGCACCATGTCGAGAATGTCGTGAAGCTACGACTTAGAACTATCAATTAGTGAATTTAGGGAGATTAGGGAGTTTAATGTTTTCACTAAACTCCCTAATCTCCCTAAATTCACTAAACTCCCTAAACTCTTTAAGAGTGACCTCTCTGTCTATGCAGCGAGACTAAAATGCCTTGCCGATAGCTAAGAAATCCTCAGCTTTCAATGCTGCGCCACCGATAAGACCGCCGTCAACATTCGCCTTAGAGAAAATCTCTGCAGCGTTAGATGGCTTGCATGAGCCACCGTAGAGGATAGAACACTCCTCAGCCTTAGCACCAAACTTCGAGCGCAACACCTCGCGGATATAGGCGTGAATCTCTTCGGCCTGCTCTGCAGTAGCAGTCTTGCCTGTGCCGATAGCCCATACAGGCTCGTAGGCGATAACAAGATTCTCGAACTGCTCCTCCGAGAGGTTGAATACTACCTCCTCAATCTGCTGCTTGCACACCTCGAAGTGGCGACCTGCCTCGCGCTCCTCAAGATTTTCGCCTACACAGTAGATAGGGGTCAAACCATTCTCGTATGCGCGAGCCATCTTCTTGTTTAGGGTCTCTGATGTCTCGCCGTAGTACTGGCGACGCTCCGAGTGACCAAGGATAACATACTTACAACCGAGGGCTGCAATCATCTGGGCTGACACCTCGCCGGTGTATGCACCCTTAACCTCTGTAGCGCAGTCCTGTGCGCCCACAGCAATATTTGTACCCTTGAGAGTCTCCACAACACTGTGCAAGTGTGTGAATGGAGGACATACGATAAAGTTTACGCAGTCGCAAACCTCGCCCTTGCCAGCAGCAACACCCTTAGCGAGTGCCACACCCTCTGCAGGGAGTGTATTCATCTTCCAGTTACCTGCTACAATCTTCTTTCTCATACTCTATTATTGTTTTAATTATTTTTGTTAATGAGGTTTATCACAACCTTAGTCATAATATCTTTCTCTTCTACATTACTTTCGGCAATCATCAGAGTCAACGCCACTAATGTATTATTGTCGAGAAGTCGCGAGCCATCCTCTCTGTACAGAATACCATTCTTCTCCAAAAACCACAGGAATAGAAAGGCTGCAATACGCTTATTACCATCGCTGAACGAGTGGTTCTTTATGGTGAGGTATAGCAAATTGGCTGCCTTCTCCTCAACGCTCGGATATAACTCATTGCCACCCCAAGTCTGATATAGCACGCCCATTGTACTCTTAAAGGAGTCATCCTTTTCGTGAGCAAAGAGGTCGCTACCACCAAACTTCTCTTTGAGAGTTCCAAGAGCCTCCATTGCATTGTCGTATGTAGCTCTGAATGGCTCGATAGTAGTAGTTCCTGCTATCTCCAGGGTTTGGTAGTCGTAGCGATCCAGGGTTTCAAGACCATAGGTGTAGTCGCTAATGACTTTTAGGAGTCCGACAGCCTCTCCCTTGGTAATGTTTTTATGAGCAAGGACATCGCGCATTATGGCAATCGTCCGCTTCAGCTCCTCCAATTGCTCGACTCTTGCATTGTGGTTTATTGCATAGCCCTTAATGAGGTACTCCTTAAGAATACGATTTGCCCATATACGGAAGTTTGTCGCATGTTTAGAGTTAACCCTATATCCTACAGAGATAATCATATCAAGATTGTAGGTGTAGGTTATACGCTTTACGCGACGGTTACCCTCAATTTGAACCTGTGCATTTTTTGCACAAGTTGCCTCCTCGTCCAATTCTCCACTATTATATATATTACGGATATGGCGTCCGATAGAGGTGCGGTCAGTATCGTATAGTATAGCCAGCTGTGCCTGAGATAGCCATACAGTATCCCCCTCGAGGCGGACATCTATAACTGTCTCGCCATCGGGGGTTTCATATATTACTATGTTGCTATCGTTTTTCTGCATTTAGGTCTCTTATTACTCCGCCTTATGAGCCTCAATCCAAGCCTTTATATCAGCGGTAGGCAAGCCGAGCTTATTCTTCTTGTTGAAACCGCAGAGGTCGTTGAAGAGTTTCATGCCGCCACTCTTTGCGGTGTTCTCGAATGCCTCAAGGGTTATGTAGCCCATCTTCTGGATTACGGCTACCCACTCCTGAGGGATGCCCGCCTCGGTATATACCTCTTCCGAGTCAGCCACAACCTTCTTCTCTGGGCGCATTGTTGGGAAGAATAACACATCCTGAATAGAGGTCTCGCCTGTCACGAACATTGTAAGACGGTCGAAGCCGATACCCATACCAGAGCATGAAGGCATACCATACTCCAAGGCGCGCACAAAGTCCATATCGATAGTCATAGCCTCATCATCGCCCTTCTCCGATAGTCGCATCTGCTCCTGAAAACGCTCAAGCTGGTCGATAGGGTCGTTAAGCTCCGAGTATGCATTACATAGCTCCTTACCATTTACAAACAACTCGAAACGCTCGGTAAGCTCCTCATTGTCGCGGTGACGCTTGCATAGTGGCGACATCTCAATAGGATAGTCGGTAACGAAAGTAGGCTGCACGAGATGCTCCTCGCAGTACTGACCGAAGATAGCATCGATAAGCTTGCACTTACCCATCGTATCGTCAATCTCGACATTAAGACGCTTACAAGCCTCGCGAAGCTGCTCCTCCGACTGACCTGTGATATCGTAGCCTGTCTTCTCCTTGATAGCGTCGGTCATGGTCACACGCTTGAATGGTGCCTTGAACGAGATGGTACGACCATCGAGAACGACATCTGTAGTGCCATTAACAGCCATAGCCACACGCTCCAACATCTGCTCTGTGAACTCCTGCATCCAGATATAATCCTTGTAGGCAACATATATCTCCATGCAGGTAAACTCTGGGTTGTGTGTACGGTCCATACCCTCGTTACGGAAGTTCTTGCCGAACTCATAAACGCCATCGAAGCCACCTACGATAAGACGCTTCAAATATAGCTCTGTTGCTATTCGCATGTAGAAGTCGATATCCAGAGCGTTGTGGTGTGTGATAAATGGACGCGCTGCAGCACCACCAGGGATAGGCTGCAAGATAGGTGTCTCCACCTCAAGGTAGCCACGCTCGTTGAAGAAGTCGCGCATGGTCTGCATAATCTTGGCACGCTTAACGAAAGTCTCCTTAACATGTGGGTTAACCACCAAGTCAAGGTAACGCTGACGATAGCGCACCTCAGGGTCTGTGAGTGCATCGAAGGTCTGACCATCCTTCTGCTTAACTACAGGAAGTGGGCGCACAGACTTAGAGAGCACTGTAAACTTCTGGCAATGTACCGACAATTCACCTGTGTTTGTGTGGAATGCAAAGCCCTCAACGCCAATGAAGTCGCCGATGTCGAGGAGTTTCTTAAATACTGTGTTGTAGAGTGTTGGGTCGCCCTCTGGACAGATGTCGTCACGGCGGATATATACCTGAATGCGACCTGTGGCATCCTGAAGCTCGAAGAATGATGCTGAGCCCATGATGCGGCGGCTCATGATACGACCTGCGATAGATACCTGCTGGAAGTTACCCTTCTTGGGGTCAAACTGCTCGGCAATCTCGCGTGCTGAGGCATTCACCTCGAAACGAGCTGCAGGGTATGGATTGATACCAAGCTCTCGCAACGCCTTTAGCGACTGACGACGCAATACCTCCTGTTCACTAAGTTCAATACTCATAATATCTCTTTGTTTAATTAGTTTCCCAAGTCTGCAAAGGTACGAAAAATAATTAGAAATTAGAAATTAGTAATTAGTAATAGTTAAAAGGTAGTTAAAAAACTCGCTTTTTTGTTAGGGGAGGATAAGGAGTATTAAGGGGTTTTAAGAGTTATTAGTTCTATAATAGCTCTCAAACACTCTCGAAATAAAATTCAAACAGCTTCTTAGGGTGTATTTTGATACTCTGTTTCGCTATTGTACCCTTTTGCTTCCCTCTCCCTTCTAAACTTTTATGCTTTGCTACTTGAAATTATTTCCTCAAAAGAGGTCATTATTAAGAAAGTTTTGCTACCTTTGTATGATTAGATAATTGTTGCTGATTTCAAACATAAACTATTATTATAAAAAACATCCCTAACTATGGAAAACAACAAGCTTCAGCGTGCAGCTGATAACATCCGTATCTTGGCTGCTTCAATGGTGGAGAAGGCAAAGTCTGGTCATCCGGGCGGTGCTATGGGCGGTGCAGATTTCATCAATGTACTCTACACCGAGTTCTTGCGCTACGACCCTGATAACATGGCGTATCCACATCGTGACCGTATGTTCCTTGATCCGGGTCACATGTCACCTATGCTCTACGCCGTTCTATCACTCGCGGGCAACTACTCAACCGAGGATTTGCAATCTTTGCGCCAGTGGGGCAGTGTAACACCCGGTCACCCAGAGGTAGATGTATTGCGTGGCGTTGAGAACACCTCAGGTCCTCTTGGTCAGGGTCATGCTATGGCTCTTGGTGCTGCTATCGCTGAGCGTTTCATGGTGGCTCGCTTTGGCGAGTGGATGGCGCACAAAACCTACGCCTTTATCTCTGATGGTGCTGTGCAGGAGGAGATATCTCAGGGTGTAGGTCGTGTTGCTGGTCACCTCGGACTTGCTAACCTTATCATGTACTACGACTCTAACAATGTGCAGCTTTCAACAAAGTGCGATGAGGTTGATACAGAGAATATCGAGCTAAAGTATAAGGCTTGGAACTGGAATGTTATCACTGTAAATGGTCAGTCTATCGATGAGATTCGTGCTGCCTTGAAGGCTGCAAATGCCGAGACTGAGCGTCCAACGCTTATCATTGGTAAGACTATTATGGGCTATGGCGCTCGCAAGGCTGATGGCACATCATTCGAAAATCAGGTATCTACACACGGTCAGCCACTTACAGCTGCAGGTGCCGATATTGCTGCAACTATAAAAAACCTTGGTGGTAATCCTGAGGAGCCATTTGCGGTATTTGAGGAGTCTAAGGAGGTATACGCTGCTCGTCGTGAGGAGTTGCGTGCATGGGCTAAGCAGATGCAGGCTACTGAGGCTCAGTGGCGCAAGGAAAACCCTGCTCTTGCCGAGAAGATGGATCGCTTCTACTCTGGCAAGCTCCCAGAGATTGACTACTCAGCAATCGAGGTTAAGCCAGATCAGGCTACACGCGCTGCATCGGCAAATATGTTGAGCTATTTCGCTGAGCATGTTGAGAATATGGTAGTATCATCTGCTGACCTATCTAACTCGGATAAGACCGATGGCTTCCTTAAGAAGACTAAGGCATTTACCAAGGGCGACTTTACAGGTCAGTTCTTCCAGGCTGGTGTTGCCGAGCTTACCATGGCATGTGTAATGAATGGTATGGCACTTCATGGTGGTATCATCCCTGCATGTGGTACCTTCTTCGTATTCTCTGACTATATGAAGCCTGCTGTACGACTCTCTGCCCTTATGGAGAAGAAGGTTATATATATCTGGACACACGACTCATTCCGCGTAGGTGAGGATGGACCAACACATGAGCCTGTTGAGCATGAGGCACAGATACGCCTTATGGAGCATCTCCACAACCACTCAGGCAAGCGTTCGATGCTTGTGCTTCGTCCTGCTGATAGTGAGGAGACAGTTGCAGCATGGAAGATGGCTATGGAGGAGACACGCCCTGTGGCTCTTATCCTCTCTCGCCAGAATATTAAGTCATTGCCAGCTATGAATGGTGAGTCTCGCCGTGCGGAGGCTATGAAGGCTGAGCGTGGTGGTTATGTAGTCCTTGAGAATAAGGATGCTAAGGTTACACTGATAGCTACAGGTTCTGAGGTCTCAACACTTGTTGAGGGTGCAGAAATTCTCGCCTCTGAGGGCATCGCAACACGCGTTGTATCAATACCTTCTGAGGGTCTCTTCCGTGACCAGCCTAAGGAGTATCAGGCAGAGGTTCTTGGCACACTCCCACGCTATGGTATGACCTCTGGTTTGTCTGTAAATCTTCGTGGCTTGGTAGGTGAGAATGGCTTTATCCACGCATTCGACCACTTCGGCTACTCTGCACCTTTCAAGGTACTTGACGAGAAGTTCGGTTACAATGGTAAGAGTGTGGCTGAGGAGGTTAAGGCTATGTTATAATTTCTTGTGAAAAGCGGCGATCTTTGCCGCTTTACTTGTTTGAAAATTCCTCATTTACGCCAAGTAAACTGCGGATTTTCAAACTGCGATAAATCGACAAATCTCACCACTTTTGACAAGAAATTAGGTATTGCAACCCTGAGAGTTATTCTTAGGGTTTTCTTACTATAAAGCGGCAATCTTTGCCGCTTTACTTGTTTGAAAATTCCTCATTTACGCCAAGTAAACTGCGGATTTTCAAACTGCGATAAATCGAC
>JAFXBB010000062.1 GCA_017521945.1 Alistipes sp. | reverse complement strand
TTAGGTCGGTCAAGAAGTGCTGACCAAGTGCTTTTTTAGCTCTTACCTCTGCCATTAGAAACTGTCTCTTAGTTCGCAACCTCCGATATAAACTTGATGCGCACAAGGCGTATCTCCTCCTCGCTATACTCCGCGCCAAGCTCCTCAATGGCAGCATCCAACGAGTCGGTCTCAGCATCCTCCTTGAAGTAGAGGTATATATCCTCAACCTTATCCTCCTCCATCACACGGTTTAGGTAGTACTGTATATCGAGGCGCGTACCTGAATTTACAATTGACTCTATGGCTGTAAGCAACTCATCCATATCGAGATTCTTTGCGCGCGCAATATCCTCGAAGTCCATCTTACGGTCGATAGACTGGATGATGAATATCTTGTTGCTCGACTTGTTGGCAACGCTCTTCACCACAAGATCCTGAGGGCGGATAATCTCCTTCTCATCGACATAGGTCTTGATGAGCTTGATGAACTCAGCACCGAACTTCTGAGCCTTACCTGCACCCACTCCAGATATAGTCTGAAGCTCCTCAAGGGTTATAGGGTACTGAATAGACATCTCCTCCAAAGATGGGTCTTGGAAGATGACATACGGAGGCAGATTGTTGTGTGCAGCGACACTGCGGCGCAAATCTTTCAACATCGCATACAACTCCTCATCTGCCGCACCACCACCACGCATAGGTCCTGATGATGCAGCACTCTCCTCCTCCGAATCATAATCATGATCAAGAGTAATAGTCACAGAGGTTGGCTTATCGATATATGCACGCCCCTTATCGTTTACAGAGATAAGTCCATAGTTCTCGATATTCTTATCGATAAGACCCATGATAAGACCCTGACGAACTACCGCATTCCAGAAACGCGCATCCTTCTGCTCACCAGCACCAAAGAACTCAGATTTATTGTGACCATAACTCTTTACCATCGCCGTCATCTTACCCATAAGCACGGTGATAAGGTGGTCAATCTTAAACTTGTCACCAATATCCTCAAGAGCCTCCAACACAAGTACCATCTCGCGCTTGGCCTCAACCTTTGGCTTAGGGTTGCAACAGTTGTCACATGAGCCACAGTTACTCTCAGTGTACTCCTCACCAAAGTAGTGCAACAACGACTTACGACGACACATCGAACTTTCGGCATACGAGACAGTCTCCAAAAGGAGAAGTTTTCCAATCTCCTGCTCGGCGACAGGCTTTCCCTGCATAAACTTTTCGAGCTTCTGTATATCCTTATAGCTATAGTAGGTCAAGCAGTGACCCTCGCCACCATCACGACCAGCACGACCTGTCTCTTGATAGTATCCCTCCAATGACTTAGGTATATCGTAGTGGATAACATAGCGCACATCCGGCTTATCAATACCCATACCAAAGGCTATCGTTGCCACGATAACATCCACCCTCTCATGCAGAAAGGCATCTTGGTTATCGGCACGCGTTTGGGCATCCATACCTGCATGGTACGCCAAAGCCTTGATGCCATTAGCCATCAGTAACTCAGCCAAATCCTCAACCTTCTTACGGCTCAGACAGTAGATAATACCGCTCTTGCCCTCATGTTGCTTGATAAAGCGAATAATATCGTGGTCGACATTGTGTTTAGGGCGTAGTTCGTAGTATAGATTTGGGCGATTGAACGACGAACGGAAGACAGTAGCATTGGTCATGCCGAGATTCTTCTGTATATCCATCTGCACCTTAGGCGTTGCCGTAGCCGTAAGAGCAATAAGTGGCGCCGTACCTATATCATTTATAATAGGGCGTATGCGACGATACTCAGGACGGAAGTCGTGACCCCACTCCGAAATACAGTGCGCCTCATCAATAGCGTAGAACGATATCTTTATCTTGCGCAAGAAAGCAATATTATCCTCCTTGGTAAGCGACTCAGGTGCAAAGTACAAAAGTTTTGTGCGTCCCTCCAAAACATCCTGACGCACCTGCGCTATGGCAGTCTTATTTAGTGACGAATTAAGGAAGTGTGCAATACCTGACTCTGTAGAGAAAGTTCGCATCGCATCCACTTGGTTCTTCATCAATGCAATAAGCGGCGAGATGACGATTGCAACGCCATCCATAATGAGCGCAGGTAGCTGGTAGCATAACGACTTACCACCTCCCGTAGGCATCAAAACAAAGGTGTCCTTGCCATCAAGCACATTCTTAATAACCGCCTCTTGGTTGCCCTTAAACGAAGAAAAACCAAAGTACTCGCGTAGCTTTTCGTGTAATAATCCTCCCTTTTCGGTGTCCATAATTACTCGTTGTGTAGAAAATTTACCCAAATATAATATCTTTTTTTGTAAAAATGTAATAACTTTGCAAAAAACTTACAAAAATTTTGTAATAACACAATGCGACTTTTCACAAGCGAGTTAGTAAAATCCTATAAATCACGCACTGTCGTGAATCATGTCTCTATTGATGTCAACCAAGGAGAGATTGTGGGACTTTTGGGTCCTAATGGTGCAGGTAAGACCACCACATTTTATATGATTGTAGGTCTTATTAAACCTAACGAGGGACGCATCTTCCTTGAAAACAACGAAGGCATAATTACCGATATTACATCACTACCCGTATATCGCCGCGCCCAGATGGGTGTAGGTTATCTTGCACAGGAGGCTTCGGTATTCCGCCACCTCTCTGTTGAGGACAATATTCGCGCCGTACTGGAGATGACAAAATACTCAAAAGAGTATCAGCGCGAGCGCGTAGAAAACCTTATCGAGGAGTTTCGTCTGCAGAAGGTACGCAAGAGCTATGGTAACCAGCTTTCGGGTGGTGAGCGTCGCCGCACGGAGATTGCGCGTGCCGTTGCTATCAACCCATCATTCATCCTTCTTGATGAGCCTTTTGCCGGTGTTGACCCTATCGCTGTGGAGGATATTCAGAGTATTGTAGGAACACTCAAGGATAAGAATATCGGCGTTATCATCACTGACCACAATGTCGATGAGACCCTCGCCATCACAGACCGTACATACCTACTCTACGAGGGTAAAATCCTCAAAACGGGTACCGCCGAGGATTTAGCAAACGATGAGATGGTGCGTCGCGTGTATCTGGGTCGCAACTTCGAGCTTCGCACCTCACCTCAGATGAAGCGTAAACAGCGCGAGCAGGAGGAGCGTGAGCGCGAGGAGGCATTGCGTGCCTTGGGTCACATACCTCAGCAGAATGACGATGATGACGATGACGATGACGAATAGTTGTAAATAGTTCACTATACTTATTATATGGATGATTGTACGATTCCCATAGGGAATAGATTAAAGGGAGAGATTACCCCACCCTGCTCAAAGAGCTATGCCCAGCGTGCATTAGCAGTTGCACTTCTTGCATCTGGTCGCACAACGCTTCGCGGCATTGAGCTATGCCGCGACACCCGCTCTTCGATATCAACGATTGAGCGTCTCGGTGCAAAAGTAGAGATTATCGATGACAACACACTCGTGATTGAAGGCGGCATAAACCCTGTCGACACGACGCTTAATGTTGGCGAATCAGGACTCGCAGCGCGACTATTCACACCTATCGCATCACTGATTGGCAACCCTATCACCATCGAGGGCGAGGGGACACTGCGCCATAGACCTATGTCGATGATGGTTGAGCCTCTTCAGGAACTTGGTGTCACCGTACGCGACGGAGGTGGCAGACTCCCTATTGAGGTATGCGGCCCAATACGCGGTGGAAGGGTTACGGTAGATGGCTCTATGTCATCACAGTTTGTCACAGGACTACTCATAGCCCTACCTATGGCTGAGCGCGACACAACCATAGAGGTAAATGGCGCTGTATCAACACCATATATAGATATGACCATCGACACCATCGAGCGTTTTGGTGTGGAGGTGATGTACAACGAGGGCGACTACTCACAATTCTACATCGAGGCAGGTCAGCAGTACACCGGTGTAGACTACACCATTGAGAGCGACTGGAGCAGTGCTGCAGCCATTATGGTCGCAGCAGCTATCGCCGGTGAGGTTACAATCAAGAATATATCAATGCTCTCGCGACAGGCAGACACCGCTATATGTCGTGCCTTGGAACGCGCCGGAGCATCACTTATAAGCGAGGAAAACAGCATCACTGTAGCACACAGAGAGTTGGAGGCATTTGACTTCGATGCAACACACTGCCCAGACCTATTCCCCGCACTTGTAGCCCTTGCAGCAGCAGCTAAGGGGGTATCAATAATCAAGGGCATATCCCGCCTAAGAGGCAAGGAGAGCGACAGAGGTGAGGTACTTAAGAGAGAGTACAATAAACTTGGCATCGATATAGAGCTGGACTACGAGGAGGATGTTATGCGCATCGTGGGCGGCGAGCCTGTGGTAGCAGAGGTAGATAGCCACGACGACCACCGCATAGCTATGTCACTCGCTATCACCGAGCTACGCCTTGCAGAGCCGCTAAATATCAAAAATCGAGAGTGCGTATCGAAGAGTTATCCATCATTCTTCGATGATTTGGAGCTACTGAAAGCTGGAGCAAATGAGCAATAGCATTGGAGAGATACTACGCATCACCATATTTGGGGCATCACATGCCGAGAGTGTGGGCGTTATAATTGAGGGTGTACCACAGGGTATAACCCTCAACCCATCTATCTTCACA
>JAFXBB010000061.1 GCA_017521945.1 Alistipes sp. | reverse complement strand
CACCCTTCTTTAGTCCGTTGCGGAAGTTCTCCATCTGCTTACGACGCTTTGACTCTGGACGCCACATGAAGAAGTACATGATAGCAATCATCGCGATAATCATAATCCAGAAAGATCCGCTACCAGCTGGAGCAGCCTGAGCAGTAGCGGTCTCAGTAGCAGCAGTAGGCTCCTCAGCGATAGTGATAACCTCATTGTTTGCAATTGTCTCAGTTGCAGCCTCTACAACCTCGCCATCAATAAAAAGTAAATTCATAGTCTATATTAGTTATATTATGTAATTCCAAAACGCAAATATACACATATTTATTGTACTCTCAAATAGAGTTGCACTATTCTGCCAATTTCTACTCTATTTCGGCACCAATCCACAGCACTACAGGGGCATCATCCTTAGATGTTGTAATCTCCATATAGTTGCCAACCGTTCCCCACTCACCTCTTGAGTCAAAGGTTAGCTCTATATCTCTATACGCTCCAACAGCTATAGGCTCTCGCTCAAAGCTAAGCCACATACATCGGCACTGTGTCGAATAGTCCAACAGAACAAGTGGGGTAGCACTATTGTTAACTATTCGTATTGTCTCAACCACTGTAGATGAGCGAAATACATAGCCCATATCCACAATTACTTCACAAACGCCTTCACCACTATACTCAGCAACCAAACCGTTATACTCGGTTGATTGCACACTCTCACACTTTGTTGTTTTATCTTCGATGAGAGCTATTAGATTAAGCGTTAGACCAACAGCTGCGATGATAGCGAGAATAATTAATACCCATTTACGCTTCATAGCGATAGTTATAGTAGTCCGCGACCACTCTTCTTAATCTTGCCCTCTGCGCTAAAATCAGCAACAATCTTATCCAATACACCGTTTACAAAGTTGGAACTTGTTGGTGAAGAGTAGTACTTGGAGATATCAATCCACTCGTCAAGTGTAACTTTAACAGGGATAGAGTCAAAATGTGTAAGCTCCACTATAGCGATGTTGATGATAAGTGAGTCCATAAAAACCACACGCTCAACATCCCAATTCTTTGAGTATTTATCCACAATCTCCTGATTCTCTTCATAATCTACTAAAGACTTAACAAATAGGCGCTTAGCAAATTCAAGATCCTCGTCGCTCTTAAACTTAGGCAACACCTTAACCTCGGTATGGCTGCGCTTTAGGTTCTGCACCGTACGCATTGCCATAAAGAGAGCAAAGCCGTAGTCGTCAGTCCAAAGCAAAGACATATCGTTTACAATGTCCAACATTGCCTCGTCCTCCTCAAGCCACTGAAAGAACTCTTCGATAAACTTTCTATCGTCTGTGAAGGTAACAACAGGCGCAGACATATACTCTTTATAGAACTCGGTCTCCACAAGGCGATTGAATACATCACGAATTGCATCCTGCTGCATTGCCCACGATAGCTTACGCTCAGCAATATAGTCATTTATCGAGTCGCTGTTTGCTATAAGGTGAATTACGGCATTATCTACAAAACGACGATTGGGGTTCAAATCCTCGTATGTAGGCAACTTCTTCTGCTTGGCAAGCTCAATACGACCCTCTGCATAACGAGCTACCTCCACAACGAGTGACATCATTTGAAAGTATAGGTCGTAGGCTTTGTCTATAGATTCAACAAGGTTCTTCTCCGAAGCACGAAGGTTATCGGAGCCTGACTTAAGATGTGCGTAAAGGCTCTTTGCAACCTTTACTCTGAGCAATCTTCTACTCAACATAAATTATGAACTGAATCGGTTAATGCAAAAATGCGTCGCAAAGATAGTAAAAAAAGTGATATGTAGGATAGTATTAAGATAATTTTCGTACCTTTGTGTTATAACATAAACATTGTGTCTTATGAATAGTTTTATTTACAACATACCAACCAAGGTATATTTTGGCGAAAATCAACTTGGCAATCTCGGCAAGGAGTTAACTCGATTTGGTAAAAGAGTTCTTCTAACCTATGGTGGTGGCTCAATCAAACGCAATGGACTCTATGATAGAGTTATCACAGAGTTGCGCAGTGCCGAGATGGAGATATTCGAACTTTCGGGCATCGAGCCTAATCCCCGTATTGACTCAGTTCGAGATGGAGTGAAGATATGCAAGGAGCAGGGTATTGATGTGTTGCTTGCTGTTGGTGGCGGCTCAACTATAGATGCCACAAAGTTTATGGCTGCAGGCGCATGTGTTGAGCATGATGCATGGGAGTTCTTCGGTGCTAATGCCAAGCCTATCGAGAGGGCTTTACCAATTGTAACCATTCTCACTCTTGCGGCCACTGGCTCAGAGATGGATACTGGAGGTGTTATCTCTAATCTTGAAACCGGCGATAAGCTTGGTCGTCTTGCTCAGCCACTTCTACCTAAGGTGTCGTTCCTTGACCCTACACTAACATATTCAGTGAGTAAGTATCAGACAGCTTGCGGAGCCGCGGATATTATGTCGCATATTATTGAGGTCTATTTCAATACGCAGAAGGATTTATATATGCTTGACTGCATGATGGAGGGGCTGCTAAAGACTGTGGTTAAGTATGCACCTGTGGCCATTCAAGAGCCAAATAACTATGAGGCACGCGCCAATCTTATGTGGGCATCATCATGGGCTATCAACGGCTTTATAAATGGTGGTAAGCGTAAGGCGTGGAGCTGTCATCCTATGGAACATGAACTTTCGGCTCTCTACGATATCACCCATGGCTTGGGCTTGGCAATACTCACACCACGCTGGATGAAGTATTGTTTAGACCCAACGACGGTTGACAAGTTCGTACAGTATGGCGTAAATGTTTTTGGTATCGATTCAAAGCAGGATAAGATGACCATTGCCGAGGAGAGCATTCGGCAAACTGAACTCTTTTTCTTCGAGACCCTCGGTCTACATCGTACATTTAGTGAGGTGGGCATCAAGTGTGAGGACTTTGAACTAATGGCTCAGAAGGCTTGCCGCTATGGGGATATCAAGGGCTTCAAGACACTTACCCAAGAGGATGTGGTGCGCATCTATAAGATGTGCCTATAGGATAAACAATTGAGGAGGCTAAATAAAAAAGATGTAGTGTTAGGCTTATTTGTCTCTTCGCAAGCTAACACTACATCTTTTTATTCATAGCACATTGGGGATGGCTTATTTACTTTTTTTGTCATCTCCACTTTCTGTTCGAGGTTACTCGCCAATCTCGATTACAATCTCGTATGTTGAGTTTGGCTCGAACTCTGGGTTGTAAACCAAGATAAAGTTCTCATCAACAACAGCATCCCAGCTCTCACCCTCAGCCAATCGAGGATTTACAAGACGCTCAGGGAAGATGTATGAGAATGGAAGATCAAGGACATGTTCCTGCTTGAACTTATCACCCGCCATACGCTCCAATGAGAAGTTTGCGCCGGTAGTGATGGTTACAACACATTTATCTGCTCTAACGCTTGAGTTAACAGTGTAATCATTCTCCTTCTCAACACTCTGCAAGTTTATCTTCCACATCGGGTCACCATAGTAAACCAACACATCTCTGTCGTGCCAGAAGCCCATCATGTCCCAATCTGCCGCATTGTTCATATCAACTTCGCGACCCAAAACCTCAGAGAGGCGATTTGCGGCTGTTGTCAACTCCTCCATAAACTTATCGCAGTACTCATATCGCTCATTAATAAGCTCAGGATACCACTCGTTCTGCTGATGTAGGAAATCCTGCTGGTTGATATAGACAGCATTCGTCAATGTGTAACGCTCAGGGTTTGTAACCCAATACTTTAGTGCGCCCCAGCCACTGCGACCATGCCATGTGGTAACCACATAGCCAATCATAGTTGCCACATTCGAGCCATTCATCCACGCTGCAGCCATGCTCTCATTTGTATTGTTCATATCGCCAATAAGGCAGTTACCTACAGCTGTATATACTCGGCGCTTGCCAGATTCTACGATATCACACTCCTCGCCTGTAAAGATATTTTGAGTATATAGCTTACCATTGCGTGGCTTGATATGTCCCAACGAGTATGGCATTTCAAGATTCTGCTGTGTTGCATGAGCCGCTGTAACAATCAAATCGGGATCATACGCTTCATATAGCTCCTTGAACTTATCCAACACCTGCTCCTTAGTAACGGTATCGGTCATAATTTCACCATTACGACCATTTTTATAACCCCACAAGCCTCGTGTATGATCGTCGACCCATGCGTAGTTATCAAACCACTTTGCTGAGTTTAGCTCCATGATTGTAGCAACAGCATCCTTGACAAGGAGAGGCTCGGTGCTATTGTCCACCATACGCATGGCTGCCGCTGCATCGTAGCCTGTAATAATACCCCACATAAAGTCACCATAGATATCATTATCAACCTCACGACACATCATGTGTAGGTCGATAACATAGTCGCGACCGATATTCTCTGGCATATCTACAATGGCAACATATCGAGGGTTGTTGCTGCGAAGAGCATCCAACGCCTCGCGTGGCAACTCTACGAAGGTTACAACCTCGGCATTATGCTTGAGTGCAATTGTGTTTGCAACCTCCTTCCACGCCTCATCCGACATTACATCCTCCGATGCTAAAACGAGATAGTTATTTTGAAGTGTATTACTCTTGCATCCAATATTGAATATTGCTGCAAGTAGTGCGAATAAAAGTGTTAGTTTGCGCATAGTATTATTCATTTTCTATTAGTGAACGAATATTTTGGATTAGCATGCCCACAGCCACAGAGTTAAAACCTCCTTCAGGGATAATCACATCGGCATATCGTTTCGATGGCTCAACAAACTCCTCGTGCATGGGCTTTACGGTTGTTGTATATTGGTCGATGACAGACTGCATCGTACGACCTCGCTCGCAAACATCGCGAAGAATACGGCGTGCAAGGCGTAGGTCAGCATCTGTATCAACAAATACCTTGATATCCATCAATTCGCGTAGCTCCTTATGTTCAAAGATAAGGATGCCATCAACAATAATAACCTTTGATGGCTTTACCAAGACACGCTCATCTGTGCGGTTATGCTCAACAAAAGAGTATACCGGATGTTCAATAGGAACATTAGACTTAAGAGCGCGTATATGCTCTACAAGCATATCTGTATCAAATGCAGCGGGATGGTCATAGTTGAGCTTTGTGCGCTCCTCGTATGTTAGCTCAGGATGAGCCTTATAGTAGTAGTCGTGGCATAGTGTGGCTACATCATCATCCTTAAAAGCCTCCTGCAGGCGTTTTACAAGTGTTGACTTGCCTGATCCAGTGCCTCCTGCAACGCCAATTACTGTTACCTTCATAATCGTTTGGTTATTATTATATGAAAAGGGGTTACACCTAAAAGCGCAACCCCTGTTATTACTAAGCATCGATATTTGCGTAGTGCGCATTCTTCTCAATAAACTCTCGTCTTGGGGGTACCTCATCACCCATAAGCATTGAGAAGATATGGTCGGCCTCTGCAGCGTTCTCTACGGTAACCTGACGAAGAATACGAGTCTCAGGATTCATTGTTGTGTCCCACAACTGCTGTGCATTCATCTCACCAAGACCTTTGTATCGCTGGATATGAACACCCTTAGAGCCAAACTCTGCACTGATATCATCACGCTCCTTCTCTGTCCAGCAGTAACGCTCCTGCTTATCCTTTTTAACAAGGTACAAAGGTGGGGTAGCGATGTAGATATGTCCATTCTCAATAAGTGCCTTCATCTTGCGGAAGAAGAAGGTCAACATAAGCGTTGCGATATGCGAACCATCAACATCGGCATCGGTCATGATAATAATCTTATCGTAGCGTAGCTTCTCAAGATTTAGTGCCTTGCTATCCTCTGCTGTACCTATAGATACGCCCAACGCTGTGAACATATTCTTAATCTCCTCGTTCTCCCACATACGATGCTCCTGAGCCTTCTCAACATTGAGAATCTTACCACGCAGAGGCATAATAGCTTGGAAATTACGGTCGCGACCCTGCTTTGCAGTACCACCCGCAGAGTCTCCCTCGACAAAGAAAATCTCTGCTATAGAGCGGTCGCGGCTTGTACAATCAGCCAACTTACCGGGAAGACCAGCACCTGATAATACAGTTTTGCGCTGCACAGCCTCACGAGCGTTGCGCGCAGCATGGCGAGCCTGAGCCGCAAGGATAACCTTCTGAACAATAGCCTTAGCATCCTTAGGGTTCTCCTCCAAATAGTTGCTCAAAGCTGCTGACATGGCGCGGTTTACAGCACCAGCAATCTCATCGTTACCAAGCTTAGTCTTTGTCTGACCCTCGAACTGAGGCTCTGCAACCTTAACTGAGATAACCGCTGTGAGACCCTCACGGAAGTCATCACCATTGATATCAAACTTAAGCTTAGCCAACATACCGCTATCCTCGGCATACTTCTTCAAGGTACGAGTAAGAGCCGAACGGAAACCAGTGAGGTGAGTACCACCCTCAATAGTGTTGATATTATTTACATAGGAGTGTACATTCTCAGAGTATGAGTCGTTGTACTGCATAGCGACTTCCACAGGCACGCCACTCTCCTCGGTATCAAGGTAGATGATATTCTCGATGATTTTCTGTCCGCGTGTGGCATCAAGATACTCCACAAACTCCGATAGTCCATGCTCTGAGTAGTAGTGTTCCGAGAGAGGATTGCCCTCATCATCCTTAACTCGCATATCTGTCAAGGTGAGGTGAATGCCCTTATTTAGGAATGCAAGCTCACGAAGACGGTTTGCCAAGATTTGAAACTTATACTCAGTGGTTAGAGTGAAGATTGAGCCGTCTGGCTTAAAGGTGATGGTCGTACCGCGATCCTCGCAGTCGCCAACAATCTCCACCTGTGATGTAGGCACACCCTTAGAGTAGGTCTGACGATAGATCTTACCGCCACGATGAATTTCTGCAATAAGGAGCGTTGAGAGCGCATTAACACACGACACACCCACACCATGAAGACCGCCAGAGACCTTATAGCTACCCTTGTCAAACTTACCACCGGCGTGAAGCACTGTGAGTACTACCTCCAACGCTGAT
>JAFXBB010000060.1 GCA_017521945.1 Alistipes sp. | reverse complement strand
CATCAAGAACACTGTTGTATAACTCATCTTCGTAGCTCTCCAATGTATATATATAACGGTTGTATAGCCAATAGCATTGCATCATACAGAAGACAATAATGGCTACAATAGTTAACCAATGCAGTATCTTAATTCTCTTTTCCATGCTGCAAAATTAACGTAATTATCTTGTTCGGAGAATATCCAAAGGGCAAATAACACGTTCGGTAATAATTTAGTAATAATTCCCAATTTTAGAGTAATGATTATTTTTCTGCCCAAAGACACAGCACCTTAACTTTGCCTTTAGAAACTTAAAAAGAATTGAAGTATGAAAAAGATTACAATTACAATGATGCTCAGCCTCGCTACAATAATTGCGGGCTACGCACAGAATGTTCAGGTTATCAGAGTAGAGGGTGGCGGAATGTTTGCCAATTCGGCTTCAGCAGCAGAGCATAAGGAGATAGCCAAAGGAGTTATGGAATTTATGTATGACTATCGCTTCTTGCGTGATACTACAGACATAACTTCTGAATCCACCGACCGTATGATACTCCAAGTTGGTTATGGCATATCAAAATTTTCAAGCTATCGAGCTATGCAGATAGACTCTCTCCTTCGAGTATCTACTACAGGACAGATAGAAGCAAATCCTGATCGTTACATCGGTGGTGAGACCTATTCCATCTATAAGAACTATCCGACGGGTAAATTTACCATGACTGATAAGATTGCCACCGACTGGTTTCTTGTAGAGGAACTTATTCCTGAACAGCAGTGGACTTTGACTGATGAGACCAAAGAGATTCTCGGTTATCAGTGCAAGAGTGCAAAATGCAGTTTCCGTGGCAGGGAGTATACAGCATACTACACTGATGAGATACCTGTTGCTGACGGTCCTTGGAAATTCGGAGGATTGCCAGGCTTTATTATGGAAGTGCGTGATGCTGATGACCACTATTCATTTACCTGTGTCGGTATCAACTCTAAAGTAGACCGTCCTATAACCATACCGGAGGTGCAGTATAACAAGACCTCTCGCGTAAAGTTTTATCAGGCAAAACATCGTTATGACACCAATCCTTTGGGCTACCTTGAAACAGTGAGTGGTATAAAAGTGAATGTTACGAGTAATGGAGAAGCTCGTGAAGACTTGAACAAGCCTCGTGAATTGACTTACGACTATATAGAAACCGATTGGAAGAATTATTAAACATGCTCCTATGAAATTTATAGCCATAATAATAGCAATGTTTCTCGGTCTGACTGTGTCCTATGGTCAGACTGGAGAGATAAGCGGCAAAGTTCTTGACAAAGAGGATAACTCTCCGATAGCGGGAGTAATCGTACAAGTCAAAGACTCATCAGATAATTCTTATCAGTACACTATAGCCAACGACAAAGGAGAATATTGTATCAGGTATAATGTATCTGTGGCAGAACTTCTGCGATTTCAGTGTATGGGATATAAATCTCAAGAAATAAATATTTCTGAAATACAGTCGAATAATACTATATATATGGTTTCTCAACCTACCCAATTGCGTGATGTCATTATCAAGGCACCAGATATTGAGCAGCGTAGCGACACGCTATCATACTATATGAGCAAATATGCTACTGCGGAGGACAAGAAGATTGCAGATGTTCTCAAACGCTTACCGGGTATAAAGGTTGAGGACAACGGGCAGATAAAGTATAACGGAGAGCCTATCAACAAGTTTTACATTGATGGCTCGGATTTTATGGACGATCGTTACGGTATCGCCACAGAGAATATAAACCCTGCGGATGTGGCAAGTGTAGAGGTGTTGGAGAACCATCAACCTATGCAAGTGTTAAAAGGGCTTGAGTTCTCACGGCAGGCAGGACTGAATATTAAACTTAAAGAAGAGGCTCGACATCGCTGGATTGCTATTCTCAATGGTGGAGTCGGTCTATCCCCATTGCTGTACGATGCATCTGCATTTGCAATGCGCATAGCTGGCAAGTGGCAGAATATGGAAAGTATTCGTGTAAATAACACAGGATGGAACCCAGCTTCTCAAAGCACACAACATATTGACAATGATATCTTCGGCAATGGCTATGTAGATAAGCTTTGGGATGATTATATCAATATCGGCATATCGAGTTCTCCGATTGACGAG
This sequence comes from Alistipes sp., assembly GCA_017521945.1. Classification (GTDB taxonomy): domain Bacteria; phylum Bacteroidota; class Bacteroidia; order Bacteroidales; family Rikenellaceae; genus Alistipes. Next base: position 777 of record JAFXBB010000060.1, on the reverse strand, counting down.
AGTCGTACTAGGGATAATTGCTCAATTCTTGCCAATACCTCTAACTCTTGGCATATAGGAGAAAGCAAGGATATGAAATTCAATCTCACATACGAAGGGGATAGACTGGATTATTTGACAGGGTATGAGACTGACTATTTCGACGATGACATACCTTCGTTCATAGAGCGTAATTCAATGCGTACACAAGCGCATCGGCTGAACGGGCAATGGGCATTGCAGGTAAACCGTCCTACAATATTTCTCAAAGATAATCTATACATCGATGCTGATTGGAATAGCGCAAGATCAAACGTCAGTGGTACTATGTCGCTTTCTCAAAAGACAGAGACACCATCTTTCAGCGCGACAAATGACTTGCAACTTGTAAAGCGTATCGATAATAATCTTCTTACTGTATCTTCTCGAAACAGATATTCTTACAAGCCTCTCTCTCTATTTATTTCTGGAACCGAAAACGCTGTGCAGGATATTACAAGCGGAGACTTTCGCTCGGTAACGGAAGCCCGTTACGGCTGGGTACTCGGTCGTTTGAGAGTATATGCCCGTGGTGGAGTAGATTTCAATTACCACGACTCGATGAGTAGCCTCACCGGATTGGAGTTGCCATATGTGATGCAGAATGATGTAAACTTCTCCTTATTGAATACCTACCTCGCTCCTGAGGTATCATACGAGTCATACAAATGGAAAGTAAGATTGTCTGTTCCGACAAGCTACAATCTTCATCATATCAGAGATAAGAAAACGGATGGTAATACCACCAATAATTATGTG
>JAFXBB010000059.1 GCA_017521945.1 Alistipes sp. | reverse complement strand
TTCCAAATCCTTATCGCAATAGAACTTATACGCAGCCACCAATGTGCGCTGCTCCTTACGATGAAAGATTGTCTGCACATCCACAAATTTACGGCGCGAAAAATCAACCTCCACACCAGCACGCATAAACTCCTCAACAAGCATAGGCAAGTCAAAGCGATTGGAGTTGAAACCTCCAAAGTCACACCCCTCGATAAATGCTGCCAACGACTTAGCTATCTGACGAAATGTAGGTTCATTCTTTACATCCTCGTCAGTGATGCCATGCACCGCCGTTGCCACCTCTGGGATGTGCATCTCAGGGTTTATGCGTCGTGTCTTTACGGTCTTAGTTCCATCGACACCCACCTTGACCATCGAAATCTCGACAATGCGATCTGTTGCAGTATCAACACCCGTAGTCTCAAGATCAAAGAATATTATCGGTCTTTTAAGTTTTAAGTTCACTGCAGTAAGAATTAGTAATTAGTAATGGTTAAAAGACTATACCTTTTTATGAATGGGTTAATATATGTTAATATGAGTTGCTATAAAACTCATATAAACCCATCGAAACTTATAGTAACTTATCAAGTCCCACAACTTTAGTTGTCGATTGGGACAAGCGAAACACGCGCACACTTCACCAAGCGTGAGACCAAATTTCTTGTCAGAAGGCATTAGATACAACGCTCGGCAAATTTTGGAGCGATGGGCTGTACTTGGCGTACTGCCCATTGCTACAACAATTTGTTAGCGGCAGTAGATGATGCCTTATCACAAGAAATTATGCGTTAATCATCATCGGCATAAGCAACATCAACACCTCAGTGGCCTTCTTATCATCATATACAGGCTTGAAGACACCTGCGCGCGTTGAGTCTGCAAGTTCAATAACAACGGTTGGGCTATCGATGTTGTTGAGTATTTCAACGAGGAATGTAGACTTGAAGCCTATAGTCACAGGCTGACCCTCGTAGCTGCAAGAGATGGTCTCGTTTGCAGATACAGAGAAGTCGATATCCTGCGCTGCAAGGCTAATCTTATTATCGGCGATATCCATACGGATAAGGTTTGTTGTTGGGTTAGAACATACCGCAACGCGCTTGATACCATTCACAAGCTCAACACGGTCAACAAGCACCTTGTTAGGGTTTGCTGATGGAATTACAGCGTTGTAGTTAGGATAGTTACCCTCGATAAGGCGGCAAACAAACTGATGATTCTTCAACTCAAATGATACATTCTTAGCATCGAACGAAACGCGTATAGGCTCCTCCTCCTTTAGAAGAACACCCTTCAACAAGTTTGCAGGCTTCTTAGGAAGAATGAACGATGCGTTGAAATCCACATCTGGGCACTCTGCAACTGAGCGCACAAGCTTGTGAGCATCTGTAGCCACGAATGTTACCTTACCCTCCTCGAAGTTGAAATATACACCATTCATCACAGGACGAAGCTCATCGTCAGCTGTGGCAAAGATTGTTTTATTGATACCTGCAATAAGCATATCTACATCGAGAAGAATCTCCTTGCGCTCAGCACCGATAGTCTGCATAGCTGGATAGCTCACAGCACTTGCACCCGGGATAGAGAGTGAGCCACTTGCCCAACGCACCTTAATCTCCCATGTTGTATCGTTCACATCGAACTCAAGAGGCATCTCTGGAAACTCCTTCAATGAGTCAAGCATAAGCTTTGCAGGGGCAGCAATAACGCCCTCACGCTCTACATTATCAACAGATATGTGACCAACCAAAGTGGTCTCAAGGTCTGATGTTGTAACAGTCAACTCATTTCCCTTAAGCTCCAATAAGAAGTAGTCAAGGATAGGGAGTGTGTTCTTGTTGCTGATAACCTTACCAGTTGTTGAAAGTAGCGTCAAAAGCGCAGAGCTTGATACTGTAAATTTCATAGTTGTATTAGTTTTATTTATTTTTGTTTATATATTCGATTAAAATGTAGAGAGTTTATCCAATGCCATCTCAATCATGCGACGAACAAAGGGCTTGTAGTCGGTGCAGGCACTCTTTGCTACACGCTGAGCGATGATTGTACATATTGTGGCCGCACGATGACCAAGGAGCGCTGCAAGACCAGCAAGTGCCGAACCCTCCATTTCGAAGTTTGTGATACGGCGCTCGCCAAATTTGAAACTCTCAATCTTCTCGTTGAGCTTCATATCATGTGGCTGAAGACGCACCCAACGACCCTGTGGAGCATAGAAACCCGGCGCAGCTATGGCAATACCCTCACGCGTGGAGTCCTTGAATAGCTCGAACAGCTCCTTATCAGCATTCACAAAATATGGAGCAGGCAGTTTGCTATACCACTCTGTGTGTTGCTCAAAAGCCCTCTCAAGAGCCAAATCACACACAGCATCGCGACCCGCGTAATATGAGAGCAATCCATCAAAACCGAGTGATGTGCGAGCGAATATAACCTCTCCCACCTCAATATCTTGCTGTATAGCTCCAGATGTACCAAGACGCACGAGTGTCAACTGTCGGAAACTATCTTTAACCTGACGAGTCTGGAAATCGATATTAGCAAGGGCATCAAGCTCCGTAACACAGATATCGATATTGCCAATACCTATGCCTGTTGACATAACGGTCATACGCTTACCCTTGTATGTTCCTGTTATGGTGAGGAACTCTCTGTTTGAGACCTCACACTCCTTAGTATCGAAATACTCTGCAATCATTGCCACACGACCAGGATCGCCCACAAGTATAACGATATCAGCCAACTGTTCAGGCTTAAGATGAAGATGGAAAATCGAGCCATCACCATTGATTATCAGCTCAGAAGATGGTATTGTTCTCATATCTTGAAATAAATTATACTCATTATATTTTTAATATTCGCGTAAAATTAGTAATTTTGTCAGAAATAGCAAAACTTTTGCAGCGTTTTTTAAGTAACGATAATATTTTTAGCAATAGTATGACTCTTATAAAATCGATATCAGGCATTCGCGGCACCATAGGTGGCAAGCAGTCCGACAACCTAACACCTATTGATGTTGTCAAGTTCACAACCGCATACTCTCGTCTTATAAAGTCTAAACATCCAAATAGACGCATCACCGTTGTCGTCGGTCGTGATGCTCGAATTTCTGGAGCCATGGTAGACTCTTTGGTTGAGGGTACACTTCTCGGCTGTGGCGTTGATGTTATCAATGTTGGTCTATGCACAACACCCGGCACAGAGATGGCAGTGATAACACACAAGGCAGATGGTGGCATCATTATAACTGCATCGCACAATCCGCGCCAATGGAACGCCTTGAAGCTACTAAATGAGCGTGGCGAGTTCCTCAATGATGAGGAGGGCAAGCAGGTGCTATCATTAGCCGAGGAGGTGGAGTATGACTACCCTACAATTGATGCTATTGGCAGAGTTATACTTCGTGAGGATTTCAACGCCAAGCATATAGAGCAGGTCTTAGCCCTTCCTCTTGTGGATGTAGAGGCTGTGCGCAAGCGCAAGTTTAAGGTTGTCGTTGATGCTGTAAACTCTGTTGGTGGTGTTGTTATTCCAGCGTTGTTACGAGAGTTGGGGTGTGAGGTTGTAGAACTAAATTGCCAGCCTACAGGCGAGTTTGCCCATAACCCTGAGCCACTACCAGAAAACCTCACCGAAATATCTGATGTTATACGCCGCGAGGGTGCAGACCTTGGTGTAGTTGTTGACCCAGATGTAGACCGCTTGGCATTTGTCATGGAGAATGGCGAGATGTTTGTCGAGGAGTACACTTTGGTGGCTGTTGCTGACTACATATTGCGTCACACAAAGGGTAATACCGTGTCAAACCTATCATCCTCACGCGCACTCAGCGATATCACCTCTCGCTACGAGGGTTGTTCATACTCGGCAGCAGCTGTAGGCGAGGTAAATGTTGTAGCCAAGATGAAGGAGACAGGAGCTATTATTGGTGGCGAGGGTAATGGTGGTGTTATCTACCCAGAGCTTCACTATGGTCGTGATGCCTTGGTGGGCGTTGCTCTCTTTTTGACCTATTTTGCAGGACTTGATATGACAATGTCAGAGCTTCGTAAGAGCTACCCTGCATACTACGCATCTAAGAACAAAATTGTGCTTACTCCAGAGATTGATGTTGACAAGATTTTGGCAACGATAAAATCAAGATATTCAAACGAAAGAGTCAATGATATTGATGGCGTAAAAATTGATTTTGCCGAGAATTGGGTACATCTACGAAAGTCAAATACCGAGCCTATTATACGCGTCTACACCGAGGCTAAAAGTATGGATGAAGCAGATACCCTTGCCAAGCGTTTCATTTCCGAAATAGAACAAATTTGCAAAGCATAAAAGCATAAATAAACCTTAAAACAGATAGATTATGAAAGCAACTATTGATTACATTAACCAAAACAAAGAGCGTTTCCTTGATGAGCTTTTCGACCTTCTTCGCATCCCATCAATCAGCGCACAGCCATCATTGCATAAGCAGGATATGGTGCGTTGCGCAGAGTGGTTAGCAGCGGCTCTTGTAAAGGCTGGTGCAGACCGCGCGGAGGTTATGCCTACAGAGGGCAACCCTGTGGTTTATGCCGAGAAGATTATCGACCCAAAGGCTAAGACTGTTCTTGTCTATGGTCACTATGATGTTATGCCAGAGGACCCAATCGACGAGTGGAAGACAAACCCATTCGAGCCAGAGATTAAGGATGGCAGAATTTGGTGTCGTGGCGCTGATGACGATAAGGGTCAGCTATATATGCACGCCAAGGCTTTTGAGGCGATGGTTGCCACTGACTCGCTACCATGCAATGTCAAGTTCATGCTTGAGGGTGAGGAGGAGATTGGCTCTCCAAGCCTTTACAAGTTCTGCGCAGACAATAAGAAGCTCCTCAAGGCTGATATTATCCTCGTATCTGACACATCAATGATTGGTCTTGATACTCCAACCATCACTGCAGGTTTGCGCGGTCTTACCTATATGCAGGTTGAGGTTACAGGTCCAGATAAGGATCTACACTCAGGTCTCTTCGGTGGCGCTGTGGCTAACCCTGCAAATGTACTCGCTAAGCTTGTAGCATCACTCACCGATGAGTTTGGTCGTGTTACTATCCCTGGTTTCTATGACGATGTACGCATCCTCTCTGAGGCTGAGCGCAAGGCACTAAATAAGGCTCCATTCTCACTTGACGAGTATAAGAAGGCACTCGATTTGGGCGATGTAGCAGGTGAGATTGACTACACAACAATGGAGCGCACTGGTATCCGTCCATCACTCGATGTTAACGGTATCTGGAGTGGTTACACAGGTGAGGGTACTAAGACGGTTATTCCATCTAAGGCATACGCTAAAATCTCTATGCGTCTTGTTCCTAATCAGGACTTTAAGAAGATTGCAAAGCTCTTCGAGAAGCACTTTAAGAGAATTGCACCTAAGAGCGTGAAGGTTAAGGTTGAGTTCCTACATGGTGGCGCACCTTATGTATCGCCTACCGACCTTCCAGCATACAAGGCTGCAGAGAAGGCTGTGGAGACAACATTTGGCATCACCCCACTACCATTCTACTCAGGTGGCTCAATTCCTATTATCTCTGGTTTCGAGAACATCCTTGGCATAAAGTCTATTTTGCTCGGCTTCGGTCTATCGAAGGATGCTATCCACTCTCCTAACGAGAGCTATGGTCTTGACCAATTCTATAAGGGCTTGGAGACTCTACCATACTTCTACAAGTATTTTGCAGAGATGAAGTAGTTTTTTGGAGTACCTATTGTAGGACTGAATAAAGAGGCTGAATAAAGAGTGTATTTTGGTGTTCTAAAACTACATCTTTTTCTTCAACCTCAGAAAAATGAAGTGACCCCGAAAGTTTGGACAAAAAACTTTTGGGGTCACTTCATGGTGCATTGTCAATTCTTTTTATTATCTTTGCGTGAATGTATATTATTTAATAGAGCTATGAGATTTATTGGTAGAATTTTCACTTACTTCTTAGTAGTAGCAGCATTTGTGGCATGCGACAGAACACCCGAAGCGCCACTCAAAATATTTGTAGTCGATGCGGATATTCAATGTTCACAATCTCAGCAGGTTGTAGAGATAGATTTCTCTTTTGACGAGAGTGACAAGGGCAAGAGTGTTAGGTATAGCGCAACCAGCAATGTCGATTGGATAACTGCTCTTGACTGCACCACTGAGGGGTTACTTAGAGTAAGTGTTGGAGAGAATAGTGGCGACACGCGTAAAGGCACCATCACCCTATCAGCATCGGGATATAAGAGTGCGCAGATTGAAATAAAGCAGTATGGCGTACCTGCAGAGGAGGCGACACACACACTTATGTTCTACTTCTTTGGCACAAGTCTCAACAGATACTTCAAAGGGAATATAGAGGATGCCATGACAGCCATAGAGACAGGTATCTTAGGAGTCAACAACCGTGTAATCTATTTCCGCCAAGAGTCAAGCAGCGAAGGATATATCGCAGAGCTTAAATACGATATAGAAAGCGGTGAGTGTGAGGAGGTTACAATCAAGGATGAGATAATCATTGAGGGCAACCCCATATCTCCCGACTTCATTAGCACCATTATTAATAAGATGGCAACCTATGCACCTGCCAAGAGATATGGTATGGTCTTGGCAGGTCATGGTCAGGCATGGATTACTCGTGAGACCCTCAATGGGTCGAGCGGAGTCGCAGTATCAAGCTGTAGAGAACCGCTCTTTGAACCAGCTTTTGGAGCAGAGACTACGCGCGCATTTGGTGAGAGTAATGTTCAGGTAAACCCATCAGAGATTGCCGAAGGTATCAATAATAGTATCGTTGATATCGACTATATTCTCTTCGATGCCTGCTTCATGTCAAACATCGAGACTATATATGATTTGCGAAACTCAGCAAACTACATCATAGCATCACCTTGTGAGATTATGGGTAAAGGCTTCCCTTATGAGCGAACACTGCCCCACCTCTTTAAGGATGATGGCAACACGACAGATTACGCAGCAGCTGCCGAGAGCTATTATCTATACTACCGCGATGAATACAACCGCTCTTCACGCTGTGGGTCTATTGCCGTGTATGACTGCAACGAGGTTGAGTCGCTTAAGGATGCAACCAAAAATGTGGTCAAGAGCGCCCAAAGCATCGATGATGTCTCGACCCTACAAACCTACGAGGGTAAGAATCCTCACTATTTCTTCGACTTTGGGGAGTGGGCAAACAGAGTAGCCACAGATAGTAATGCACTAAAGGACTTTAATACACAGCTCGACAAAACTGTAATTGCGAAGTATACACTCGACTCGTTCTACTCTGCATACGGTTCATACGGAACATACCCTATCAATATAGAGGTATACTCTGGAGTTACCACCTCGGCACCAAGCTCCCCTCTCAACTCATATTGGGTAGAGACAGAGTGGTATAAGAGCGTGTGGGAGTTGTAAAATTAAGATATATTCTATATCTTTGCGCGCAATTTTAGAATAGAAATTAAAAGATAGTAAGATATGTTTGAAAATCTAACCGAGAAACTTGAACGCTCGTTTCAAATTCTAAGGGGTGAGGGCAAAATCACCGATATCAATGTTGCCGAAACGCTCAAAGAGATTCGTCGCGCATTGATTGATGCCGATGTAAGCTACAAGGTTGCCAAGAAGTTCATCGACGATGTTAAGGAGAAGGCTATGGGTCAGGATGTTTTACGCTCTGTAAAGCCTGGTCAGATGCTCACAAAAATCGTTCGCGATGAGTTGGCAATACTTATGGGTGGCACAGCTACCGATATCAAACTTGAGGGCAATCCAGCAGTTATTCTTATTGCAGGTCTTCAAGGTTCAGGTAAAACAACCTTCTCTGGTAAGCTCGCATCATTGCTTAAGGAGAAGCGCGGTCGTAAAGTGTTGCTTGTAGCGTGTGATGTATACCGCCCTGCCGCTATTGACCAGCTAAAAATTCTTGGTCAGACAGTAGGCGTAGAGGTATATACTGAGCCAGGCAACAACAATCCTGTGGAGATTGCTAAGAACGCCATCAACTACGCACGACAAAACTCCTACAACACCGTAATTGTTGATACTGCCGGTCGTCTTGCTATCGACGAGGCTATGATGGTTGAGATTACCGAGATTAAGGCTGCTGTAAATCCATCTGAGACACTCTTCGTCGTAGACTCAATGACGGGTCAGGATGCAGTAAACACAGCTAAGGAGTTCAACGACCGTCTTGACTTCGATGGTGTTGTTCTCACCAAGCTCGATGGTGATACTCGTGGTGGTGCTGCTATCTCTATTCGTTCGGTTGTAGATAAGCCTTTGAAGTTTATCTCTTCAGGCGAGAAGATGGATGCTTTGCAGGTATTCCATCCTGAGCGTATGGCTGACCGTATCCTCGGCATGGGTGATGTGGTATCTCTTGTTGAGCGCGCACAGGAGCAGTTCGACGAGGAGGAGGCTCGCAAGCTAAAGAAGAAGCTCATTAAGAATCAGTTTAACTTCAACGATTTCCGCGACCAGATTGCTCAGATTAAGAAGATGGGTAACCTCAAGGATCTCGCTTCGATGATTCCGGGTATGGGCAAGGTGCTTCGTGATGTAGATATTCCAGATGACGCATTTAAGCAGACTGAGGCTATCATCGACTCAATGACACCTTACGAGCGCGAAAACCCAGAGATTATCAATGCAAGCCGCAGAGAGCGTATCGCAAAGGGTTCAGGCACATCGGTAATGGAGGTTAATAAGCTCCTCAAACAGTTTGACCAAACGCGCAAGATGATGAAGACCGTAGCAGGTGGCGGGCTACAAAAGCAGATGAAAAATATGAAGCGTGGCGGTGGTCGTCGTCGCTAATGTACAACCAATAAATTAAGGGCTTGTCACTTCTTTTGACAAGCCCTTAATTTATTGTGGAAACGATAGATTACTTCTGCTCAACAGGTTTAATCACAACCTTCTGCTCACCCTTGGGTGGGACGCTCTTCAATTGAGCATCTTTCTGCTTTGGAGGTCTTGTAACTACGCCTTTAAGTGCCTTGCGTGCCTGATTATTAGCAAGCTCCTCATCTGTTGGACCATAGCTAACCCTCTTTAGTTTAATGCTCATAACCACAGCATCATTAGGGGAAACAATGCGATTACCACGCTCGCCAAATGCAAGTGAAGATGGCATCCAAACGGTAATCTCACCACCCTCGCCAATATTCTGTACAGCATACTGCATACCCTTCAACAACGCCTTAGATACAGGTATGCTCAAATTCTCGGTGTTCTCAAGCTGCTTCTTAAGCTGCTGCACCTGTTTGATACGCTCAAACTTAGATTTTGTTACGGTATCTGCCATCTCCATCTCTGCACGCTCCAAAGCCTCGCGTATCTGAGCCTCGCGCTTTGCTAACGACTCGACAAGTTTACCAGAACGAGTATAAAGGTCATAGCTTAGTGTAATAGTATCGTTTAACCCGCGAGGTTTCACATCGTTACCCTTAACATCCACACGATAATAAAGCGTACCCTCATCAACAACCATAGCCTTAACACCTCGCTTGTTTGCAATATCAGCAAGCCACTTATTTGATGCCTCAGCCATATATTGAGGTAATACATCTTTATTATACTTCTGGATAGCTCCTCGCATCTGCATCATGGTAAGAGACATGAGTGAGTCGTGAAGAACCTCCGACTCCACAGCGAATGCCTCCTCCATAGCCTTGCGTGTCCAATACATATTCAATGGATAGGCACCCTTGTAGATAAAGTTCGCAATATCGCGACCAAATATCTCAGAGACTCTCTCCTCGGTAAACTCACTATCGAAAAGGTTAACTGTAACAGATAGGATTTTAGGATCATCCTGCTTGTTCATCTTATTGCGGAACTGAGCCATGTTATAAGGCTGAAGACGCTCCGAAGAGAAACGCTGTAGTAGCTCGGTGTTCTCCTCAAAAGAGGCATAATCGATAAACTCCTTTGAAAGTTCAGCATCGAGAGCAGCATATAGTACATCTTGATTAAAAGTGATACCCGAAGGCTGTAAATGCAGACTTAGACCAAGATTCATACCTAAAGCATAGGATAGTGTATCAAACTCTGCAGTCGGGTCGTTTGTAATACGCTTATCAGAGTAATCAAAGTACATCGAGCGATTATCTCTACAACACGATGCAACGGTCATAGCCACGATGACCACATATAAAAATTTCTTCATTGTAATATTATAATAAATTATCGTTTTTCAACATCGACCAACCATAACTCGTAGTAGAGCATGGTGTTTGGTTTAACATTAAGCGAGTCGCATCCCGCCGAGCCAAAGGCGAGAGTCGAAGGCAACCAAGCCTCGATATGACCACCCTTACCCATGAGCTTTGTAGCCTCGATAACACCCTTAGGCATAGAGCCAACACCAATGCGAAGAGTATCACTCTTAAGATATGTAGTATCAACCACGCCACCCGCCTGATCAAGCACACGATAACACATACGGATAGTATCGCGATTGTTGCGGATAGTACTCTTCATATCACCCAAGACATGAACCTTATAGGTAAGACCTGAGTGTGTAGCCACGAACTTTCGATCCTGCTTGCGTAGGTCTGCCAAGAACTGAGCCTCAAACTCCTTGGTACGCTCATAAACATCATAGTTCATATACTTCAAGTATGCAGCACGAGCCATCTCATCGTTGAGTTTAGGCTCAGAGAGATAAGCATCGCGCACACCCTCGCATACAGCCTTTATGTTAAGCAACGAATCCAAACCTATAAGGTTACGACCGAGGTTTAGACCTATGACATAAGACATAGAGTCTGCACTTGTCTGCATCAATGGTGGCTCGACTACGGTCTGCTTTGGCTTACAACCCACAGATACCACAATGAGCGCCACAACAATAGTTGATATAATCTTCTTCATATATAATATCTATTAATGTTTAGCTTCGCTCTTAGCCTCAAGCATAATAATCAACGAACCCAACAGAGCGGCTGTCGTTGATGCTATAAGGATAGCAATCTTACCCATATCGATAAACTCCTGATGCGTAGCCTTATCGAATGCGAGGTTATCCACAAAGATTGACATTGTAAAGCCAATACCGCCCAAACAAGCTACCGCAATAAGCATCTTCCATGTTGCACCCGCAGGGCGCTCAGCGATACCCAACTTAACGGCTAAATAGCTAAAGAGCGAGATGCCAAGAGGCTTACCCACAACCAAGCCGAAGAAGATACCCATACCTATGGAGCCCAACTCTGGCGAGTACTCAAAGATATTGAAATACTCAGCCGATGGGATATGTACACCAGCATTTACAAGTGCAAAGATTGGCATGATGATAAAGTTAACATAGGGCATAAGAAGATGCTCCATACGGTGACTCATACCCTGTGCGCCATTGGATATCTGTGTCATACGGCGCATATAGTACATTCTCGTCTCCTCAGCCTCATGCTCATTCTCAATCTTGTCTGCACTCTTTATACCATTCTCTATAATATCCGCCTTATGGAGGTAGTACGAACGGCTATAGCGAGGCTTTGTTGGGATAAGCATAGCCATAACAACGCCCGATAGTGTGGCATGAACACCAGAGTAGTAGAAGAGTATCCAAACAACGCAGGCAGGGATAAGGTAGGCCATAATACGGAACTCACCCATACGGCGCATGATGTAGATACCTATCATTATCAGCACGGCAATACCGAGGAAGAGGAAATTAGGAGTCTCGCCATAGAAGAGTGCAATGACGATGATAGCACCAAGGTCATCCGCTACAGCCAATGCTGTAAGAAAGACCTTCAAAGAGATTGGGACTCTATCGCCAAGCAACGACATGATACCAATGGCAAAGGCGATATCGGTAGCGGTAGGGATACCCCAACCATTTGCCACAATAGTACCACCATTAAACGATGCATAGATGAGTGCTGGCATAAGCATACCACCTATAGCCGCTACTACAGGCAAGATAGCCTTCTTTGGCGTTGACAAGGCTCCATCGGACATCTCACGGCGTATCTCCAAACCTACGGTGAAGAAGAATACAACCATAAGACCATCATTTACGAACTTCTCCAAGTTCATAGCTGTAGGGAAGAGCTTTCCGCCAATAGTAATACCAAGCTCCATGTGCAGTAGATGGTGATACCACTCAGCCGTAGCAGGAAGATTGGCAAGCAACATAGCAACAACCACACATGCAATCAACACTACACCTCCAGCCCATGGTGCCTGTAGGAAGTTATTACCTCGTTGAGTAAGGATATGATTACGCTTTACCCATCCGAACTTTGTAAACACTGACATACGCTATAATTATTTTTCGACAATTATTATAATACCTCGGGGGCATCGTGATGTTTTAGTGCCATCGAGCATATATTGTATAGCAAACGCGAAGCAACAGCCGCATCGGTCTTATCCTCCAAGTCTGGCACAACCTCCGTGAGATCAAAACCTACTATGCTACGACCTGAGTCAACTATTCGACCCAAGAGATAGACGACCTCGGGGAAGCGCAATCCTCCAGCAACCAATGTTCCTGTATGTGGAGAACACTCAATAGTTAGACCATCGATATCGAGCGATACATAGACCTTATCGGGTAGCTCAGCGATGATATCATCACATATAGACGACCAATTGACACCCTCGAAGTGCTGCGCCCACATCTGCTGACCCGTAAAGAGCTTGATGCGAGGGTCGTTTATCGCCATCTCCCACTCTGCGGGAGTAAAGGCTCTGACACCCACACCCACGAGCTTATCGACACTCTTAATATCGCGCAATACATTAAACATCACCGAGTCGCTCGACAATGTAAAGCCATGGTAGCCACCGCGCAAATCCAAGCCAGAGTCAATATGAAGAATGCCTATATTCTCATGATGCTCTGCAACCGCCTTGATATGACCATAGGCCGTAGATTGGTCACCACCAACCAAACCTACAATCTTACCCTTCGAGAGCCACTCTTTGGATTGGTTGTAGATGTTATCAACCATCTGCTCGGTAGCCTCATTCACACGGCGCAACCTACGCTCATATACCAAGTGGTCAAAGGCGAACGAGCCAATATCATCATGCACCTTGATTACACGCTCGGCATCCGAACGCATTCGGTGCGACATATCCTGAAGAGTGTAGTCGATAGGGACAGTGGCGATACCCTTACGCCAGCTGTATGGGGCCATAGGCTCAAAGAAGTCCACCTTGCGCGATGCCTCTATAATAGCATCTGGTGCATACGAACTACCAGCACGCTGAGAGACTGTAGTATCCCATGGTGCTGAGATAAGCACCAATGCAGCCTCATCGGGCGATAGCGGAATACCGAAGTAGTTACCATTATCAGGTATCACTCCATTAGGGTCAAATATCTTATTCTCCATACTCCGAGCAAAATATTTACTACATAGCTAAGTATCATGCAAAATTAGTAATTATTTTCGAATATTTTATATATATTTGCTAAAATTTAGATGAATAGAGTCTATGAGAGTAGTTATCGATAGCGCGATACCCTACATCGCTGGCGTATTGGATAGATATGCCGAGGTGACATATCTGCCAGCCAAGGAGATAACCCCTGAGAGGGTTAAGGATGCAGATGCGCTTATCATCCGCACGCGTACAAGATGCAATGCAACATTACTTAATCGTTCAACCATTAAGATTATAGCTACGGCAACCATAGGTACAGACCATATAGACCTCGACTTCTGCCGCGAACATGGCATAATAGTATGCTCTGCCCCGGGGTGCAATGCCCGCGGCGTGCTGCAATGGGTAGCTGCCGTACTATGCCACATAACAGCTAACGACAACCGCACACCAGAGAGCTACACACTCGGTGTTGTGGGTGTTGGTAATGTAGGCTCGTTGGTATCTACATACGCTCGTCATTGGGGCTTTCGTGTTATGGAGTGTGACCCACCGCGCAAGGAGCGCGAGGGAGGTGAGTTCTATACCATCGAGGAGATAGCGCACAACTGCGATATAATAACCCTACATACACCGCTGGATAACACTACGCACCACCTTATAAATAGGGAACTGATAGGCTCTATGCGCCCCAATGCCACGATTATCAACGCCTCGCGCGGCAGTGTTACGGATAACCGCGCAGTTTTGGAGAGTGGTCATCGCTACTATTTCGATGTTTGGGAGGAGGAGCCAAATATTGCACGCGATATACTCTCGAACGCTACGCTTGCAACACCACATATTGCTGGTTACTCAATACAGGGCAAGGCAAACGCCTCTGCAATGTGCATAAGGGCGATAGCTTCATTCTTTGGTTTTCCGCTATGTAGCTGGTATCCGACAGGCATCACTCCTACTGCTCCACAACTTATATCGTGGGATGAGCTTCGCACTACCCTACCTTCGCGCTACGATATCGAGACGGAGAGCAACCATTTGAAGAGCCACTCGGAAGATTTCGAAACGCTGCGCAACAACTACAACTACCGTGAGGAGTGGTTCTAAAGAGGGCATAAAGAGGGTTAAAGTTGCGACATAACAACATATTCACCTTATAACGAAAAGAAGACCGACTAAAAAGTGATTTTTGGTCGGTCTCCTTTTTATCATTTATGTGGTATGGGGTGATTGTTATTTACCTACAATTATACGGCTCAATACCTGAGTCATACAGTGAGCTGCACCATAGCCATCTATGAGGCTTTCGAGAGGAATCCACTCAACTTTAACACCGTGGCGTTTGAAGTTTTCTTGCAACTCTTCCGATTGTCCGGCTACAGCCATGATGTGACGAGGAGCTATAGCCAGATAGTTGTTGGCATAGTGCAACTCGTCTTCTACCTTGATGGGGATGATGGTATAACCGCTATCCTTGAGAT
>JAFXBB010000058.1 GCA_017521945.1 Alistipes sp. | reverse complement strand
TTCGGGCTTCGCAAGCCTAAAACTACATCTTTTTATTCACTCTCTTAGTCTTGGGGCTGGCTAAGTTACTTTTTAGTCATCCCCCCTATACAAGATATCGCGGGCTGTACGCTTTGGTACTATCCCGCGATATTTTATTTAATACTACTAATTAGTTGCGTTACTTCCTGCCCTCGAAGTAGTATGGAGCGTAGTTCCAGCCATTTGCATCGTAGAACTTACGCATAGACTCCATCTTACGACGGATGGTTGACTCATCGCGACGATCGTTCGCCCACTGCACCTCGCACAAAGCACCAAGGCGTGGAAGAAGCTGACCCTCAACCATCTTGATATCCTTCAAATACTCTGACCAGAGGTTGCACTGCACGCCGATGATGTTCTTGCGTGCCTCCTCAGAGATACCCTCCAATGGATCCCAGCTATATACCTTCTCGAAGTTGATGTGACCACCGATGCGTAGACCCTCGCCCTCGCGGCTCTCGGTCTGGTAGAAGTCGAAGTAGCATATTGGGAGTGGAGCCATAACCACCTCGTGGCCATGCTCTGCGGCGTAGGCACCAATCTTTGCACCGCGCCATGCCATCACTGTAGATGAAGGTGTTACGCCACCCTCCAATATCTCGTCCCAGCCAATGATGCGGCGACCCTTGGTGTTGAGGAACTTCTCGATGCGGGTAACAAGATATCCCTGTAGCTGCTCCTCATTCTCCAAGCCCTCAGACTTCATTTTTGCCTGACAATGCTCGCACACCTTCCAACGATCCTTAGGACACTCATCACCACCGATGTGGATAAGCTCCGATGGGAACAGCTCAACAACCTCGCTAAGTACATTCTCAAGGAAGGTATAGGTACTCTCCTTACCTGCGCACAACACCTCAGGAGTTACACCCCACATGGTCCATACATCGACCTCCTGCTCTTGGCATCCAAGCCATGGGTAGGCGTGCAAAGCTGCCTGTGCGTGTCCCGGCATCTCAATCTCCGGAATAATGACGATATAACGCTCCTCGGCATACTTAACAACCTCTTTAATCTCCTCTTGAGTGTAGAAACCACCGTGAGGTGTGCCGTCCCACCACTTTGGCTCATGACCATGACCAATGAGGGTCTCCTTACGAATAGAACCCTTCTCGGTAAGCTCTGGGTAGGCCTTAATCTCGATACGCCAGCCCTGATCGTCGGTAAGGTGCCAATGTAGGCGGTTGAGCTTGTGTGCTGCAAGAATATCGATATACTCCTTAACCTCCTCAACGCT
Organism: Alistipes sp.; assembly: GCA_017521945.1. Lineage (GTDB taxonomy): Bacteria > Bacteroidota > Bacteroidia > Bacteroidales > Rikenellaceae > Alistipes. Next base: position 5,057 of record JAFXBB010000058.1, on the reverse strand, counting down.
CATAAAGTGACGGCAAACATCGAGGTGTGCGCCACGGTATGAGAATGTAGGCTCATCTTTGATGACACCATAAGGCACAAGTCCATTGTTAGTCACCACAATCTGACGAAGGGTCTGAAGTGCGTAGTAAACGCCAGCCTCCGAGCCACCAACAATGTTGATACCCTCCTTGGAGATAGTCATGGTGTAGCCCTCGGCGTGTAGGGTGCTATCGGTGTTAAGTGTGATACCCTTGCCACGCTTAGATATCTGCATAGGTCTCTTTGCACCGAAGTGACGCATCATATCCTCTGCAAAACGCTCTGCAGGGTTGCACAACCCCTCGGCTGCTACAATGCGACTCTTTGCAGTTACCATGTAGTCGCCCTCTGCCTCGATAGTTACTGATGTAGGTTGCGGTAGGATGTTGAGTTCGCGTGCCGAGACTGACACCGCGCATAGAGTAGCCATAAGCAAGGCCACGAATTTAGAAAATCTGCTCATATTCTTTCTGTTAATAGTTTCTTTTCGGGTGTCAAAGTTACGAATAAATACCGAATAGTCAAACATCATAGCGCTAATCCCTACATATCCCTACATTTTGAACCACGGTTTACGGGTGTTTAGAAAATTATTTGTACATTTGTAGGGTTATATGAGAAAGTAGCGAACATAAAAGATTAATAATAAAGAGAAATACTATGAAAAAACTATTTTTGTTGTTTGCCATCGTAGTGGGATTTACTATGGTGGGTTGTAAGGGCGATCCTAATGAGAAGCCTAATGGAGGGGGTAGTGACAATACTCCTAAGTCACTGCTTCAGGTAGATAAGAGTACTATCTATTTGGGTGAGACGGTTAACTTTACCGTATCATTCGAGGATCAGGATGTGACAACTCGGTCGGTGGTATATAACATCGATGGTGGCGCGCTTGAGGGGTACTCGTTCACTGCGGAGACTACGGGTGTATATAAGTTCTATGCACTCTACAAGGGTCAGTATAAATCTGATATATTGTCAATCTATGTTAAGGGCGAAGATTCGCTAACATATCCTAAGGATCACAACCCCGGTAATATTGCATTCCACCACCGTGCAGTAGTTATCGACCACACAGGTGTTAATTGTAGCTATTGCCCCGGTATGATTGACCGACTTCTTATGTTGGATGAGTCGGAGTGGGGTGACTTTTACAATGAGGTAACATGTCATGCGGGTGGTATGGCACATGATGACCCTGCATTTTCTGCTGCTGCAGATATGCTCAATCAGTTCCATAGTTACTACATCAATGGCTACCCACAGGTTTGTGTGAACCTCCATACTGCTCGTGTAGATAACACAGTGAACTTTGTTAAGGATATGGGTGGCGTATTGCAGAACTACATCAAGAAGGAGGGCGCTGATGTTGGTATTGCTATGTCTGTAGATAAGCTCGATAACAGTATCATCTGCTCAGCACAGATTAAGTCTGCAAAGTATCAGGAGTATAGAGTCAATGCATGGTTGCTTGAGAGTGATATCTATAGCCCAAATCAGGCTGGTGCTACAAAGGAACACCACTACTACTACCACCATGCCCTTCGCAACACTTCGGAGAGTGTCTCTGAGGCTGATTTTGCAGGTTTGAATATCGGTACTATTGAGGCGGGTATGACCTATGACTACGATTGTGAGATTGCTCGTGAATCGGGTTGGGTTGCAGAGAATATGGAGGTGCTGATTGTGGTGTCAGCCAAGAATTTCGATGGCGTATGGGAAGTTGTTAACACGGCTAACTGCCCTGTAGGTAAGAGCCTTCCATATCGCTATGTGGGTGAGCCTGAGAGTTTGAGCGATGCTGTATATGGTAGTGATGATAATTTCGGTGAAGAGCAGCTTGCAACTCCTGTTGTTGAGATTAAGGATATTGCAGAGACAGGCTTTACTGCAGAGTGGGGTGCTATTGAGGGTGCTTCGTCATACACACTTATGTTGAATGGCGCTGTCTATACAACAACCGATACGCTCTATCGCTTCCAGAACCTAAGCCGCGGTGACTATCGCCTATTCGTTAAGGCTACAGGCGAGGGCTACAAGGATTCGGAGTACTCCGAGACTAAGAGTGTGTCGTTGACAGGTCCATCATCTATCGATTGGTTCACTCAGAGCGTTGATTTGGTTGACGATAGCCAAGAGAATATTATGGATGGCATCAACTCATCTAATGCGTTCACATATTCATGGAAGGGTGATAGCGTTACTGCTATCAAGTCTTATCTCTACTATGCCGACAGAGTCCCTTCCTCTTACGAGGAGGTTATTAGTGAACTTCCTGAGGTTGAGGCTGCCGTTGTTGAGCAGGTAAACAGCATCAATGGATACACATTCACCTATACAGCTCTTGAGGCGGATACAGAGTATGCCCTTTGCACATTTGTAACTCATGAGAATGGCTTGCAGTACCTTGCAAAGAGTGTTATCAAAACCAATAAGTGTGTTATATCTTCGGCTGTTGAGGCTTGGTTGGGTAAATGGAGTGCCTATACTGAGGATGTCTACAACTTCGAAACAGGTCTTCGTAAGGAGCATAGAGACTTTACCTTCACAGTAACTGCTGATGAACAAAACTCTGGCTATGTGTGGGTTGATGGTCTTAGCGCACAGGGTGAGGGTGTGCCAGCCTATGCTAAGGTTACCTTTGGCGAGAATGGAGAGTATATCCTTGGTATCTTAAATGGCGTTGTTATGGAGCATATTGGAGGGGACCTCTATGCCGAGTGGTTGTCAAATTGTATCACATATACATATTATGATTACGACTATGATGGTAAATACGATGGTGAGTATGATATGGTCTATGAGTCGAGATCATTTATGTGGGAGGAGTTCACAGGTATATCTCTTGTGATGAGCGATAGCGGCATAAGTTGCGAGTTCCATGAGGATTGGCTCTATGAGGATATGTCCTACAAGGTTAACTTTATGGATGTGTTTATCTTTAACACAGATAGCGGACAGGTGGACTTCTTTACAGAGACTGACGGTACACCGATAAACGAGTTTAGGGCTGGTGCATATCTTGGTATTACCAAGCTTGAATAGAGTACCAATATATATATAATAGGGGAGTATTCCGAGGGGGATGCTCTCCTATTTTTTGTTTTTGCACGGTTATTGCCATAGTTCCACGAAAACAGTGCAACTATGAATAAGAGTAATTACGAAAAGACAGAGTATCTAATCAATCGTTGGTGGCTATCGTTGTTTGTGGGTCTTGTGGCTATGTGTGTGGGGTTCATAATCCTTGTCAATCCTGTTGCGAGTTACTACATATTTGCCGTATGGCTTGGTGTGGCGATACTCCTATCTGGTATCTTTGGACTTATGCAGAGCCTCGGCTCCAAGAACTACTTTGTTCATCGTGGCTGGCTGATGCTCGCCTCGGCAGCGGATGTGATAATCGGTATTGTACTTATCCTTAATGCCCTGCTTTCGGAGGTCTTCATGCCGGTGTTGCTTGGTGTGTGGCTCTTGTATCGTGGTGGTACGATGCTTATTCAGGGCTTTGATTTGAGAAACTATGGTATCAAGGATGCTGGCTGGGTGGTCTTCTACGCAGCTCTTATCGTGGCACTCGCCATAGCGGTGTTGTGGCTACCAATGACCTTTGGTGTTGAGGCGGTCATTCTCTTTGTGGCTATAGCCTTTATAGCATACGGCATTTCGACCATATCGCTTGCCTATCGCCTATGGGAGGTGCATCGCCATGCTAAGGCTTTGGGCAGCAACGAATAAAAGGAGATTACAGAGAACAGAGAACAGATAAGTGGTTGCGGCTTTTTATAGCGCACAAAAAAGTGGGTGACTATTTTTCTTTTAGTCACCCACAATTACATGTTGCAGAATATATATTACTCCTGCAAAAGCTCCAACATCTTGATAGCTGCAGTAGCCACTGGGGTACCAGGACCGAAGATTGCTGCTGCACCATCCTTATAGAGCTGGTCGTAGTCCTGTGCTGGGATTACACCACCAACTACTACCATGATATCCTCGCGACCGAGCTTCTTAAGCTCTGCGATAATCTGTGGTACGAGTGTAAGGTGACCTGCAGCAAGTGAAGATACACCAACTACATGTACATCGTTCTCCACAGCCTGCTTAGCTGCCTCCTCTGGAGTCTGGAACAATGGACCCATATCAACATCGAAGCCGATGTCGGCATAACCTGTTGCTACGACCTTAGCACCACGGTCGTGACCATCCTGACCGAGCTTAGCGATCATAATTCGTGGCTGACGACCCTCTCTCTTAGCAAAGTCAGCACACATCTGCTTTGCCTTATCGAATGCTGAATCTGATTTCACCTCTGCTGAATATACACCTGAGTTTAGACGAATAACTGCCTTGTAGCGACCTACGATCTTCTCGCAAGCATCTGAAATCTCGCCCAAAGATGCGCGAACCTTAGCTGCCTCAACTGCCAAAGCAAGCAAGTTGCCCTCACCTGTGCGTACGCACTCTGTGATAGCTGCCAATGCCTTCTCTACTGCAGCGTTGTCGCGGTTAGCACGCAACTCCTGAAGACGCTTAACCTGACTCTCACGAACAGCTGTGTTATCAACAGCCAAGATATCAATAGGTGCCTCCTTCTCCAAGCGGTAGCGGTTTACACCGATGATAGTCTCAACGCCTGAGTCGATGCGAGCCTGCTTACGAGCAGCAGCCTCCTCGATACGGAGCTTTGGAATACCTGTCTCGATAGCCTTAGCCATACCGCCAAGCTCCTCAACCTCCTGAATGTGAGCCCATGCCTTGTGAGCAATCTCGTTTGTGAGTGACTCAACATAGTAAGAACCTGCCCATGGATCAGCCGAACGACAGATGTTAGTCTCCTCCTGAATGTAAATCTGAGTGTTACGAGCGATACGAGCTGAGAAGTCTGTTGGAAGTGCGATAGCCTCATCCAAGGCGTTGGTGTGCAATGACTGAGTGTGACCCAAAGCTGCACCCATAGCCTCGATAGCTGTACGAGCAACATTGTTGAATGGATCCTGCTCAGTAAGTGACCAACCTGATGTCTGTGAGTGGGTA
>JAFXBB010000057.1 GCA_017521945.1 Alistipes sp. | reverse complement strand
GATAAGGGGTCATCTGCGACCTCTCAATCATTGCCCCAAATGGGAAATACACTCAGTATGTCCCATCTGGGGCAATTTCTTTATCGAGGCCACATCTGACCCCTTCTGACAAGAAATTGGGTAGTGGTGCCCTGTAGGCTGATATTTCGCTTGTTCCAAGCGACAGCTGCGCTGAAAGGGTCTAAAGGGGCCTAAGAGGCCTAAAGGGGAAATTAGTAATTAGAAAATCCCCTTCTGCCCCTTTTGCCCCTTTACCCAAAAAGTCGGAGACTTTTAACATTTCTCTTTACTAATTTCTAATTACTAATTTTTTTGTTATCTTTGTGCAGATTATATTCTATTAGTTATGGTGGCGGGGATGATAACTATATCTGTTGTGGCGCTTGTGGCGTTTATCTTGGATGTTACTGTGGGTAGCTTCCCGTATCATATCTTTTGCTTTCCGCTAAATATTCTCGTTATTGCTTTGTGGCTCACAGCCATTATTGCCCTATATCGCAAGGGGACTGCATCCCCTTTTACGAAGTATATGCTTTCGCGAGGTGCTACATGGCTTGCGTTATCTGTTATGGCGGTTGTGGGCGTGGTGCTTGGACTGCAGCGCGTACCTGCTACGACATCGTGGTGTGTAGTGGTGGCGATACTCTTTGTGTTGACCCATCTAAGTTTTGTTATACTTCGTGGCTGGCGTAATATTCATGGTGTGCGTGTGCGTTTTATCCTCACCCATGTGGGTCTATGGCTCGCACTTGGTGCGGGTTTTTGGGGCGCACCCGATAGGGAGCAGTTGCGTATGGCGGTGGATGCAACACCCACAAATGAGGCCTATACCATGAAGGGAACATTGAGTATTCTGCCTTATGAAATAGCTTTAGAGGAGTTAATCGTGGAGCGCAACGAGCAGGGTGTCGCTACGCACTACGAGGCGCGAGTGTGCCTCGAAGATAAGAGTGTTGTGTTGCGTGTTAACCACCCATACGACCGCACCCTGACTCAGAAGATATACCTCGCTTCGGTTAAGGAGACCGCGGAGGGAGATGTGGCAATTCTGGAGATTGTTGATGAGCCGTGGCAGTGGCTATCGATGGCAGGCATAGTGATGTTGATACTTGGTGGTCTGCTGCTCTTTATGCGTGGGCCACAGAGAGATAATAGGATAGTAGGATGATTGTAGGTTGGAACATATTCCCCTATGTGGCACTTGTTGTGGTGTTGCTCTCGTTGCTGGGTGCTATCGTAGCACTGCGTAGCAAGGAGCGTAGCTCTCGGGCGATGCTCCTTACGGGGTTGGGCATAGCAACCATGGCGCTCTTTATCGTGGGGTTATGGATGACTCTTGACCGTCCGCCACTACGCACCATGGGTGAGACACGCTTGTGGTACTCCTTCTTCCTGCTTCTTGCGGGTCTGTTTACCTATGGTCGTTGGCGCTACCGCTGGATTATGCTCTTTGCTACGGTATTGGCTACGGTGTTTATGGTTATCAACATCCTTAAGCCTGAGATTTATGACCAGACTCTTATGCCGGCATTGCAGAGTCCATGGTTTGTACCTCATGTCTCGGTATATATGTTCTCTTATGCCCTCTTTGGGTGTGCTACTCTGCTTACCATTGTGGCTATGGTGCGTCCCAAGGAGGATGTAGAGCGTGCTATTGAGCGACTCATATATGCGGGTATGGCGTTTTTAACCTTTGGCATGCTCACAGGCGCGCTATGGGCTAAGGATGCATGGGGTGCATATTGGAGCTGGGATGCTAAGGAGGCGTGGGCTGCGGTGACATGGAGCCTCTATCTTGTGGCTATGCACCTTGCTCCGAGTGTCATGCGACATAGGTCGCGCACACTCTATCATATAACCCTTATCTTGGCGTTTCTCGCATTGCAGATGTGCTGGTATGGTGTTAACTACCTGCCCTCTGCTCAGACAAGTATACATACATATAACCAATAAAACTAAGTCTTATGAAGAGATTATTAAGAAACCTACTAATTGTGGCATTAGCACTTGTTGTGGTGCTATGTGTCATCTATCGCGTAGTGTTGTCAAGCTCTACGCCTAATGAGGAGTTGGCTCTTGATGCTCGTGTAACTGCGATTTTGGAGGATGGCGGTTGCCTTAGCTGTCATATTGCTGAGCCAGAGTTGCCGTTCTATGCAAACTTCCCTGTTGTGGGTAAACTCGTGAAGCAGGATGCTCAGGATGGTTACCGCGCCTATGACATTGCCCCATTGGTGGAGGCACTTAAGGCGGGTGTAGAGCCAAGTGTTATCGATGTTGCCAAGGTTGAAAAGGTCGCTCTCGATAAGAGCATGCCTATGGCTAAGTACTACCTTATGCATTGGGGCAGCCAGATGACGGATGCTAAGGCCTCTGTTGTTGCTGAGTGGGCGCGAGAATTTCGCACCGAGCATTACAACGATGGCTTGGTGGGCGAGCGTGCTGCCGAGCCAGTGCGTCCTATTGTCGCTCTACCTGAGGTTGATGCTCGTAAGGTAAAGCTCGGCTTTGACCTATTCCATGACACACGCCTATCGGTGGATAATACCGTATCTTGCGCATCGTGCCATGCTCTTGATACAGGTGGTGTGGATAACCATCAGTACTCTCATGGCGTTGAGGAGCGTTTGGGTGGTGTCAATGCCCCAACCGTATATAATGCTGTCTATAACTTTGTTCAGTTCTGGGATGGTCGTGCTATGACCCTTGCTGCTCAGGCTGCTGGTCCTCCACTCAACCCTGTGGAGATGGCATCTACATCGTTCGATGAGATTATAGCTAAGCTACAGGCTGATAAGGAGTTTGTTGAGGCATTCAATGCGGTATATCCTGATGGTCTTACCGAGGCGAATATCACCAACGCTATTGAGGAGTTCGAGCGTACGCTTGTAACGCCTAACTCTCAGTTTGATAAGTGGTTGTTGGGCGATGATGCAGCTCTTACGGCTGAGCAGTTGCGTGGTTATGAGCTATTCAAGGAGAATGGCTGTGCTACATGCCATGCAGGTATCAACCTTGGTGGCGAGAGCTACGAGCTTATGGGTCTTCGTCGTCACTACTTTGCAGAGCGCGGCTTGGAGCTTACCGAGGAGGATAACGGCCGCTATAAGGAGACTAAGCAGGAGCGTGACCGTCACCGCTTCAAGACACCCGGTTTGCGCAATGTTGCCCTTACATGGCCATATTACCACGATGGTACTCGTTTGACTATGGATGAGGCGGTACGCGATATGGCTCGTTATCAGTGTGATGTGGAGCTTGCGGATGCAGAGGTAGATGCTATTGTATCCTTCCTATACACGCTTACAGGTGAGTATAATGGCGTGTTACTTACAAATGACAATGAGTATGGCGTAGCTATTGTAGATGACCACCATTAGTGGTGTTGGGTAGTTATATTTTCAGGCAAGTTCTATAAATTTGGTCAAGATTATGCCGTTAATGGATGATTATGTCGATTTATAGAGCCTGCCTGAAACTATTTAATAAATATTTTTATTAACTTTGCGCCAAAGTTTAATTTTACAAATTAAAGGTTTACGATATGTTTGCAATTGATAACTACAATTTCGAGGGTAAGCGTGCGATTATCCGCGTTGACTTCAATGTGCCACTCAATGCCGAGGGTAAGGTTACAGATGATACTCGTATTCGTGCTGCAATTCCAACAATTAAGAGAGTTTTGGCTGGCGGTGGCTCGGTAATTCTTATGTCGCACCTTGGTCGTCCTAAGAAGAACCCAGATCCTAAGTACTCTTTGGAGCAGATTATCTACGCTATCGAGGAGCGTCTTGGCATCAAGATTATGTTCGCTGGTGACTGCATGGGCGATAAGGCTGCTGAGATGGCAGCAAACCTCAAGCCTGGTGAGGTTATGTTGCTTGAGAACTTGCGTTTCTACGCTGAGGAGGAGGGTAAGCCTCGCGGTCTTAAGGATGATGCTACTGACGAGGAGAAGGCTGAGGCTAAGAAGGCTGTCAAGGCTTCTCAGAAGGAGTTTGTTAAGCGTCTTGCTTCATACGCCGACTGCTATATCAACGACGCTTTCGGCACCGCACACCGCGCACACGCCTCTACAGCACTTATTGCAGATTACTTCCCAGAGGATAAGATGTTTGGCTATGTGATGGAGAACGAATTGAAAGCTATCGATGGTGTTATGGAGAACCCTGAGCGTCCATTCTGCGCTATCATCGGTGGCTCAAAGGTATCTACAAAGATTACCATCATTGAGAAGCTTATGGAGAAGGTTGACTCTATCATCATTGGTGGTGGTATGACCTACACATTTGCAGGTGCTGAGGGTGGTAAAGAGGGTAAGTCTATCTGTGAGCCAGATATGTTCCCTGTAGCGCTTGAGATTTTGAAGAAGGCCGAGGAGCGTGGCATTCAGATTCTCCGCTCTCCAGATGCTCTTATCTGCGATGACTTCTCAGAGAATGCAAATACAAAGGAGGCTCCAGCAAATAACATCCCAGATGAGTGGGAGGGTGTCGATATCGCAACAGGCGGTAAGGCTAAGTTCCGCGAGCATATCCTTGGTTGCAAGACTATTCTTTGGAATGGTCCTGTAGGTGTATTCGAGATAGACAAGTTCTCTACAGGCTCTCGCGCTGTAGCTGAGGCTATTGCTGAGGCAACAGAGAAGAATGGTGCCTACTCACTTATCGGTGGTGGTGACTCTGTAGCTTGTGTAAACAAGTTCGGTCTTGCAGATAAGGTTTCGTATGTTTCAACAGGTGGTGGTGCCTTGTTGGAGTATATGGAGGGTAAGGAGTTGCCAGGCGTAGCTGCTATCAGAAAGTAATTTCTTGTGATAAGGCAGACATCTACTGCCGCTAACAAAATATGTCTGCAATGGGCAGTACGCCCAAGTACAGCCCATCGCAGCCAATTTTGCCGAGCGTTGTATCTGCAGCCTTCTGACAAGAAATTGGGTGCTACCCTGAAAGTTGGTATTTCGCTTGTTTCAAGCGACTGCTACGCAGTGGGTATAATGGGTACAATGGGTATAATGGGGAGATTGGGTAAAATCCCCACAATCCCCAGAGTCCCCAGAGTCCCCAGAGTCCCCAGAATCAATTCTCTAAAACCTAACTACAAATTACTAATCATCAAATAATGAGAAAATTAACTTTTATCCTTGCAACTGCACTTATGATGACTGCATGTGCAAACAATGGCGATAAGCAGGCGGAGGTACCAGCTATCGACATAAACAACTTTGATGAGTCTATCGTGCGTAACGATGACTTCTACCAGTGGGCTACAGGTGGTTGGCAGAAGAACAACCCACTTAAGCCTGAGTACTCTCGTTATGGCTCTTTTGATGTTTTGCGCGAGAACAATGAGATTCGTATTAACGAGCTTTTTGACCAGATGTCTAAGACCTCTGCCGAGTTTGGTAGCATTGAGCAGAAGATTTCAGACCTCTACAAGATGGGTCTTGATGAGGAGCGTCTAAACCGTGAGGGTGCTGAGCCTATCCGTGAGGCGTTGAATGCGATTCTTGCAACTGATAGCCGCGAGGCTCTTATTGCCTCTATCCCAGCACTTCACACCGACGGTATCGGCGTATTCTTTGCAGCATACCCAGCTGCCGACCTTGAGGATAGCAATATGACTATCTTCTACCTTGAGCAGGCGGGTCTTGGTATGGGTAACCGCGACTACTACATTGATGCTAAGAATGCCGATATCAAGGCTGGTTATGTAGCATACCTTGAGAAGATATTTACTCTTGCAGGCGTTGAGGGCGATATTAAGAAGATGGTCGCTGATGTTGTAGCTATCGAGGATGCTATCGCCGAGAAGTCGTGGTCAAATGTAGAGTGCCGCGATATCGTTAAGGGTTACAACCCATACACCGTTGAGGCACTATGCAAGGAGTACAACACTATTGATTGGAGTGCCTACTTCGAGGCTATGGGCATCGAGGCTATCAATAAGGTTGTTGTAAGCCAGCCATCATCATTCCTAAATATTATGAATGTATTGGCATCGACACCTGTCGAGGCGTTGCGTGCATATATTGCTGCTCATTATATCGATGCAGCAGCATCGTACCTTAGCGAGGAGTTTGCACTTGCGTCATTCGAGTTCTTCGGAAAGACAATGTCTGGCACTCAGGAGATTCGCCCACGCTGGAAGCGTGCTATGGGTGTACCTAACTCGATTCTTTCGGAGGCTGTAGGTCAGATCTATGTGGCTAAGTACTTCCCTGAGAGCGAGAAGGCTCGCGTGGAGCTTATGGTGTCAAACATCCAGAAGGCATTCTCTAAGCATATCGAGGCTCTTGATTGGATGGGTGATGAGACCAAGGCTAAGGCACAGGAGAAACTTGCTGCCTTTACTGTGAAGATTGGCTACCCTAACAAGTGGAAGGACTACTCAACACTTACTGTTGATCCTGCTAAGTCATATTGGGAGAATGTTGTAGCTGCTAACCGCTGGTACACTGCCGACTCTATGAGCGAGGTGGGTAAGCCTGTAGACCGTGAGAAGTGGCTTATGTCACCACAGACCGTAAATGCATACTATATGCCTACCACCAACGAGATATGCTTCCCTGCAGCTATTCTTCAGCCTCCATTCTACAACCCTGCAGCTGATGATGCTGTAAACTACGGTGCTATAGGTGTTGTTATCGCACATGAGATGACCCACGGCTTCGATGATCAGGGCTCTCAGTTCGACCTCTATGGTAATATGAACGACTGGTGGACAAAGGAGGATCGCGCAGCATTTGAGGCTAAGACCAACATCCTTGTTGAGCAGTTCAACGCTATTGAGATTCTTCCGGGCTTGTTTGCCGATGGTAAGTTCTCACTCGGTGAGAATATCGCAGATCAGGGAGGTCTTCGCCTTGCCTTTACAGGTCTTAAGGATTACGCATGGGCTGAGGGTAAGCCAGCAGATATTGATGGCTTTACAGGTGAGCAGCGCTTCTATATTGGTTACGCTACTCTCTGGGCGCAGAATATCACCGATCAGGAGAAGGAGCGTCTTACAAAGGTTGATGTTCACTCACTTGGTAAGAACCGTGTGAATGCCACTCTCCGTAACATCCAGAGCTTCTACGACGCCTTTGGTATCACAGAGGAGGATGCGATGTATATGCCAGAGGAGGAGCGTGTTATTATCTGGTAATTTCCGATCTGTTTAGGACATCATAGTCCAATACTACAAAAATATCGTGGGCTGTACGCATAGTACTGTCCCACGATATTTTATTTATATGGTAGAATAAATCTGCTCCTCTAAAATCAAAATCATATTTCTTACGATAGACCATATTAGGCCCACTTCTTTGAAATATTTGGTCGAGCCTCTTGAGTGATGAGAGATTATAGAGATGAGGGGACGAGAGCGAGGATGTGTATCATTTGTTTATTTACAATGTGTTATGTTGAACGATTGTAAAACGAGTTTCGCGCAAACACCGCTTAAACTTAAATTTTGCTCTTTGCATGTAACCTTCTATGTAGTCTAAATTAAGTGTAAATAATCGCACCCACATTTAATCACCTTTCGCACATAGCAAGAGGTTATTTTTCTATTATATCCAAACAAGACCTCGCAAGAGTGTTGTCATTTGCGAAAATTTTACTAATTTTGTAGTGTCGTGGGAGTCATGCCCTCGGCATTACATATTCGATGAAAGTGTTTTCGCTTTTATCCTTGACACGAAATCTGACAGTTTCAACGAAAAGAGGATACGACAACACTCATTTCTTGTATAGCTATGTGGCTGTACGCATTCGGCGTACCTCCCCCATACTATTCAAGTGTGGGGT
>JAFXBB010000007.1 GCA_017521945.1 Alistipes sp. | reverse complement strand
TCTTTGTACTCCTGACAAGGAGGCTGAGGCTCAGGCAGCAGGCGCAGACTATGTAGGTCTTGACGAGTACATCGAGAAGATCAAGGGCGGTTGGACTGATGTTGATGTGATCATCACCACTCCTAATGTAATGGGTAAGGTTGGTGCTTTGGGTCGTATCTTGGGTCCACGCGGTTTGATGCCAAACCCTAAGACTGGTACAGTTACAATGGACATTGCTAAGGCTGTACAGGAGGTTAAGGCAGGTAAGATTGACTTCAAGGTAGATAAGTATGGTATTATCCACACTGCTATTGGTAAGGTGTCATTCACTCCAGAGCAGATTATTGATAATGCCAAGGAGGTTTTGAGTACAATCATTAAGCTCAAGCCATCTGCAGCTAAGGGTACTTATGTAAAGAGCATCTATCTCTCTACAACAATGAGCCCTGGTATTGAGGTCGATACTAAGTCAGTTGATAACAAGTAATTGAAGGAGGATAGAGAATATGACTAAGCAAGAAAAGTTGGCCGTAATTAACGGTCTTACAGAGCAGCTTCAGAACTACCCTCACTTCTACTTGGTTGACATTGAGGCTTTGAACGCTGAGCAGACTGCATCATTGCATCGTCAGTGCTTCGAGAAGAAGGTAAAGCTTGTTGTTGTTAAGAACACATTGCTTTGCAAGGCCTTGGAGAATGTCGGCAAGGCTGACGAGGAGTTGGTAGCCGTATTGAAGGGCAACACATCTATCATGTTCACCGAGACAGGTAAGGCTCCTGCGCAGCTTATTAAGGAGTTCCGCAAGAAGAGCGAGAAGCCTGTATTGAAGGCAGCTAATGTTGAGGGCTGTGTTTATGTAGGTGACAACCAGCTTGACACTCTATGCAACATCAAGAGCCGCGAGGAGCTTATCGGCGATATCGTATTGCTCTTGCAGTCGCCTGCTAAGAATGTCATTTCTGCTTTGCAGTCAAATGCAGGTCAGAAGATCGCGGGTCTCGTAAAGGCCCTCGAGGAGAGAAATAACTAATAAACGAAAACAAAAAAATTTAATAAATTACAACTATGGCAGATATTAAGGTATTAGCAGAGGAGTTGGTAAACTTGACTGTTAAGGAGGTTAACGAATTGGCTACTATCCTCAAGGAGGAGTACGGTATTGAGCCAGCTGCTGCAGCTGTTGCAGTTGCTGCTCCTGCAGCTGGTGCAGGTGAGGCTGCTCCTGCTGAGAAGTCAACTTTCGATGTAATCTTGAAGACCGCTGGTCAGGCAAAGCTTCAGGTTATCAAGGTTGTTAAGGAGGTTGCTGGTTTGTCTTTGGGTGATGCTAAGGCTTTGGTTGATGGCGCTCCTAAGGCAATCAAGGAGGGTATCTCTAAGGAGGAGGCTGAGTCAATCAAGTCAGCTCTTGAGGAGGCAGGTGCAGAGGTTGAGCTTAAGTAATTCCTAAGGGGATTTTAAGTCTCTCACCAACCTATAAGGTGTAGAGTTTACTGTAAAGTAAGCTCTATGCCTTTTGTGGTCTAATAAACGGGAGTGCAAATTAAGGCTGTGCCCGTTGGTTAGATATGTCTATGCTCTCGTTGTGTACATTGTTGACACTGAGAGCATTAGCAGGATAAATGGTTCTGCTTTTTTCTGGCTTATGCCCATATCGTTGCTCCTTGGTGCTAGCGAGGCGGATGTTGTGTCGTCTTGCCGTAATGTTAGGGGAGTGGGGTAGGCTTAAGATCGGCAGCTGCATACATTGAGATAGTCGAAGTGCTATGTTCGAAGTTTTGGTTTGTTGCATGGTCTAAGAGCCACGCCTTTTGACGATGAGTGTCGGATGTCTACCGATCGGCTATAGGTCACACAATAAAATGTGTAAAATTCACTAAAACAATTGGATTATATGTCCACAACACAACAACAGCGAATAAGCTTCTCTACCATCAAGAACAGGGTTCCATATCCTGACTTGTTGGCTATTCAGCTTAAGTCTTTCAGAGATTTTTTCCAGCTTGACACCACAGCGGAGAATCGTAAGAACGAGGGTCTCTACAAGGTGTTCAACGAGAATTTCCCGATTACAGACACCAGAAACAATTTCGTTCTGGAGTTTATTGATTACTACATTGACCAGCCCCGTTACACCATTGAGGAGTGTTTGGAGCGTGGTTTGACCTACAGTGTGCCTCTCAAGGCGAAGCTCAAGCTCTACTGTACAGATACTGAGCATGAGGACTTCGACGAGGTGGTGCAGGATGTCTACTTTGGTCTTATTCCTTACATGACCGAGCGCGGTACCTTCATCTTCAACGGTGCCGAGCGCGTTGTTGTATCACAGCTTCACCGTTCACCGGGTGTATTCTTTGGTCAGAGCATGCACACCAATGGTACAAAGCTCTATTCGGCTCGTATCATCCCATTCAAGGGTTCGTGGATTGAGTTTGCTACCGATATCAACAATGTGATGTACGCCTACATCGATCGTAAGAAGAAGTTGCCTGTAACAACATTGTTGCGTGCTATCGGTTTTGAGACAGACCAGCAGATTTTGGAGATTTTCGACCTTGCAGACGAGGTTAAGGTTACTAAGGCTAACCTTAAGAAGAATGTAGGTCGTAAGCTTGCAGCTCGTGTTCTTTCAACATGGGTTGAGGACTTCGTAGATGAGGATACCGGTGAGGTTGTATCTATGGAGCGTAATAAGATTATCGTTGACCGTGAGGTTGAGCTTCAAGAGGAGCATATCGATGAGATTATCGAGTCGGGTGCAAAGTCTATCTTGTTGCACAACGAGACCCCATCGGGCATCGATTTCTCAATTATCTACAACACTCTACATAAGGACCCATGTAACTCCGAGAAGGAGGCCGTAGTATATATCTACAGGCAGTTGCGCGCTTCGGAGCCACCAGATGAGGCTACTGCGCGTGATGTTATCGAGAAGCTCTTCTTCTCAGATAAGCGCTATGACTTGGGCGATGTGGGTCGTTTCCGTATAAACAAGAAGTTGGAGTTGAGCATCGATCCTGCTATCCGTACGCTTACTCGTGAGGATATCATCGAGATTATCAAGTATCTCATCCAGCTTATCAATTCTAAGGCCGATGTCGATGATATTGACCACTTGTCAAATCGTCGTGTGCGTACTGTAGGTGAGCAGCTTGCAAACCAGTTCTCTATTGGTTTGGTGCGTATTGCCCGTACAATCCGCGAGCGTATGAATGTTCGTGATAATGAGGTCTTTACACCAGAGGATTTGATCAATGCCAAGACTTTGGCGAGCGTGGTTAACTCATTCTTTGGTACCAGCCAGCTATCGCAGTTCATGGATCAGATTAACCCATTGGCTGAGATTACCCATAAGCGTCGTCTTTCGGCGTTGGGTCCTGGTGGTTTGTCTCGTGATCGTGCAGGTTTCGAGGTTCGAGATGTACACTACACCCACTACGGTCGTTTGTGTCCTATCGAGTCTCCTGAGGGTCCTAACATCGGTCTTATCTCATCTTTGTGTGTATATGCAAAGATTTCGGATATGGGCTTTATCGAGACTCCATACCGCAAGGTTAACGATGGTGTTGTTGATCTAAACAATGACAACATTACCTACTACTCTGCAGAGGAGGAGGAGGGTCAGACAGTTGCCCAGTCAAACGAGCAGCTTACCGACGATGGTCACTTCATCAACACCGACCGTATCAAGGCTCGTTTGGGTGCTGACTTCCCTGTGGTACACGATACAGAGGTTAACCTTATGGATGTTGCACCTAATCAGGTTGCATCTATCGCGGCGAGCCTTATCCCATTCCTTGAGCATGATGATGCGAACCGTGCATTGATGGGTTCTAACATGATGCGTCAGGCAGTGCCATTGGTGCGTCCAGAGGCTCCTATCGTAGGTACAGGTATCGAGAAGGATATGATTGTAGATAGCCGTATTCAGGTTGTAGCTGAGGGCGATGGTGAGGTAGTATTCTCGGATGCTACACGCATCGAGGTGCGCTATGAGCGTTCTGAGGATGAGCAGATTGCGACATTCCAACCTGAGGTTACAGTCTATACACTTCCACGCTACCGTCGTACCAACCAGAATACAACAGTTACTTTGAAGCCTACGGTATTGACAGGTGACAAGGTCGTTAAGGGTCAGATTTTGACCGAGGGTTACTCTACTGAGAAGGGCGAGTTGGCATTGGGTCGTAACCTTAAGGTGGCGTTCATGCCATGGAAGGGTTACAACTTCGAGGATGCGATTGTTATCTCGGAGCGTATTCAGCGTGAGGATATCTTCACTTCAGTGCATGTTGACGAGTATATCATGGAGGTTCGTGACACTAAGCGTGGTGTTGAGGAGCTTACATCGGATATTCCAAATGTATCGGAGGAGGCAACCAAGGATTTGGATGCAAACGGTATCATTCGCGTAGGTGCTAAGGTTACTCCGGGTGATATCCTTATTGGTAAGATTACCCCTAAGGGTGAGAGCGATCCATCGCCTGAGGAGAAGTTGCTTCGTGCCATCTTCGGTGATAAGGCGGGTGATGTTAAGGATGCTTCACTCAAGGCTCAGCCATCGTTGCATGGTGTTGTTATCGATACTAAGCTCTACAGCCATGCTCAGAAGGAGGGTAAGCGTAACCGTGCAGCCGAGAAGGCTCAGATGGAGCAGCTCGATGCTGAGTATGCAGAGAAGATTGCAGAGCTTACCAAGATTTTGGTGGCTAAGTTGTGGCGTTTGTTGGAGGGTAAGACCACAACAGGCATCTACGACTACTATAATGTTGAGTTGTTCGCTGCTGGCGAGAAGTTCACAGAGAAGATGCTCGAGAGCATCGCCTCTACAAGCTACGACAGCAAGACAAATGTACCTAACGGCTATATGACACTTGGTCAGACACGCTGGACAGGTGATGCACACGATGATGCTCTTATCTCACTCACAATCAATAACTACATTATTGAGTGTAAGAAGGTTGCAGCTGCGGTTAACCGCGAGAAGTACACCTTACAAACGGTGATGAGATTCCAACATCGGGAGTTATCCAGATGGCTAAGGTTTACATTGCTAAGAAGCGTAAGCTCAAGGTGGGTGATAAGATGGCGGGTCGCCACGGTAACAAGGGTATTGTTGCTAAGGTTGTACGCGACGAGGATATGCCATTCTTGGAGGATGGTACAATTGTCGACATCTGTCTAAACCCACTTGGTGTGCCTTCACGAATGAACCTTGGTCAGATCTATGAGACAGTTCTTGGTTGGGCAGGTCGTGAGTTGGGATTGAAGTTCGCAACACCAATCTTTGATGGTGCGTCATTGGAGCAGATTAACGAGTACACAGCTGAGGCGGGTATTCCACGCAGTGGTCGCACATACCTCTACGATGGTGGTACAGGTGAGCGTTTCGACCAGCCTGCAACAGTAGGTGTGATCTATATGCTTAAGCTCGGTCACATGATTGACGATAAGATGCACGCGCGTTCTATCGGTCCATACTCACTCATCACACAGCAGCCACTCGGTGGTAAGGCACAGTTTGGTGGTCAGCGTTTCGGTGAGATGGAGGTTTGGGCATTGGAGGGCTTCGGTGCTGCCAACATTCTTCAGGAGATTCTTACTATCAAGTCTGATGATGTTGTGGGTCGTGCTAAGGCCTACGAGGCTATTGTCAAGGGTGACAATCTACCACGCCCAGGTGTTCCTGAGGCTATGAATGTGCTTCTACACGAGTTGCGTGGTTTGGCACTGTCGGTAAAACTTGAGTAAGCGAACTTAAAAAACTTGGACATTATGTCATTTAACAGAGATAATAATAAAATGAGTAGCTATAGCCGCATCTCGATTGGTCTTGCCTCTCCTGAGGAGATTCGCGCCCAGTCGAGCGGCGAGGTACTAAAGCCAGAGACCATCAACTACCGTACATATAAGCCTGAGCGTGACGGTTTGTTCTGCGAGCGTATCTTCGGTCCTGTGAAGGACTATGAGTGCCATTGCGGTAAGTACAAGCGCATCCGCTACAAGGGTATCGTATGTGATCGATGCGGTGTTGAGGTTACCGAGAAGAAGGTGCGTCGTGAGCGCATGGGTCATATCTCGTTGGTAGTACCTGTAGTACATATTTGGTATTTCCGTTCGCTACCTTCAAAGATTGGCTACCTCTTGGGTATTCCATCTAAGAAGTTGGAGGCTATCATCTACTATGAGCGTTATGTGGTTATCAATGCCGGTGCTGCTAAGGAGCAGGGTATTGAGCGATTGCAGACTCTTTCAGAGAAGGAGTATTTGGATGTTATTGCTGCTCTTCCAAAGGAGAACCAGCAGTTGCCAGACGACGATCCAGAGAAGTTCGTAGCTGATATGGGTGGTGAGGCAATCCTCACACTCCTCAAGCAGGTAGACCTCGACTCTATGTCATACGCATTGCGTGACCGTGCCTCTAAGGAGACTTCACAGCAGCGTAAGACTGAGGCGTTGAAGTGCTTGAATGTCATCGAGTCATTCCGCGCATCGAATGGCAAGAACCGCCCTGAGTGGATGGTGCTTACCGATATTCCGGTTATTCCACCTGAGTTGCGCCCATTGGTGCCTCTCGATGGAGGTCGTTTCGCTACATCGGACCTTAACGACCTCTACCGTCGTGTTATCATCCGTAACAACCGTCTAAAGCGTCTTATCGAGATTAAGGCACCTGAGGTAATCCTCCGTAACGAGAAGCGTATGTTGCAGGAGGCTGTAGACTCGTTGTTCGATAACTCTCGCAAGAGCAATGCTGTAAAGAACGATTCGAACCGTCCCTTGAAGTCTTTGTCAGACTCGTTGAAGGGTAAGCAGGGTCGTTTCCGTCAGAACTTGCTCGGTAAGCGTGTTGACTATTCGGCTCGTTCGGTTATCGTCGTAGGTCCTGAATTGAAGATGCACGAGATGGGTATTCCAAAGGATATGGCGGCTGAGCTTTACAAGCCATTTGTTATCCGTAAGCTCATCGAGCGTGGTATCGTTAAGACCGTTAAGTCTGCAAAGAAGATTATAGATAGGAAGGATCCTGTTATCTGGGGTATCTTGGAGAATGTTATCAAGGGTCACCCAGTACTAATGAACCGAGCTCCGACCCTTCACCGTTTGGGTATTCAGGCGTTCCAGCCTAAGCTTATCGAGGGTAAGGCTATGCAGCTACACCCACTATCATGTACAGCGTTCAACGCCGACTTTGATGGTGACCAGATGGCGGTACACTTGCCACTTGGCAATGCTGCAATCCTTGAGGCTCAAATTCTTATGTTGGGTTCCCACAATGTCCTCAACCCTGCTAACGGTGCGCCTATTACCGTGCCTTCGCAGGATATGGTCTTGGGTCTATACTACATCACAAAGCCACGCCCAAATGTTAAGGGTACAGGTTTGAAGTTCTATGGTCCTGAGGAGGCTATCATTGCTTACAACGAGAAGCGTGCAGACCTTCATGCTGTGGTACACTGCCGTGTACGAGACTTGGATGAGCAGGGTAACGAGATATTCGTACTCAAGGAGACTACTATTGGTCGTATCCTCTTCAACCAGTTCGTACCTGAGGAGGTTGGCTACATTAATGAGGTCTTGACTAAGCGTTCTTTGCGTGATATCATCGCTGTTGTGATGAAGAAGGCGGGTGCTGATAAGGTTGCCAAGTTCTTGGATGATATCAAGAATATGGGTTATCGTATGGCATTCCAAGGTGGTCTATCGTTTAACCTTGATGCTGTTGTTATTCCTGAGGATAAGCAGGAGCTTATCAATGAGGGTTATGCAGCAGCTGATGCTGTTATCGATGACTATAACATGGGTCTTATTACAAACAACGAGCGTTACAACCAGATTGTAGATATTTGGACAACCATCAATAATCGTCTTACAAACAAGGTAATCACAACTCTTAAGAGTGACGATGATGGTTTCAACCCAGTATATATGATGCTTGACTCTGGAGCCCGTGGTTCTAAGGAGCAGATTCGTCAGCTTTCAGGTATGCGTGGTCTTATGGCTAAGCCACAGAAGTCAGGTGTTGAGGGTGGTCAGCAGGTTATCGAGAACCCTATCTTGTCTAACTTTAAGGAGGGTCTTTCGGTGTTGGAGTACTTTATCTCTACCCACGGTGCTCGTAAGGGTTTGGCGGATACTGCGCTTAAGACTGCCGATGCAGGTTATCTAACTCGTCGTTTGGTGGATGTTGCACAGGATGTAATTATCAACGAGGAGGATTGTGGTACATTGCGTGGTTTGACAGCTACAGCTATCAAGCGTAACGAGGATGTCGTTCAGACCTTGTATGATCGCATCTTGGGTCGTGTGGCTCTTAACGATGTTATCCACCCAACAACCAACGAGATTATTTGTAAGGCGGGTGATGAGATTACCGAGGAGATTGCCGAGGCTATCGAGAAGTCACCATTGGAGTCTGTGGAGATTCGTTCGGTTCTCACCTGTGAGGCACGCCGCGGTGTATGTGCTAAGTGTTACGGTCGTAACCTTGCTACAGCCCGCATGGTACAGAAGGGTGAGGTTGTGGGTGTTATCGCTGCACAGTCTATCGGTGAGCCGGGTACACAGCTTACACTTCGTACATTCCATGTCGGTGGTGTTGCGGGTGGCTCTACAGTTGAGACAAATGTTGTTTCGAAGTATGAGGGTCGCCTTGAGATTGATGACTTGCGCACTATCAAGGGTAAGAACTCAGCAGGTGAGGCTATCGATATTGTTATGTCGCGCCAGTCGGAGTTCCGCATCGTTGATAAGAACACAGATATCGTACTCTACACACACGCATTGCCATACGGTGCAACCCTCTTTATGAAGGATGGTGCCGATGTTCAGAAGGGCGATATGATCTGTGAGTGGGATCCATACAACGCAGTTATCATCGCTGAGTCTGAGGGTAAGATTGTCTACGAAAGCATCATAGAGGGTGTTACATACCGCGAGGAGCGCGATGAGCAGACAGGTCTTTCTGAGCGTGTCGTTATCGAGTCTAAGGATAAGACAAAGAACCCTGTTATCAAGATTGTTAACAAGGAGGGTGACGAGATTAAGTCTTACAACTTGCCTGTGAACGCACATATCATGGTTAAGAATAACGCTAAGATTCATGGTGGCGATATCCTTATCAAGATTCCTCGTGCTGTAGGTAAGACTGGTGGTGATATCACCGGTGGTTTGCCTCGAGTAACCGAGTTGTTCGAGGCTCGTAACCCATCTAACCCAGCTATCGTGTCAGAGATTGATGGTGAGGTAACATTCGGTAAGATCAAGCGTGGTAACCGTGAGATTGTCATCACTGCTAAGGATGGCGAGCAGAAGAGATACCTCGTACCACTTTCACGCCAGATTGTTGTTCAGGAGAACGACTATGTGCGTGCAGGTATGGCACTCTCTGATGGCGCTATCACACCAAGTGATATCTTGCGTATCCTCGGTCCAACAAAGGTTCAGGAGTATATCGTGAACGAGGTACAGGAGGTTTACCGTATGCAGGGTGTGAAGATTAACGATAAGCACTTTGAGGTTATCGTACGCCAGATGATGTCGAAGGTACAGATCGAGGATCCAGGTGATACTCGCTTCTTCGAGGATCAGGTAGTAGATAAGTGGGAGTTTATGGATGTTATCGATGAACTCTACGACAAGGTTGTTGTTACAGAGGCTGGTGGCTCACAGAATGTACAGCCGGGTCAGATTATCTCTATGCGCAAGCTACGCGATGAGAACTCTGCACTTAAGCGTCGTGACTTACCACTTGTTGAGGTTCGTCCTATCGTTCCAGCAACTTCTAATCAGGTACTTCAGGGTATCACTCGTGCGGCATTGCAGACATCGAGCTTCATCTCGGCTGCATCGTTCCAGGAGACCACTAAGGTACTTAACGAGGCTGCTATTCAGGCTAAGAGTGATGATCTTGTTAACCTTAAGGAGAATGTTATCACAGGTAACCCAATCCCAGGTGGTACAGGTCTCCGTGATTATGAGGATTTGATTGTGGGGCTTAAGTCTGACATCGAGTAATTTTTGATTATAAGGGCGCATCTGCGCCATAACACTAAAAGTAAGTATCCTTGGGCTGTAGGTCTAACTACTATCCCAAGGATACTTCTTTTGTGATATGCCACTTAGCTTAGACATGAAATTAGCCCGAATGGGCGATACTTGGCAACTGCTCATTCGGGCTAATAATCGAAAGGTAGGGAATGACCCCTTATCACAACAAATTACAAGCGGAGGAAGCCGATACCGAAGCGCTCCACTGCTGCGCGCTCCAACTCCTCGCGCACTGATGGGTCGGCAATAGAGATAAGGAGCTTTGCACGCTCGGCGAGTGACTTATTGCGTAGGTAGACTATACCATGCTCGGTAGCTATATACTGAGCTTGGAAGCGTGTTGTCACCACACCTGCACCCTTAGTGAGCGTTGGAACAATCTTCGAGATACCCTTATTTGTGATAGATGGCAGAGCTATGAAGCACTTACCGCCCTCAGACAAGGCACCACCATACATAAAGTCGTGCTGACCACCTACGCCAGAGAAGATGCGCTCACCAATCGAGTCGGCGCAGATCTGACCTGTAAGGTCAATCTCGATAGCTGAGTTGACAGCCATAACCTTAGGGTTTTGGCGGATGTTCTGTGGGTCGTTGGTCCATGCCACATCGCGGATAACAACATCGCGGTTGTTATCGAGGTAGTCGTACAAACGCTGGCTACCCAAGCATAGGCACGCCACTGACTGACCCGGATAGATCTTCTTGAGTGAGTTATCGATGATACCCTTCTGAATGAGAGGCACCACGCCATCTGTCATAGCCTCAGTGTGAAGACCAAGGTGCTTATGGTCATGTAGAGCATCGAGTACAGCGTTAGGGATACCTCCTACACCGATCTGCAATGTTGCTCCATCAGGAATCTCCTGAGCGATGAAGTTACCGATACGGCGCTCCACATCGTTAGGTATAACTGTAGGTACCTCAACAAGTGGCTCGTCACCGCGTACCATGGCGTCAATCTTCGACACATGGATCACAGGGTCGCCAAAGGTGCGAGGCATATACTTATTCACCTGCGCTATGATAACCTTTGAACACTCGGCAGCCGAGAATGCGAGGTCGGCAGATATACCGTATGAGCAGTAGCCCTCCTCATCTGGCTCCGAGACATTGAGCAATGTCACATCCAAAGGCACCTGACCCGAACGGAACAAGAATGGTATCTCGCCCAAGAAGGCAGGGATGGTCTGTGCCACACCCTCCTTAATAGCATTGCGAAGGTTGTTTGCAACAAAGAAGCTAAGTGGCTCAAAAGAGTCACGCAACTCAGCCTTAGCGTATGGGGCATCAAAGCGACCGATAGCAAAGGCTGAGTACACCTTAACACCACGAAGCTCCGAAGCGCGATCTGTCATCGCCTGCACCAACACCTCAGGGATAGAGGTGGAGCCTTGAATAAATACCGAGTCACCCGACTTGATAAGTTTTACGGCCTCAGCCGCACTTACTAAATTCATATTATATTCGCTTTGTTTATAAAGGGCTGTCCTAAGCGGGCAGCCCAATATTTATTAATAATCCTGTGAGAACAGGTGTAGACGCTTGTCAAGCTCGTCGTACTGGTAGTCCGAAATCATCGACACACAGCCTCGCAAGCCCTCACGAGAGCTACCCGTAGGTGCAAGTGTGATAGCCGAGATACCGTAGTAGATAAGCTTGTTGATAAGCTGCTCGCCTGTCATATCCTTGTAGCCGAAGGTGAAGAAGAAACCATCGCTCACCTCCTGATCGCAATCCTTATCGTAGACGATATGGAAGCCATTCTTCACCATAATCTCCTTAACGCGCTGTGCGCGGCGTGCATACTCGCGGGTGTGACCTACGAAGTCGAGGCGACCATCCGATGCGGCGCGGAACATAGCCGCAAGAGCATACTGCGCAGAGTGTGGAACACCTGATGATAGCACATATAGGATGTTGAAGATGAAGTTGCGGCGGAACTGACCATCGTTTCCATACTTCTCAGCAAAGGCCTCGTAGCAACGCTCTGCAAGGGCAGGATTCATAGCCACGATAGCAATACGCTGACCTGCATACGAGAACATCTTAGAGCCTGAGAGAAGATGTAGGCAGTTGTTTGTATAGCGTGCTACGGTTGGCTGGTATGGAGCCTCAAATGGCTTAGAGCGATCCTCGCGGAAGTCCATATTTAGGTATGCCAAATCCTCCACAACAACAACATCATACTTCGTAGCCATACGGCCGATAATCTCCAACTCCTGCTCGTTAAGGCACATCCACGATGGGTTGTTAGGGTTTGAGTAGATCATACCGCTAACACGACCCGATGAGAGTATCTCTTCGAGCTTAGCCTCAAGTTTCTCGCCGCGGTAGTCGATAACATCGAACGACTCGAAGCGGATGCCCTGAACCTTACACTGTGCCTTCTGCACAGGGAAGCCCGGGTCGATAAAGAGGATAGTATCGCGATCCTTACGCATCTGGTTGAGTGCCATGAATGTTGCAAATGCACCCTGCATAGAGCCTACAGTAGGCACGATACATACAGGAGGGATGTCAAGGTTGATGAACGCCTTGATGAAGCGTGATGCCTCCTTGGTGAGTGGCTCGATACCTGTGATAAGTGGGTACTTAGAGCCTACACCGGCGAGCAGTGCCTCATGCTCAGCCTCGATACCAATCATCTCGGCTGGAAGACCTGGCTCACCAATCTCCATACGGATATACTCGACACCAGTCTTAGCCTCGATATCCTTCACAACGCTCACGAATTGACGAATAGAGGCTGCTCCAAGCTCCTTGGCGTTGCGCAAACCGTTAGCGATGCAGATATTATCAACTGTCTGCTTATCTAAAGGCCTATCCATCGTCTTGCTATTTTTTGATTGAGTTTTCATAACCTGCGCGTACTGCTGCGAGATTTTTCTCAATTACCTCCTCACCCTTGCGAGCAAAGATGCGGCGTATACCTGCCTCAATCTTCTCAAACTCGATATCGAGCATAGGTATTGCAGCACCGAGGAGTACCATATTTGCCGCCTGAAGTGGTGCGCCTGCATCCTTAGCAAGCTGCTCAACATTCAACGACACGCAGTTAGGCAACGCTGCGAGGTGCTTTGTAAGCTCCTCCTCAGCAGGGTAGTTAGGGATGTTTACGAATGGTACGGTTGAGGTTACCACCCAACCATCCTTCTTCAAATAATCAAGGTAGCGTAAAGCCTCCATAGGCTCCAACGAGATGATTACATCTGCGCCACCCTTAGCGATAAGGTCTGAGGCGATAGGCTCAGTAGAGAGACGCAAGTTACTCTGTACATCGCCACCGCGCTGGCTCATACCGTGAACCTCAGCCTGCTTGATGTTCCAACCCTCTGCCATGGCTGCCTCGCCAATGACTGTGGCAATCGACAAGATACCCTGTCCGCCGACACCTGCCAAAATAATATCTTTCTTCATAGTTTTCTCTTTATAATGTAGTTAGCGGACTTCTGTTACTGGTTCTTCTTTGCAGCCTCACGAGCCTTAGCATGACGCTTAGCTGTCTGGATACACTCGCGGCGTGGAATGATTACAGATACGCCGTTGTACTCAATCTCCTCGCGGATGGTCTTCTTAATCTCCTCCATGTTCTTTGGCAATGGAATAACCACGCGTACATGCTCAGGCTCTACACCAAGACCACGGCAGATATCCTCCAATTTACCTGTACCTGCTGAGTTCTGACCACCTGTCATACCTGTAGTAAGGTTGTCTGAGATTACCACAACAACATTTGCCTTAGAGTTTACGCAATCAAGAAGACCTGTCATACCTGAGTGGGTAAATGTTGAGTCGCCGATAACTGCGAATGATGGGAACTGACCTGCATCGGCAGCACCCTTAGCCATGGTGATAGATGCACCCATCTCTACGCATGCGTGCAAAGCTTGGAATGGAGGCAAAGCACCAAGTGTGTAGCAACCGATATCACCGAAGATGCGTGGGTTCTCATACTCTGCAGCAACCTCGTTCAACGCCTTGTACATATCGCGGTGACCACAACCCTGACACAATGCTGGTGGGCGTGCCACAACGATATCGTCAGCCTCCAAGTTCTCCAACTTAGCCATGCCGAGTGATGCGCGTACTGAGTCTGGTGTAAGCTCGCCAACGCGGTTTAGGTCACCTGTCAAACGACCCTTAACAGCTACTGTTGATGGCACAATAGCACGAACCATCTCCTCAACTACAGGCTGACCCTCCTCCATAACGAGAATCTCCTTAGCGCCATCCTCCACCATCTTCTCGATAAGCGAGATTGGAAGTGGATACTGCGAAATCTTCAATACGCTACGCTCCTCAGCACCTGCCACATTCTCCATGTAGTAGTTGTAGGCGATACCTGTGGTGATAACACCCTTCTCAGGGTTTGTACCCTTGCGGTAGAAGTTGAACTTAGACTCTGTAGATGCCTTCAATAGGTCATCCTGCTGAGCAAGAAGCTGCACATATCGACGCTTAGCGAATGCTGGCAACAAAATCCATGTGCGAACATCCTCAGGACGGTTAATTTCATTCTGCTTGCGTGGGTTCTCAGTAACCTCCACAACGGCGCGTGAGTGAGCCATGCGAGTGGTTACACGCATAAGAACTGGGAGCTTTACAGCCTCCGATAGCTCAAATGCTGCGCGAGTCATCTCGTATGCCTCCTGCTGATTTGATGGCTCAAAGATAGGCATCATAGCAAACTTACCATAGAAGCGAGAGTCCTGCTCGTTCTGTGATGAGTGCATAGATGGGTCGTCGGCTGCAACAACAACCAAACCACCATTGACACCTGTCATTGCAGAGTTCACAAATGGGTCGGCAGCAACATTCATACCCACATGCTTCATACATACCAAGGCACGCTTACCCATGTATGACATACCGAGTGCGCCCTCCATAGCAGTCTTCTCGTTTGTAGCCC
Organism: Alistipes sp.; assembly: GCA_017521945.1. GTDB lineage: Bacteria > Bacteroidota > Bacteroidia > Bacteroidales > Rikenellaceae > Alistipes. Next base: position 455 of record JAFXBB010000007.1, on the reverse strand, counting down.
AACGGCAGAAAATCTTCTCCTGAGCCTCGCCGCGCTTCTCCTCGCGCATCTGAATAAATTCGGTGATTTCAGTTGAAGGTGTACCTGGATAGGCGTAAACACCTGACAGACCTGAATCGATAGCGGCCTGTGCAATAGCCTCGTCACCGAGAAGTAGTTTTCTCATATCTTAAATTGTTTTAGGTTTGTTCTATAACTCTTGCAAAATCTCCCTTTGGGACAGGGGTACACTTTGCATCTTCAAAGTTAAGTATTTTTTTCGATATAGAGAAATTATTTTTTGTTTTTTGTAGTCGGGTATAAGAATTAAGTAGTGTTGGTGGTTGCCTAAGAAGCTGTTTGAATTTTATTTCGAGAGTATTTGGAAAGGGTGATTAAGGGGAATTTAGGGAAAATTCGTAAATTTTCCAATTAGTAAAGAGTAATTAGTAATTAGTAAATGTTAAAAGTCTGCG
>JAFXBB010000056.1 GCA_017521945.1 Alistipes sp. | reverse complement strand
GAGAATGCCGACCCTATGAAGTTCAAGCAGTTAGCTAAGGGTATCGACCAGCTTATGGATGAGGGTGTGGCACAGCTCTTCACCTCGTCGCTCAACGGTCGCAAGATTATCGGCACGGTGGGTGCTTTGCAGTTCGAGGTTATACAGTATCGTTTGGAGCATGAGTACGGTGCAAAATGCCGCTGGGAGCCTATCTCTATACATAAGGCCTGCTGGATAGAGTCGGATAACGAGGCTCAGTTGGCAGACTTCAAGCGCAGAAAGCATACCAACATGGCTGTAGATAAGCATGGCAGGGATGTATTCCTCGCCGATACAAGCTACGCTCTTGCCCTTGCACAGGAGAACTTTAAGGATATACGATTCAAATTTACATCTGAGGTATAGTGTTACGCAAGGAGAGGATAATATCGTTTCTGCTACTACTCACAATAGGTCTCTATCTGGGTGGTAGCACGCTCTTTATCCATAGCCATAATATTGACGGTAGGAGCATTGTTCACTCCCACCCCTTTAGTGGCACTCCTGCATCACATAGCCACACGGCAACATCGTTTGATACTATCTCGCGCCTTGCAGGGAGCGACTATATTGTAGCCTCAACCCTAAGTGTTGAGTGCCTCACAACCACACAAACATCCATCTACAGAGCCACCTACTGCGAGCACTACGACTCAGCACAAGGCTCTATCTGCTCACTTAGAGCCCCTCCCTCATTAGTGTAAAACCTATAACACTACACTCGCTCCCCCTATTTGGGGATGCTCTACACTACAAATATACCGCACAATGGCGATTGCGTCGTTGTGCCTACAAACCTACCTTTGCACCGCAAAAGGTAACACAAACAAATCAAACACAATGAGGAATTATATTTTTACACTACTACTCCTTACAGCCGCAACTATAACCCTATCGGCACAGGAGATACCTACAACAAAGCATATCGAAGCTAAGGACTCGCACCACAGCATACGCCGCAAACAGAGCGACTCCAACATCTTTGGTCATGTTATCGATGCTGCAACCAAGGAGCATATACCCTACGCAACAATCACTATCGAGGGTACAACAATCGGCTGTGCGGCTGATGGCACAGGACACTGTAATATAAATAATATACCTATAGGGACACATACCATTGTTGTCTCTGCCATAGGCTACGACACACAGACCATAAGCCACAAGGCAGAGGTAAACACCAGCACCGAGCTTAACTTTTCACTCAAAGAGGCAACAACATTCGTAGACGAGGTTGTGGTATCGGCAACGCGCAACGAGACAAATCGCCGCAAGACCGCTACCGTAGTGAATGTGGCCTCAACAAAACTCTTCGAGGGTACAGCCTCGTCAAACCTCTCAGATGCGATGAACTTCCAGTCGGGACTACGCGTGGAGACCACCTGCGGAAACTGCGGCGCGCCACAGCTACGCATCAACGGCTTGGAGGGTCAATACTCACAGATACTTCTCGACAGCCGCGCCATATTCTCATCTCTTGCAGGTGTCTATGGTCTTGACCTTATGCCTGTGGCTATGGTCGAGCGCGTGGAGGTTATCCGCGGTGGTGGCTCGGCACTCTTTGGCTCAAATGCCATTGGTGGCGTGGTAAACATCATCACCAAAGACCCTGTGCGTAACACCCTATCGCTATCCAACACAACAAATATATTGGAGGGCGGCACACCCGATGTAAATAGCTCATTGGGAGGTGCTTTCGTCTCGGACGACTACAAGATGGGTGCCTATATCTTCGGTCAGGTGAAGAACCGCGACGGCTACGACCGCAATGGCGACGAGTTTACCGATATCACACGCCTACGCTCCGAGACGGTAGGCTTCCGTGGTTACTACAAGACCTCGGCACACTCACGCCTAAATGCCGAGTATCACCATATCCACGACTTCCGCCGTGGCGGTAACAACCTCGATGCTGCACCACACATGGCAGACCTATGCGAGCAGGTGGACCACAACATTGACGGTGGAAGCATCAGCTTCGACTACTTCCCCAACCTGCGCCACCGCGCAAGTGGCTACCTCTCGGCACAGAACATAGGTCGTTCGAGCTACTTCGGTGCAGAAAACAACCCCGATGCATACGGTACAACACGCGATATGACATTTGTTGGTGGTGCGCAATATACCTACAAGTATAAGGCTATACTACCCGCAGAGCTTACAGTGGGCGTGGAGTATAACTACAACGCCTTGAACGACTACTACATCGCCACAGACCGCCGTATCGACCAGCAGACAACCGTCTTCGGACTCTTTGCGCAGAACGAGTGGAAGAGCGACAAGCTTAACGCTCTTGTAGGCTTCCGCCTTGACAAGCACAATATGATTAACAAGCCTATCTTTTCGCCTCGTGTAACGGTACGCTACAGCCCTATCGAGGATCTCGGTCTACGCGCCAGCTACTCCAGCGGCTACCGCGCGCCTCAGGCCTACAACGAGGACCTGCATATCGATGCCCTCAACAACACGGTATCTGTAATCCGTCTATCTGAGACACTTAGTCCTGAGTACTCGCACTCGTTCAACCTCTCGGCAGACTACTACCGTAACTTCGGTCGCCTACAGGCAAACATCCTCCTTGAGGGCTTCTACACCATCCTCGACGATGTGTTTACACTTGAGAAGATTGGTATTGAGAATGGCATCATCGTCAACGAGCGCCGTAATGCCGCTGGTGCAACAATCGGAGGCTTTACTATAGAGACAAAACTCGGCATACCATCGCTCTTTGATATACAGCTCGGCTATACATATCAGCAGAGCCGCTACGATGAGCCTGAGCAGTGGAGCGATAGCGTAACCCCACAGCGCGAGATGTTCCGCTCGCCAGACCACTACGGCTACCTAAGCTCCAACTACTACATCACCAAGAACTTCGGAGCATCGCTCTTTGCAACATATACAGGCAGCATGCTCGTTCAGCACGCCGCAAACACCACTATTGATGGCGTGGAGATTGGCGATAGCGAGGTTACGACACCTTCGTTCCTCGATATGGGCTTTAAGCTAAACTACACCTTCCAGCTTACCGACCTTATCCGCTTGGAGTTAAACGGCGGTATCAAGAACATCTTTGATGCCTATCAGAACGATATAGATAAGGGCGCAGGTCGTGACTCGGCGTATGTATACGGTCCATCACTTCCACGCACCTACTTCTTTGGTGTTAAGCTATTCCTATAGGATAGATATAGGGTAGTGAGAGTAGTGAATTTAAGGAGCTTAGTGAATTTAGTGAACTTAGAGAACTTAGTGAATTAAACCCCTAAATTCCTTAAACTCACTAATCTCCCTAAACTCTTCATCTACCCTTTAGTAAGCGAATACTTCGAACTACCTTTGTCACACTCTATCACACTCTATCACCTTGTGATGCAACCTTATTGAGGTAAAGAGTGCAGCCGAACTAAGCCCTACAATAAGTCCTATAACCAAGCCGTGACAGCCCAAATCTAAGCCATAGGCAAGTATACAACCAATAGGGATATTTAGTAGGAGGTAGCTGCATAGCACTATGGGCATTATGATTTTGACATCCTGTAAGCCACGAAGCATACTTATAGAGAGTCCCTGTATGGCGTCAGAGAATTGATATATTGCGATAAGCAACATCAGTTCAGCCGTTAGTGTTATAACCTCCGTATTATCAGTAAATAGAGCTGCCAAAGGCTCCCTTAGCACTATAAATACGATAGCCATAAGCGTAGCCCACGCTATACCTACATGGTATGTTGCGTTCACCATGGGTCCCAGCTCGTCGCGCTGCTTTGCCCCAGCGATATGCGACACAAGGATTGTCGATGCCGAGCCGATGGCCACGGTAATCATCCATGCCATGTTAGCAATACTGAACGACACCTGCATGGAGCCTGCCGCAACCTCGCCAAACGAGAGGGCAAGAATGGAAGTAAGGATAAAGGCTGCCGACTCCAAGACCATCTGGAACGATATCGGATAGCCTACCCTAAACAGGCTCTTCAAATAGCTCAGTTTGAAACCCTTAGCCGCGAAGAATGAGCGGTAGATGCGTAGGCGCGAAGAGAGGTAGTAGTATGCCACGATAGCCACCATCTGTCCTATGCGCGATACGAGTGTCGCAAGACCTGCGCCCTCAGCACCCATAGCCTCAAAGCCGCACTTGCCAAAGATAAAGAGGTAGTTCAAAGCAATGTTTAACACATTACCCGCGATGGTTATCCACATCGCGGTCTTTGTATTACCTATACCCTCAAGGAACTGCTTAATGGCGAGGAACAACATCAGTGGGATGATGCTCCACACCAACATATCGTAGTACGGTAGCGCCATCTTGGCCACCAACTCAATATTCTGCCCCGGCGCACTCATCCACTCACCCAATACCGAGATAAAGGGGCGCAACGCCACAGCCACGATGGTTGCTACAACGCCTATGATGCCGCAGTAGAGAATACTATTTTGGAAGATATAACCCACCTCGCGGCGATTACCCACAGCATACTTCTCACCCACAAGCGGCGTAATTGCCAAGGCCAAACCGAGCGCCGCAAGATAGATTAACAAAAACAGAGAGCTACCCAACGATACTGCAGCAAGGGGTATAGGGTCCTCGCCACCATAGTTTCCCACCATGGCAGTATCCGCAAACTGCGTTGCGAGCTGCCCCGCCTGCGCAAGCATCACAGGTGCAGCCAGAGCAAGCAACCTCTTATAGTATGTCGTATATCTTATCTTCATAGCCCGCAAAGATACGATTTTATTTCAATTATAAGATTCTCTACTCAAAATGTATATACATTATCAGATGCCACAGCAGGGGCATTTGGAGGAGTAAAAAGAGGGCTTATATAGTATATCTGTTGCTCTTAGAGCCGCAAAAACAGAGGGTGATATACCACAAAAACAGAGGAAAGGAGAGAGGAAAAAGATGAAAGTGGCAAGATGAAAGTGATTAAGGCAAACTAAGGAAGACTAAAGCAGACTAAAGCAGACTAAAGCAGACTAAAGTTGTTTTGCAGAGCAAAAACCATTAATAGTCCTTAATTGCTTAAGTACCGCTAAACACCCCTATTATTCGTTAATAACTCTATGCACTTAGCGCTGAGCGCACCATACCTTTCAGTTTATAAAAAAACAACGCTTTTTAACGCCCTTTTTAACTATTCCTAATCACTAATTACTCACTACTAATTATTTTTACTATCTTTGCAAGATGATATATACCTATGTCCATGGGCGTAGGCAATATGACAGGCAAATTATTACTAATAACTAATTTAGGTATGGCACACCGCAGCGGTTTTGTAAATATCATCGGCAACCCTAATGTGGGTAAATCGACACTTATGAACCAACTTGTTGGCGAGAAGCTATCGATCATTACATCCAAGGCGCAGACAACACGCCACCGCATCATGGGTATTGTGAATGGCGAGGATTTTCAGATTGTCTACTCCGACACCCCCGGTATTCTAAAGCCCAACTACAAACTTCAGGAGAAGATGATGAAGTTCGTGCGCGGCGCTATTACCGATGCTGATGTACTGCTCTATGTAACTGACACCGTGGAGGATAGCGACCGCTCGGCAGAGATTATCGAGAAGGTGCGCATGTCGGGCATACCAACCATTGTGGTTATCAACAAGGTGGATTTAAGCAACCCCGAGAAGCTCACTGCTCTTGTCGAGAAGTGGCAGGCGTTGCTCCCAGAGGCGGTGATTGCCCCATGCTCGGCAAAGGAGAATTTCAATGTAGAGGGTGTCTTCAACCTCATCCTTGAGCGATTGCCCGAGGGCGAGGCATTCTACCCTAAAGATACGCTCACAGATAAGACTTTGCGTTTCTTCGCCTCGGAGATTATCCGCGAGAAGATACTCCTAAACTACGACAAGGAGATACCCTACTCATGCGAGATTGCCATCGAGGCATACAAGGAGGAGCCTACAATAGACCGCATATCTGCAACAATTTATGTAGCCCGCAACTCACAAAAGGGCATAGTCATAGGTCACAAGGGCGAGAAGCTCAAGAGGGTGGGACAGGCTGCCCGCCACGACCTCGAGGCATTCCTCGGCAAGAGAGTCTTCCTTGAGCTATATGTCAAGGTGCAGGAGGATTGGCGTAACAACGATAGCCAACTTAAACGCTTCGGCTACGAGTTGGAGTAATAAAGCGGGAACTTTGGCGTTTGTATAGCGATGAGGAGGGCTATTCTTGCGATAATGGTGCTGTTGGCTGTGGTGTTGCCCCAAAGGAGCGATGCACAGTACAACCGTAACTATATCTACTGGGTCGGTCAGCAGTGCATGGTCGACAACAAATATCGCGAGGCGATAGATATTCTCAATGTGCTACTACGCCAAGACAACAAAAACTTCGATGCCTACTTCCTCAGGGGCATTGCCAAGTACAACCTCGATGACTTGCTCGGTGCCGATGCCGATTTTACCACAGCCGTAGAGCTTAACCCCGTATTTACAGGCGCCTTCTACTACCGCGCTATCACACGCACACGCCTTGGCAACTATGACGATGCGCTGAACGACTTCCAGCAGGCCATAGAGCTACGCCCCGACCTCCCCGACCCATACTACAGCCGTGGCGTTACGCGTCTACTCAACCAGCAGTTTGAGGCGGCGATATCCGATTTTGACAAATATATTCGCTACGAGAAGCGTCATGTTGCCGCATATCTCAATCGCGGTACAAGCTACCTCTACTTGAAGGATACCGCCAACGCCTATGAGAACTATAACCAAGCTATACGCACCAACCGCGAGGAGCCTGAGAGCTACAACCGTCGTGGCGCGCTCTACATGGCTGAGCAGAGGTATGAGGAGGCCTATGACGACTTCAACATGGCGGTAGAGTGCGATAGTAGCTATCTGCCGGGCTTCTTCAACCGCGCCTTGGTCAACGACTACCTACACCGCCCTATGGCATCGCTACGCGACTTCGACAAGGTCATAGAACTCGACTCAACAAGCGCCCTCGGCTACTTCAACCGAGCCATTGTCCGCATAGAGATTGGCGACTACAACCGCGCCTTGGAGGATTTTAACAGTGTGGCTACAATAGCACCCGAAAATGTGCTGCTCTACTACAACCGCGCCATGCTCCACACACGCCTTGGTAACTTAGACGCCGCTATCGAGGACTACACCCACGCCATAGAGCTATACCCCGACTTCGCAAATGCCTACCTCGGTCGTAGTGCCTTGCGCCGTGCCAATAGGGATATCAAGGGTGCAGAGAGCGACGAGCGCATTGCCGAGCGCAAGATTGCCGCATACCGCAAGCGTCTTAAGGACTCCACCTACTCAATATATGCCGACACCACACAGCGTTTCGACAGGCTTCTATCGTTCGATAGCCGCCTTATGGAGCGCGACTTCCAGCGCATAACCTCAACATTCTCGGAGTCGGGCAACGCCCTAACCCTTATTCCGATGTTCCGCTTTACGCTACTTGAGGAGGATAGTACCGTTGTTGACCGCCGCGCAAGACGCATAGGCACACAGCGTGTGAGGGACTTCGTGGAGCGCATAGGCAACTCTTTGATGCATCTTGACTGCCGCCAGAGTAATATCGACCCCGACTCACTTATCGCCACCGACCGCCGTATGGCTAAGGAGCTTAAGGAGTGCGCCGAGCCAACATGGGAGCAGCTCTTCGAGCGAGGCATAAGCCAATCGCTTATCAAGCAGTATACCAACGCCGTAAATAGCTACAGCGAGGCTATACAGCTAAACCCTGCCAACCCATTCCTCTATCTCAACCGCGCCACAACACGCGCCGAGATGATTGACTTTATCTCCTCAATCGATAACTCCTACCAGAGTATCACTCTCGACTCCGACCCATCGAAGCGACTACACAATAGCGGCACACGCACCTATAGCTACGATGAGGCGATAGATGACATAAACAAAGCATTAAAGCTCTACCCTGAGTTTGCTGAGGGTTACTTTAACCGTGGCAACCTTATGGCTATATCTGGAAAACTTCCAGAGGCATACGAGGACTACACTAAGGCGATAAGCCTTGAGCCAAATATGGGCGAGGCCTACTACAACCGCGGTCTTGTACAGATACTTATGAAGGATACACGCAAGGGGTGCTTAGACCTCTCGAAGGCTGGTGAGCTTGGCATCGAAACTGCCTACCAGACACTAAAGCACTTCCCCGTAGCGGAACATTAATAGATTGTAAAGCAAGATTACTAACCAAATAACAACCTTTAATAACACTTAACAATAGTTGACAACCCATAGAACAAAAATTCTTTTTTATTAACCTATAAAACAATTATTTATGACTCAAACTATTCAAAGAAAGCTCAATGACTCGGCGTTTGCACGCTGGTCGGCGTTGATTCTCATCGCCTTGATGATGTTCTTCGCCTACATGTTCGTGGACATGCTCTCTCCTCTTAAGGAGTTGCTCGACACAACACTCAACTGGGATAGCAGTACATTTGGTACATACGCTGCATCGGAGTACTTCCTCAATGTATTCTGCTTCTTCCTTATCTTCGCAGGTATCATCCTCGACAAGATGGGTATTCGCTTCACAGGTCTTTTGTCTGCATCGTTGATGGTAATTGGTGCTTGCATCAAGTTCTACGCCATGAGCGAGTGGTTCGTAGATACAGGTCTTGAGGCATGGCTTGGCTCATGGTGGGTTACACTCCCTGCATCTGCTAAGCTCTCATGCCTTGGTTTCATGATCTTTGGTTGCGGTTGCGAGATGGCTGGTACTACAGTCTCAAAGTCTATCGCTAAGTGGTTCAAGGGCAAGGAGATGGCTATGGCTATGGGCTTAGAGATGTCTATCGCCCGTTTGGGTGTATTCGCGGCTATGTGGCTATCACCTATGGTATCTAAGTCATTTGGCGACTCGGTATCTGCTCCTGTAGCATTTGGTGCTGTATTGCTTATGATTGGTCTTATCTTCTACTTTATCTTCGTGCTTATGGATCGTAAGTTCGACAAGCAGCTTGAGGCTGCTGGTGAGCTTACCGAGGAGGCTTCAGAGGAGGAGTTCAAGTTCTCAGACCTTGGTAAGATCTTCACAAGCAAGATGTTCTGGTTGGTAGCACTACTCTGCGTATTGTACTACTCTGCAATCTTCCCATTCCAGCGTTACGCTCCAGACTTCTTGGATAAGACCTTAGGTATCACAAATGGCGCACAGCTCTTCAGCTGCTTCCCAATCCTTGCTATGGTGCTTACTCCATTCCTTGGTGCATTCATCGACCGTAAGGGTAAGGCTGCATCTATGCTTATGATTGGCTCACTCATCATGATTTGCTGCCACCTAAGCTTTGCATTCCTTCTTCCTATGTTCCCATCTAAGGTTTTGGCTGTTGCTATCATCGCTATCCTTGGCGTATCATTCTCATTGGTACCTGCAGCATTGTGGCCATCAGTACCAAAGATTATCGACGAGCGTATCTTGGGTTCGGCATACTGCGTAATCTTCTGGATTCAGAACTGGGGCTTGTTGCTTGTACCTATCGTTATCGGTAAGGTTTTGGATGCAACAGGTGGCTACACCCTTCCAATGGTTATCTTCTCATCATTCGGCGTTGTGGCACTCCTTATCGGCATGTTGCTAAAGCGCGAGGATAAGAAGATGGGCTACGGCATGGAGCTTCCTAATATCAAGTAATCGAAGGTAATTACATACCTTATATATAGTAGGAGTTGTCTCTTGGGACTACCCTTCATCGGCGGTGAAATACTATTCACCGCCAAATTTGTTTATTTACAATCTGTTGGATTCTTAGATTGTGAAACGACTTTTCATGCAAAAATCGCTTAGCCCCTATTCTTTCTTTTGTTGTGTAGTCTTCTATGTAGTCTAAATTAACACCTATTAGTTGAACTTTTCAAAAAAATACTTAACTTTGTAGAAACATTAAACATTTTGCCTATGAAACATTGCGTATAATTTGATACGCACATTTTAGACATATTGAAAAAGCGTTTTAGCTTTATTCTGTTTACTCAAAAGTTTGGCGACTTAAAAGACTGACACGAATATTGCAAAAATGCTCACACTGAATCGGCGTGGGCTTTTGGTTATTCTGTCAGTCGGGTTACGCCAAACACCTTGAGTAAGGAATATGCTAAAAGTACCGCGCTTTTTTTGTGAGTATTCTTTAATTAATCAATGGATAATAGAGTAACTACCTAAAAGCCAATAAGCAAATATTAAAAACTATAAACTTAAAAGAATGAAAAGGATAATTTTAATGTCTGTTGCCCTTATGGTTATGGCAAATGTTTCGGCACAGCGTGTGGCTGTGCTTGATTTCAACGCTGGTACTGGGGTTTCGCAAGCCGATGTAGATGGTATCTCAGCTATTTTTAACACCTATTTTTCTCCTAAGGGTTATACCTTGGTTGAGCGTACAAGTATTGATCGAGTGATCGATGAGCAGGATTTCCAACGAAGCAAGATGACGCAATCACAGATGGTGCGTGTTGGCGAACTATTGAATGTAGCAAAGGTCGTTATTGGCGATGTCAATCTTGTCATGGGTCAATATAATATCGATGTACGCGTAGTCAATGTTGAGTCGGGAACTATTTTAGCAAAAGATGGTGCAACTTGGAGTTCCGGTAGCTCATATCGAACGATGATGAGTGGTTTAGCATCTCGTCTTGCTAATCAAATCGCAATAACTCCAACACAAAGTACCATCTCTAACTCGGAGTATGTAGATTTAGGGTTGCCTAGTGGAACGCTTTGGAAAACAAAGAATGAAAAGGGTTTTTATTATACATGGGAAGAAGCGGTAGATCACTTCGGGGATAAATTACCAAGTAAGCAACATTTTTTAGAATTGAAAGCATTCTGTGATTGGACGTGGAATGGTAACGGTTATTTGATAATAGGTAGTAATGGTAATTCTATAGAACTTCCTGCTACTGGTATGGGACAAATTAATGAATATGTTGGAGAGGTTGGTTTTTATTGGACATCTACCCGGCCTACAGATTTGGAGGACGCCGTTGCATATGCAATGTGTTTTACAAAGGATGAAATTTCCTCTCTCAATGGAATTTGCTCTACTGATTGCCAACTTTCTGTAAGATTAATTAAGTAATCATCTGCTTTTTTGTGCACTTATGTAAAAATCCAAGGAGCTATTATTTTAAATGATGGAAACTTAATAATTGTATAAAGTATGAAAAAATATTAATCATAATTAGAATATTTCGTTAAGAAATAATGGCGTATGTAGTGAACTATGTAGTTCGCTCATACGCCACCGTAGTTTATTCACAATACATCTTTAGAAGATGCTGGATTTCAGTGCTTTACTTTCAAAACCGCTATATACCTTTTACACACCGGAAAATGGACTTACATACACCCACTATGTAGCCTTCTATGTAGGATTTCGCAATATTGTAAAAAACTAACACTGAAAATCAATCAGTTATAAATTAAAAGACCTATCCGATGTAGGCAACTCCTATTTTAATTAGAAATTAGTAAAGAGTAATTAGTAAAGAGTAATTAGTAATGGTCAAAAGCCTCTGGCTTTTTAAGAATGGCCGAGCAACAAAAAATATTACTAATTTCTCACTACTAATTGGAAAATTAACAAATTTTCCCTATCTTTGCGCCAGCATTGGTTCTCATGGGCTGAACGCCCGTTTGAGATTAAAAGGGAAATGGGTGCAATTCCCATACAGTTCCCGCTGCTGTGAGTTCTAACAAAGTTCTACGACATCACATTGTCACTGAGGATATTATCCTTGGGAAGGCATCGTAGAGCAGAACAAGTCAGAAGACCTGCCAAGCGTTGATAACGAGATTATACCTGCGGCGAATGGGTGAGTCTGCGACTTGTATTTTTCGGAATGTGATATCTATGGCATAGTAGCCCTAAGTGTGGGCGTATAGAGCCTTAACCATTTTAGCATATCACCTCTTGTCGTACTCCACACCGCATAGTATGCTCTTGTTGTATAAAAGTTTACGGAGAATGACCTTTTAACAACATTATTATGAGAAAAGTAGTATGCTTGGCTCTGGGCGTAGTAGCTATGCTCACAGCATTGACAGGTTGCTCGTACGATGACGAGGCACTGTGGAACAAGATTGATGAGATGGAGGGCGAGATCGACCAGAATCGTTCCGACATCGAGACACTTACAGCCTTGATGGATGCCCTTAGTGGCGGTAAGGTTATCGTTGCTACCGAGACCACTGACGAGGGCGTGGTGCTGACCTTTAGCGATGGCTCGAAGGTGACCATTCGCAATGGCAAGGATGGTGAGAATGGTAAGGATGGTGCTGACGGCGAGAATGGCAAGGATGGTGACACACTATTCGAGTCAATAGAGGAGAGCGACACCGAGGTAATAATCACCCTCACCGATGGTCGCGTAATTCGTCTGCCAAAGGTTAGTAGCGAGGATAGTGGCAACGAGGGCGAGAGCCACACGCTCCGCACCCTATCGTTCGAGGACTCGGATGCCAAGTTTGCGGGATATACGCTCTATGGCGGTGCAGAGATTAACACTTGGAGCGACCTTATTGATGATATGCAGTATGGAGGTTCTTTGACCTACACCGACTATGCAACAGATGTATATTATTGGTATGATGAGGGTAACACTGAGCTATACCACTCGTTTACAACGCCTTACTGGGGTGGCGGTCATGTGGTATCGAACTACGTAATCGAGGACTACTCAACACTGCCTGAGGGACACAACGGCTGGTATGAGTTGCAGATGTCAAACCCCATCGGTGGCAACAATGGCTCGGCAAACTTTGCAGTACACAATGGCTATAGCGACTTCTTCAACTCGCAGATTTACGATGCTTCGTTGCAGACCTTGGAGTTTGCTGATG
>JAFXBB010000055.1 GCA_017521945.1 Alistipes sp. | reverse complement strand
TAAAGCCACCCATCTCCCTGTAGAGCTTGGTCTCTGGCTTGAACATCATCACAATCTGGTCCCAATAGGACTTAATCTCGGCGCCTGCACGCCTGATACCTGCAGGTATTGACTCCCAAAAACCATACTCTACTCTTCGCGGTGTAACCATTGGAAGCGTAACGCCTAAGCCCTTATCGGTGATTGGTACAAAGAGTTCTAAAGTCTCGCCCTCGCGCTCCACGCAAAGTTTGGCATCTGTACCCTCCGCAGCCATAATAAGTGGGTAGGCATTGTAGTAGTCGGTAACGCTCTCATCGTTGATGGCAACAACCTTGTCGCCCTCCTTAAGTCCCGCCTCCTTGGCACTATCAAGCTCTACGCTCTTAATCTCAAATGGTACATACTGACCAAAGAAGCCTTTGAAACCCTCTCTTTCGCGCATAGCTACAAGTTCCGATAGCGGAAGGCTTAAAATTTGCTCCTCACCACCGCGCAACACCTTGACCTCAAGGTCATGGTCAACAATGAGCAGACGCTTGGTTATATCGCTTATATTGCCCACAGACTCGTTGTCGATAGCAATGATACGGTCGCCATCTCTAAAGCCTAAGCCCTCAGCCTCCTCGTTGAAGATATATCCGTTAACCATATCATCATTGTGGTAGTAGCTATCGCCCCATGTGTAGAGCATACCTGAGTATATCGCGATAGCGAGGATGACATTCATCACCACACCTGCAATCATCACAATAAGTCGTTGCCATGCTGGCTTGCCACGCAGCTCATTCTTAGATGGTGGCAAGGTGCGAAATTCCTCGTTTACCGCCTTAATCTCCTGCTCAAGTCTCTGAACCTCAGCCTCAGCCTCGGTAACATCCTCACCCTTACGCTTAGCATGCTTTAGCTGCACCTTAGCCTCCTCAAGCTCTTTTTTAAGTTTATCCTCCTTCTCGATAAGTGGCTCGCGGTTGTCGTAGATACCCACATAACCACCCAAAGGCAACCAGCCGATACCATACTCCGTATCGCCAATCTTACGCTTGAAGAGCGAGAAACCGGGGTTGAAGAAGAGGTAGAACTTGTCTACTCGCATACCAAACATACGCGCAGTGATAAAGTGTCCGAACTCGTGGATAAGCACAAGCAAGGATAGTGATGCAAATAGCTGTAATACTTGAATTAAAATTCCCATGTTTTATCTGTTTTTATTATTATCGTCTTTGTAGGTATCGCTCAGCAAGTTCTCTTGCCTCGTCATTAGCCTCGTCGTATGTTGTAAGCGTTGGGCGTGCCTCGAACGAAGCATTGTCCAAAGCATAGCGTATAGCCCCTACGATATCCAAATAGCTACACTTATGGTTTAGAAAGGCTGCCACAGCCACCTCATTTGCTCCATTCATTGTGCAAGGTGCTGTGCCACCGCGGCTAAGTGACTCGTAGGCAATATCCAAAGCGGGGTACTTGACCCTATCCACCTCAGCAAAGGTAAGTGTAGGGTAGTCGAGTATCGAGAAACTCTCCATAGCCTCCTTGCTGCGCTCAGGGTATAGCAATGCGTAGCTTATGGGCGTGTGCATATCGGCATTGCCGAGCTGCGCCTTAACCGAGCCATCAGTGAACTCCACCATTGAGTGAACAATCGATTGAGGGTGTATCACCACCTTGATGCGCTCAGGCTCAATATCGAACAACCAGCGTGCCTCAATCACCTCAAAACCCTTGTTTACGAGCGTTGCAGAGTCGATGGTAATCTTTGCACCCATTGACCACTGAGGGTGTTTTAGTGCCATCTCTGGGGTTACGCCAGCAAGCTCCTCGCGTGATATGTTGCGTAGCGCACCACCGCTACATGTGATGATAAGGTTGCGTATGCTACGCCTATTCTCCCCCTCTAAGCACTGCATTATTGCCGAGTGTTCAGAGTCTATAGGTAGTATTTCAACTCCTTTGCGCTTAGCTGCCCCCATAATGATATCGCCACCCACAACCAAGGTCTCCTTGTTTGCAAGAGCTATGCGTTTGCCACTCTCGATAGCCAGATATGTGGGGTGCAGTCCCGCATAACCCACAAGAGCATTAACTACCGTATCGCTACGATAGCTGCGTGCCACCTCCTCTATAGCCTCGCTACCCGCCATAACCTCAATGCGGGTATCTTTTAATGCCTCCTGTAGCTCTCTGTAGTGGCTCTTGTCGCCAATAACCACGCTCTCCACCTCGAACTCGCGTGCCTGCTGGGCAAGCTCCTGCCAGCGGCTGTGTGCCACAAGTGATGTGATGTGGAAACGCTCAGGGTTGCGGCGTACAATGTCGAGTGTTTGTGTGCCTATGGAGCCTGTAGAGCCGAGTATCGTTAATCTCTCCATGCTTAGCTTAGAATAGTATGTAAAGCTCTGGGTCTATGGCTGTACCGTTACGCCAAAGCTCAAATGTAAGTATTCCTCGTGCCTCAATACCCTCACCCTCGGCTGTGGTGATGCGACCTATCACAGCACCACTCTGTAGGGTCTGACCCTTACGCACAAGTGTCTCGCCTAAGTTCTTATATACCGAGATATAACCCTCGGCATGCTGTATCATCACACTCAGTGTGCCATCTGCCTGCTCCTCTACTGCGAGTACTGTTCCATTCTCTACAGCCATAACCGAGTCGCTACCATCAAGGCTTAGGATGGCTATGTCGTAGCTCGACTCTGGGGCGTCGAAGTTGCGTGTTATGCTACCCTTCATAGGTGCGCTAAACATTGCCGACTCCGACTGCAATGGCTTGGTGTTTGAGAGCGAATATTCGCCTGAGATACTCTCCAACGCATCACGCAACAGGGAGTCTGCGCGTGTGGGTAGTATGCGCGACTTATCGTAGCGGATGGTGTCTGTAAGTACGGTTGAGTGAAGTGTTGGTGTACTACCACCCATGATTGTCGCTACCGCCTCGTTGTAGAGGAGGATATCGTTCATGTTGCGCTCCATAAGGTCGAGGCGCATGATGCTCTCTGTAAGCCTCTCATTGAGTTTCTCGGACTCGGTGCGATACTTTGGAAAGATATCAAGTATCGAGGTGTGGGCCATGAGAATGAGTAGCGTGAAGAATACCACTACTATAAGACCCACTATGCCACCCCAAAGTGCTAAGGGGGATATGCCTACTTTCCAATATACCTTCTCGCCGCCGCGCTCGCGCATCATGAGCTGACGCTTATCGGTGAGTATATGCCAAATCTCTCTCATTCGCTAATCCTATTTAGTATAACGCGCAAAGATAGCAAAAAGAAATTAGTTTTCATCACTTGGGGCGTTGTTTGTTGCAAAAAGATAGTTGTAGAGGGGGTGTCTAATGACACTAAAGATACGAAAATAGTTGTAGGTTATTAGATATAGGGTGTGAACTTTTTGCTTTTTGTAATAACTTTACTTACCTTTGTGCTACGAAAATTTCGAACAAACTAAATATTATCATGGTAAAACCAACACTTTTAGTTTTAGCTGCGGGTATGGGCTCGCGCTATGGCTCACTCAAGCAGATGGATGGTGTAGGTCCTAACGGTGAGGCTATTATTGACTACTCGGTATATGATGCAATCCGTGCAGGCTTTGGTAAGGTGGTCTTCGTTATCCGCCACTCTTTCGAGGCAGATTTCAAGGAGGTGTTCAATGCTGAGCGCTTTGGTGGTAAGATAGATGTGGAGTATGTATTTCAGGAACTCGACTACCTCCCTGAGGGCTTTGCTCTCCCAGCTGAGCGTGTTAAACCTTGGGGTACAAACCACGCTGTGATGATGGCTGCGGAGGTCATTAATGAGCCATTTGCTGTTATCAATGCTGATGATTTCTATGGTCGCGAGGCTTATGCTGCTATTAGCGCATACCTATCGGAGCTTGCAGGCTCTGAGGGTAAGTACTGCATGGTGGGCTATGAGGTCTCTAAGACCCTTTCGGAGAATGGTACGGTATCTCGTGGTGTATGTACGGTTGATGCTGAGGGCAACCTTACAGGTATGGTGGAGCGCACACAGATAGAGCGCGTCAATGGTACAATCCTCTTCCATGATGGCGGCGCTGATGAGCCTCTTGCCGAGAATACTCCTGTGTCTATGAATCTCTTTGGTTTCACCCCTGACTACTTTGGTCACTCTAAGGCATACTTCAAGGAGTTCCTTGCAGCAAATATAGATAATATCAAAGCGGAGTTCTTCATCCCGCTTATGGTCAATAAGGTTATTAACGACGGTACTGCTTCGATGCGAGTTCTTCGCACCTCATCTAATTGGTTTGGCGTAACTTACAAGGAGGATAAGCCTCAGTTAATGGCGAAGATTGAGGAGTTGATTGAGGCTGGTGTATACCCACGAAATCTTTGGCAGTAATCCGCGATAAATAAATACGATAAGAGGTTGACTATGTTAGTGTTAGTCAACCTCTTATCGTTTAGCTGTTTTATTTGCTTGCTTTAGGAAGGGTAAAGGTGAACTCCAAGCCACCCACTTTGCGGTTTTTGACCGAGATATCGCCGCCGTGGAACAACACTGCATTCTTGACAATTGACAAGCCTAAGCCCGTACCGCCAAGTTTGCGTGAGCGACCAGCATCGATGCGGTAGAAACGCTCAAAAATGTGGGCAATATGATCCTCATCTACACCAATACCATTATCGGCAAAAGAGATGGTGTACATGTCGTTGCTCTCGCCAAGATACTTGATGTAGATATCTCGACCTCCAGAGTAGGCAATGGCGTTATCTGTGAGGTTCTTGATTATAGATATAAGTAGTGTAGAGTTACCGTAGATAAGCATTGGCTTAGGTAGCTCGATATTCATGCGCATGCGCTTGTCGTCGCCGAGCAGTGCCACCTCTGATGCGATATCTGCAACTATTGCACTAAGGTCGATACTCTCACGCTCGATGCGAGAACTGCCATCCTCCAAGCGGGTGATGGTCGACACATCGGTAAGTAGCTGTGTAAGACGCTGACAGTGGGTATAGCACTTTGCAATAAAGCTATTACGCTCCTCTTCGGTCATATCTTTCGATGTAGTCATCGTCTCAAGATAGCCCTGAATAGCTGCTACAGGGGTCTTTAGCTCGTGGTTGATATTGTTGGTAAGCTGACGCTTGATGCGTAGTTTCTCCTGCTCCTCGTGTAGTGCCCTGTCATGCTCGCGCTTGATGCTCTCCGAGGCCTCACTTAGGCGGCTATAAAGGTCTATGATATGGCGTGCGATATTGCCCAACTCATCGTTGGTAAACTGAGGCATAGACTCTCTTTTAGCACCATTCTCCATGGCGTGAGCTACACGCTCCAAACTCTTGATGTTGCGGTTGATGCGTATAGCAAGAAATAGAGCTATTATACCCGTGGCCACAGCGACACCGATGATTGCATAGAAGATATCATCGTCCAAGCGCACAGCACCTGCGTGGTTAATCAGCGAGTAGCGATAGATAATAACGCCGCTAATCAGTGACATAATAAGCAGTGCGAGTAGTAGGTACATACCGCCGCGATAACTAAATAGCTTCTTACTCTTCAAATCCATAGCCATATCCTGTTCTTGTTATTATGTTATTACCATACTCTCCAAGCTTCTTGCGCATGCGTGTGATGTTTACATCTATGGTGCGATCCAAGACCACCACCTCGTTGCTCCACACATGTCTCATTATCTGCTCGCGCGAGAGTATCTTATTCCTATTCTGTAGAAGTAATACAAGGATGTCGAACTCCTTGCGTGTGAGCGATACCTCCTCTCCATTTATGTGGCATCGCTTGCTGAGGTTGTTTATCATAAGCTCCTTGTAGCGGATGATATTTTCATCCACAACCTTAGGTTGCGACTCTGTGCGGTGTGTCGAACGGCGCAACACGCTACGCACACGCGCCATAACCTCCGCCACCGAAAACGGCTTTGCTATATAGTCGTCAGCACCCAAATCCAATCCCTTAATCTTATCGCTCTCACTATCCAATGCAGAGCAGAAGATTATTGGTAGATGCTCTGTCTCGGGACGCTTGCGCAGAATGCCTGCAAGACCATATCCACTCAACTCGCCCATCATAACATCGAGTATCATGAGGTCTAACCCCTTTAGGTCCAAGGCTAAAGCCTCCTCAGCACTATTGGCTGTGACGACCTCATACCCCTCTTTTTCGAGGTTAAACTTGAGAATTTCGCACAGAGACTCTTCGTCATCCACAACCATTATTCTATACTTGCTCATAGCTCAATCTACTGCTTGACCTACAAATTTAGAAAATATTTACCAATTTTACAAATTTTCTCGTTTTAGAGTGCATCGGTAGAGTCTATTTTGAGTCAAGT
The DNA here is from genome assembly GCA_017521945.1 of Alistipes sp. GTDB lineage: Bacteria > Bacteroidota > Bacteroidia > Bacteroidales > Rikenellaceae > Alistipes. The sequence goes on along the minus strand of JAFXBB010000055.1, from coordinate 583 downwards.
TGAGAGCTGTTTTGGAGTAGATTTTCATTTGGGGTATGTAGGTAATAGCCGACTATTATCAAATATCCCAAATGCGTGATGCCGAAAATACCTAAGTGGACCGAAACAATCTTCTCCGAGCAACGCGAACTTCTTTATATAATGCAAACAACTTCTTAGACCTCTTTCAGCAAAGATGATTTGGACAAATTATCCATTTGTCTATTTGCCCATTTGCCCTTCCCTTAATACCCTCTAATTCCCTTGATTAACTATCCTCTTTTCACTCATCTCTCCTTACTATGCTTCAAGGGGAGCTTAAGGGTTTAATGAATTTGTAATAATTTTGTAACAAAATAATATTATATTTGCGTGGTAAAATTTATTTTTATGGATCTATTTATAGTTATTACCCTTGCACTTCTTGCAGTTATGGGTATTGTTGTAGGTGTCTCGAATGATGCCGTAAACTTCCTTAATTCAGCCTTTGGCTCTAAGGTAGCTAAGAAGAGTGTTATTCTCGCCATTGCAGGTATTGGTGTGATGGTGGGTGTCATGACCTCAAGCGGTATGATGGATGTGGCGCGTAGCGGTGTCTTCCACC
>JAFXBB010000006.1 GCA_017521945.1 Alistipes sp. | reverse complement strand
CGATTACCTTCGCAGCAACATATTAATGCTGAGACTAATATGTGACCAATGGGTTATGATGCTTGATAAATGATTTGTGGATGTGAAGGTTAGTGAGGAGGTCTCCATTCCCGCCGGAATCACGAGCGCAATGCGCAACAAGAAAGCCACTCGCAAGAGTGGCTTTTGTTGTAAGAGCGACTATGAGAGCTTGCTCACAAATAGTCGCTCTTACAACAAAAAATGCCGTACGTAGTACGGCTTTCTTGTTACACATTGCCGAGGATTCCAAGGGAAAGACGCAGTAAAGCGAAGCGGCTGCGTCAATTCCGCCGCTTAATAGTGCTTGAGCTTACGATAACGAAGACTACATAAGAAAATACGTTAAGCAAAACAGACCTCGGTCTGCGTAGTGGTCAATCCCGCCCTATTTACCTTTTGCAATCCGATAAAATCGAGTGAAATACACAATCAATGCGATTGATTGGGGGTGTTAGCAGGAACACTAATTGGTGCGGGATGTGCTGTTTCGAGATATATTATATTCATCAATTGTGTAGCCATATTCAAAAAAAATGGGCTAAAATGTGTTGTTTTACGAAAATTATACTTATCTTTGTGGAAACAAAGGGGTGCCTTGATCGGCTGAGATTATACCCTCGAACCTGATGCAGTTAATACTGACGTAGGAATTGTGGATAATATCATAACGCATACCCCGTAGTGTAGGTATGCGTTTTTCTTTTTAGGGAGCCCCGTTGTAAAACTTTTAATTAACGATGTTATGAGTATAAAAGTTAACAACGACAAAGGGGACAAATATCTCCACGCAACACATTCGCGCACACTGCGTTATCCTGTAGTCTTATCTATAGCAGGCTCGGACTCGTCGGGAGGTGCAGGTATTCAGGCAGACCTTAAAACACTATCATCGCTGGGTGTCTATGGCGCTACCGCCATCACAGCCATCACCGCGCAAAATACCGAGGGCGTACACTCCCAACTTGCCATACCCGCGCAAATGGTCTACGACCAGATAGTTGCCGTAATTGAGGATATTCACCCCGCGGTAATAAAGATTGGTATGCTCTCAAATGTCGAGGTGGCAAATGTTGTTGCCGACGCACTTACGCGGTATGCGCTTCCCATTATTCTCGACCCCGTGATGGTGTCGAGTAGCGGGCATAGGCTACTATCCATTGAGGCGCAACAGGTCGTTAAGCAGCGTCTGCTGCCTATGGCAACGCTGATTACCCCCAATATCCCAGAGATGGAGGCTCTTACGGAGATGCCGCTATCTACGCTTAACCAGAAACACGCTGCCGCAAGTTATCTTATCGCGCTCGGTGCTCAAGCCATTCTCCTCAAGGGTGGTCACGAGGAGGGTGCGACAAAGAGAGACATCCTTTATAGAAACACAGGCGCGGGTGTAGACATATCATACCACTCAACGCCAACTGTCGTAACAAAGAATATACATGGTACGGGGTGCTCGCTCTCCTCTGCTATTGCGGCATACGTGGCGCGTGGTCTTGGTTTGACAGAGGCCGTTGATGCTGCAAAATCATATATATTCGAGGCTATTAAGGCTGGAGCAGACGTATCTATAGGTCGCGGATTTGGTGCTGTAAATCATCTGTTTAACCCGCAAAAGATGGAGCCCTATGAGGAGTAAGAACTACCATTTGCAGTTTATCACGCATCATAACAATCGCTACTCATATATTGACTCTGCACGTCTTGCCCTTGAGGGTGGTTGCCGTTGGGTGCAACTACGTATGAAGGGAGTGGATGCAGATGTATTGGAGTTGTCTGCCCGCAGTGTGCAGTCGCTCTGTCGTGAGTATGGAGCAACCTTTATTATCGACGACGATGTGCTATTAGCCAAGCGTATAGGGGCTGATGGTGTGCATCTTGGCAAGGAGGATATGCCTATTGCTGAAGCGCGCGAGATTCTTGGCAGTGAGTATATCATCGGTGCTACGGTAAACTCATTCGAGGATATACTGCAGCTTGTAAGTAGCTCTCGCCCCGACTATTTTGGCTGTGGTCCACTACGCTTCACAACGACAAAGGAGCGACTTGCGCCCACGCTCGGCTTTGAGGGGTATCGTGAGATTATGCGTCGTATGCGAGATGCCAATATCACCACGCCTCTTGTTGCTATTGGCGGCATAACAAAGGATGACATTACGCCACTTTTGCAATGCGGAGTTAATGGTATTGCATTGAGTGGCTCGGTGTTAAATGCCGATGACCCGATAGCCAAGATGCGTGATATAGCGTATATCTTCAAGCAAAATTCACATATAACCTATAAATAGCTAAAACGATGAAATTTGATTTGAAAATCTCCTATCCAAGCTCGGAGAAGGTCTATATCAATGGAGCTATACATCCAAATGTGAGGGTAGGTATGCGTAAGGTAAATCAGATGCCCACCGTCTCCATTAAAGCGGGTGAGCGAGTAGAGACTCCAAACCCTTCGGTATATATCTATGATACCTCTGGGCCGTATGGTGATGGTAGCATTGATGTTGATTTAAATAGGGGCTTGCCGAAGTTGCGCGAGGCGTGGATAAAGGAGCGTGCAGAGAGGGATGCAACTAATGTTAGTCAGATGTATTATGCAAAAAGAGGAGTTATCACGCCCGAGATGGAGTATGTTGCAATACGTGAGAATATGAACTGCCAACAACTCGGCATAGTAACCCATATAACCCCCGAGTTTGTGCGTAAAGAGGTTGCCGAGGGTAGAGCTGTTATCCCTGCAAATATCAACCATCCCGAGGCAGAGCCGATGATTATAGGTAGAAGTTTCCTAACAAAGATTAATGCCAATATTGGCAATTCTGCAACAACATCGAGTATAGAAGAGGAGGTTGAGAAGACGATATGGAGCTGTAAGTGGGGTGCTGATACAATTATGGACTTGTCGACAGGCCCAAACATCCACGAAACGCGAGAGTGGATTTTGCGCAATAGCCCTGTTCCTATTGGTACAGTGCCAATTTATCAAGCTATGGAGAGGGTTGACGGAAGAGCCGAGGATCTTACGTGGGAGATATATCGTGATGTGCTTATAGAGCAGTGTGAGCAGGGTGTAGACTACTTTACCATACATTGCGGCATACGCCTAAAGAATATTATGCTTGCTGCTGACCGCCTTACAGGTGTGGTAAGCCGTGGCGGAAGTATTATCTCGAAGTGGTGTCAAACGCATCAGAGAGAGAGTTTTCTCTATGAGCACTTTGATGATATTTGCGACATCGCAGCACGATATGATGTTGCCCTATCTCTTGGTGATGGCTTAAGACCAGGCAGCATTTATGATGCAAACGACAGAGCGCAATTCGCCGAGCTGGATACGATGGGCGAGCTTGTGGAGCGTGCGTGGGCAAAGAATGTGCAGGTATTCATTGAGGGCCCAGGTCATGTGCCTATGCACAAGATTAAGGAGAATATGGAGCGACAAATCGAGAAGTGCCATAACGCCCCATTTTACACATTAGGGCCACTTGTTACAGACATCGCCCCAGGTTATGACCACATAACATCTGCCATTGGAGCTGCGCAGATAGGTTGGTATGGTACTGCTATGCTCTGCTATGTAACGCCCAAGGAGCACCTTGCACTTCCTAATAAGAACGATGTTAGAGAGGGTGTTGTTGCATTTAAGTTGGCGGCGCACGCTGCAGATTTAGCAAAACAGCATCCTGGGGCTATGGTGCGTGACAATGCATTGAGTAAGGCTCGATATGAGTTTCGTT
>JAFXBB010000054.1 GCA_017521945.1 Alistipes sp. | reverse complement strand
TGTTTCCCTGTTGTCTCTGTTTCCCTGTTGTCTCTGTTTCCCTGTTTCCCTGTTTCCCTGTTGTCCCTGTTGTCCCTGTTGTCCCTGTTGTCTCTGTTGTCTCTGTTGTCCCTGTTGTCCCTGTTGTCCCTGTTTCCCTGTTGTCTTTGTTGTCCCTGTTGTCCCTGTTGTCCTTGTTGTCCCTGTTGTATACCACAAAAGAAGAGGTCTCGGGATAGTACGAAGATGTACAGCCCGAGGCCTCTTACTTTTAGGGATGTGCCGCAGATGCGGACTTATAATCGGAAATTATGCGCCGAAGTTATCAAACAAAATATTCTCCGCAGGTACTCCAAGGCTGTCAAGAAGATTAACTACTGACTGCGCCATCATTGGAGGTCCACACATTAGGTAGATGATACCCTCTGGCTCGTCGTGGTTCTTAAGATATGTCTCATAGAGAACATTGTGTACGAAGCCTGGAACATAAGGTACACCTGCCTTATCTGCCTCTGGATCTGGGCGGTCAAGGGCAAGGTGGAACTTAAAGTTAGGGAACTCCTTCTCAATCTGGTAGTAATCATCGAGGTAGAACGCCTCCTTAAGCGAACGAGCGCCATAGAAGAAGTTAACCTTGCGACCTGTCTTAAGGGTCTTGAAGAGGTGCATGATGTGTGAACGCATAGGCGCCATACCAGCACCACCACCGATAAATACAAGCTCCTGATCATCAGAGAGGTTATCAGGCAAGAAGAACTCACCAAATGGACCTGACATGATAATCTTATCACCTGGCTTCAACGAGTAGATATATGATGAACATACACCTGGGTTAACAGGCACCCAATCGTTCTTAGCGCGATCGAATGGAGGTGTTGCAATACGAACATTTAGCTTGATGATATCGCCCTCAGCAGGATATGTTGCACATGAGTATGCACGAACCTGTGGCTCTGGGTTAACCATCTTAAGGTTGAATACACCCATCTTCTCCCAATCCTCACGATACTCTGGGTCAACATCGATATCCTTATAATCTACAGTGATTGCAGGAACATCAATCTGAATATAACCACCAGAGCGGAAGTTTAGATGCTCACCCTCAGGAAGCTTAACAACGAACTCCTTGATAAATGTTGCTACATTGTGGTTAGATACAACCTCACACTCCCACTTCTTGATGCTAAGCACAGATGCAGGAACCTTAATAGCGATATCCTCCTTAACCTTAACCTGACAGCCAAGTCTCCAGCCCTCGTTAATCTGACGGCGGTTGAAGAAGCCACGCTCGGTAGGGAGAATCTCACCACCACCAGATACCACCTGACACTTGCACTGACCGCAAGCACCCTTACCACCACAAGCAGAAGGGAGGAAGATACCCTGCTCAGAGAGTGTGCTAAGAAGTGTAGAGCCAGACTCTACCTCCAACACCTTATCGCCATCGTTGATGTTGATCTTTACAGCACCTGACGATGTAAGTTTTGCCTTTGCAAAGAGTAGTAGCGCCACCAACACGAGTGTCACCACAAGAAAGGCAATAACTGCCCATAAAATAACATTGAATTCCATATTCTTACTCTTATTAAAGGTTTACAACTGAATACCTGAGAAGATCATAAATGCCATACCCATCAAACCTGTAATGATGAAAGCGATACCAGGACCCTTCATCGCAGCAGGAACATGTGAGTACTCAATCTTCTCACGAATAGCAGCCATCATAACGATAGCCAACCACCAACCAACACCTGAGCCAAGACCATAGACAACAGAGTCGCCAAATGAGTTGATCTCAGTGCCTACCATCTGCTGCATAAACAACGAGCCACCCATGATGGCACAGTTTACAGCGATAAGTGGCAAGAAGATACCAAGGCTATTGTACAACGATGGTGAGAACTTCTCCACAACCATCTCCACCAACTGCACAAAGGCAGCAATAACGGCAATGAACAAGATGAATGACAAGAAGCTCAAGTCAACACCCTCTGCCAATGCGTTTGGAGCCAATACATACTGGTTAAGAAGGTAGTTCAAAGGCACGGTCATAAGCTGCACAAATGTTACGGCAGCACCCAAGCCTATAGCAGTCTTAACGCTCTTCGAAACGGCAATGTACGAACACATACCGAAGAAGTATGCGAAGACCATGTTCTCGATAAATACCGAATTAATAAACAAATTCAACATACGCTACCCTCCTATTTTTCCTGTAAATCCTTGTTAAGTGTACGGTGTATCCAGATGATACAACCAATGATGATAAGAGCCATTGGTGGGAAGAGCATCAAAGAGTTTGGTGTGTACCAATCACCCAAGATTGTGATACCGAACAACTCACCTGAGCCAAACAACTCACGGAAGAAGGCTACCAATACCAAGATAAAGGCATAACCCAAACCATTAGCTACACCATCAACAAATGAGTCCCATGGCTTGTTTGCCAAAGCAAAAGCCTCAACACGACCCATCACGATACAGTTTGTGATAATCAAACCTACATATACCGATAGCTGCTTTGACACATCGTACATATATGCGCGTAGGAACTGGTCAACAACGATAACAAGTGTCGCAATAACCACCAACTGCACGATGATACGAATACGAGAAGGAATACCATTACGCAAAAGCGACATGATAAGGTTAGAGAATGCACATACGAATGTTACAGAGAGACCCATAACCAATGCTGGCTCCAACTTTACGGTTACTGCCAACGCAGAGCAGATACCCAAAATCTGAACGATAACAGGGTTATTTGCTGCCAAAGGATTTGTAAAATTCTTGCTTAGTTTCATAGCTTACTCCTCCTCATTATTAAGTTCAACATTAGCCTCAGCGCAGCACTCACCCGAGCAGCACTCCTCGGTATCTGCCTCAGCAGCCACCTCTGTAGCGCGCAAGAATGACTCATACTTACCTATTGAGGTCTTCAACATATCGTTTACACCATCACTAGTCTTTGTACCACCTGTGATAGCATCTACCTGATACTCGTTCTGGGCGCCACCCTTCTGCATGCGAATAGCGAACTCACCCTCAGCATTGTAGAGCTTCTTGCCCTCAAACATCTTCTGAACGGTCTCAGTAGCAATCTCAGCACCAAGACCCGGAGTCTCACCTGCGTGGTCCATAACGATACCTGTAATCATTACATTATCCAAAGTCTGCTGCAATGATACATAACCCCAGATATCACCCCAAAGACCCTTACCTACGATAGGTAATACGAACTTTGTTGCGCCATCCTTCTCAAACTTGAAGATTGGAAGAGAGTCTGTAGCCTCAGACAACGCCTTGCGGTTGCCAAGCAACGCAAATACATCAGCAACATCCTGTGCCTCAGTTACTGCAACAAACTCACCACCATTAAGGCGACCTATAGTGACAACATCGTCGAAGTTCAACTCCGCCTCACCAAAGGCCTTCATAATAGATACCTTCTGCTCATTAAGCACATTTGCATCCTGCATAGGCTTAAGGCTTGTTGCAAGGAATGCGAGCAAGGCACCTACGATAACCACCATCACAACTGTGTAGATGATGATATATGTGTTAGAATTTTTGTTAATTGCCATAGTTCCTTGCTTATTAGATGTTCTTAATTAGCTTCTTACGGCGAGCAATATTGCGCTCAACTACGAAGTAGTCGATAAGTGGAGCAAGAGCATTCATAAAGAGGATAGAGAGCATCATACCCTCAGGATATGCTGGGTTAATTACACGGATAAGCACCGCCAAAGCACCTACCATGAAACCATAAATCCACTTACCACAGTTTGTCTGAGCCGAAGTAACAGGGTCAGTAGCCATAAATACAGCACCGAAAGCAAAACCACCAACCAACAAGTGGTAGTATGCTGGGAACTCTGTCATACCTACAGCATCGAAGAGGTAACCAAATGCCAAACCACCTACGAATACAGACAACATGATGCGCCATGAAGCAACACCTGTGAAGAGCAAGATTGCTGCACCAATCAAGATTGCCGCAGTTGAAGTCTCACCCATAGAACCAGGAATTAGACCAATGAAGGCATCCATTGCGCTCCACTGCATAGTACCTGTTGTTGAGAGCTGCTCCAAAGCAGTAGCACCTGACATACCATCAACAGCATACCATACCTTCTCACCAGACATCTGTGGAGTGTAGGCAAAGAACGCAAAGGCACGAGCCAACAACGCTGGGTTGAAGACATTCATACCTGTACCACCGAATACCTCCTTACCGATGATTACAGCAAATGCAGTTGAGAGTGCTACAATCCACAATGGCACCGATACAGGCATAACCATAGGGATAAGCAAACCTGTTACAAGGAAACCCTCGTTAATCTCATGCTTACGCTTCTGTGCAAAGGTAAACTCAATTGCAAGACCTGTAACATAAGATACGATGATCATTGGCAACATCTTAAGGAAACCATACCAGAAGAGACCAAATACACCAGCTCCCTCCAACTCCGCAAGACCCTGAAGTTGTGACTGATAGCCGATGTTGTACATACCCATCAACATCGCAGGAATAAGAGCCAACACCACAACGATCATAACGCGCTTGATATCGTTACAGTCGCGGATGTGGGCGCCCTTAGCGGTTGTTGTGTTAGGAACATAAAGGAAAGTCTCAAAACCCTCGAATGTCGAGTGCAAGAAACTGAGCTTACCGCCCTCTGAGAAGGTAGGCTTTATCTTATCAACAAAATTACGCAATCCCATAGCTTAGCTCTCCTTAATCATTAGGTTAATACCATCACGCAAAATCTGCTGCATCTCGATCTTTGAAGGATCAACAAACTCGCAGAGTGCCAAATCCTCAGGCAACACCTCATAAATACCGAGGTTCTCCATCTTGTCAAGATCCTTCACAAGACACGCCTTCAACAAGTATGACACATATACATCCATTGGCAAGTAGTTCTCATAAAGACCTGTAACCACGAATGGACGCTCACCACCATTGAGGTTTGTATCAAGCTTATACTCCTTCTTAGGGCATAGCCAAGAGAAGTAAGCACGCGATACTGAGAAGCGGTGGAAACGAGGCATTGCCCAGCCGAGCAACTCGTAAACATCACCCTCAGGAATAAGGCTTAACATATTTGCCTTAACAGCGATATAGCCATCTGCAGAGGTCTTAGAACCTGTAAGAACATCACCAGAGATTACACGAACATCTGACGCTACGCTACCTACGATAGACTCGATAGAGGCACCTGCAATGATACGCTTGTAGCATGGCTTCTTAGCCTCACTACCTACAACAGCAATAGTCTTAGACATATCGAGCTTGCCTGTAGTTACGAAGCGACCGATGATAGCCACATCCTGGATGTTTACTGTCCACACGATATCACCCTTAGCGATACGGTCTATGTGGTGAATCTGAACACCCACATTACCTACAGGGTGCTTACCAGAGAATGTGTGATACTCCACACCCTTAATCTCTGACATAAAGCCCTCATCACCCTTACGAGCCGAGAGGTGTACCTTACCGTCAGTAAGGCGTGCCAACACTGCCAAACCTGCCTCTACAGCAGCCTTCTCAGACTTCAAAACAAAGTTGTAGTCAGGAGCGAGTGGGGCAGAGTCGAATGCCGACACGAAGATTGCCTTAGGCTTTGCGTCTGGGTTAGCAATAACGCCATAAGGACGCTCTACGATTGAGGTCCAAAGACCTGACTCGAGAAGCATCTCGACAATCTCAGAACGATCAGCCTTAGCGGGATTAACCACCTTAAGCTCCTTTGCCACCTGTGTCTGGTCAGGCTCAATTGCAACATTAAGAAGCTTGCGCTTCTCACCGCGGTTGATGGCAGAGACCACACCGCTTACAGGCGAAGTAAACAAGATGCGTGGATTGTTCTTATCGAAGAACAACGCGCTACCAGCCTCAACCTTGTCGCCAACCTTAACCAACAGCTTAGGTGTAACGTTCTCATAATCAAGCGGACTTACAGCATAGGACTTAGCCAATGGAGCATTCTCCACTACTGCCTCAGCCTTACCCACAAGCTTGATGTCGAGACCTTTACATAATTTAATGTTTTTCGACATAAAAACTGTTTGTTAGATTAAATTGATAGTTTTATTTTGTGTGTTTGTTTATCAAGTATATTTCATCGCGCATACATATACACAATAAAATGCGCACGAAGATACGACTTTTTTTCGAAACGACCAATCATTTCGACCAAATATTTGTATAATTTATGGGAGGCTCAATAAATTAAATCCTTACACCCTAACAAAAAGCAAGTGGATGACTATTTTACTTTTTAGCCACCCACTTGTGTATTTTAGAGACTCAAGAGACAGAAGAGAAGTCGCGGACAACGCTCATAGATTAATAACTTAGTTATACTACCACTTTGATCTTTCGTCTGTTCTCTGTTCTCTTTCTAATAGTATGTTATACTAAAATTACATGGACAAGCGAAAACCGAATGAGAGATAGAAACAAAATCTATCTTTGAGATGCGGATTGCGAGCATCGAAGTACTTTACACCGATAGTTGTTGTAACATTCTCACACTCATCCATAATACCAAAATCGTAGGTCATAGCTCCACCCCACTCATTCTTACCTATGGTAGACTGCACTCGCGTAACTACAGACCAATCAGCAACATTACCCTTATGGAACTTATACTCACCACCAAGACCCAAAAAGAGATTATCAGAGTATGTTTTATAGGTTACATTCTTCACAGTAGTTGCAGTAAAAGGGATTGTCAATGCCCACTTATCGTTAAAATGGAAACCCCATACAAGGGATAAATCATCTGCGATAAATGAATCATGGTTGAATGTCGTACTCGATTTGAAATCTGCTGATAATGAGAGGTGAACATCACTCTTCTGTGCCATTGCCATAGTTGATAGAAGTAACGCAGCGACTAAAACGAATAATCTTTTCATAGGTCACATTTGTTTTAGGTTAAACAGATATTATTTGATGCAAAGGTAGCACAATATAGTTAATTTCCCAAATATAAATCAAGAAAATTACCCCCCCCTATAATTAATCTCTAAGATACTGATATATAACATTTTACACGATTAAAGAGTTTATAATACGCAAGTAAATAATACTCAGAAGCTGTTTGAATTTTATCAGTTTCAGCCAAAGGGGTTTTAGTTGATTAGTATGGCAATATTATTACTAAAAATGGAGGGAGCAATCGTTGTTACGAAAAAATTTGTAAATTTGTACTCCGATGGCAAAGTATATCGACATACACACTCACAATCCGCGCGAAGATGTGCTATCGCCTACGATGGCTGGAGTGCATCCTTGGGATGCTGAGAGGGGAGTTATATCACCCGATTTTGAGGCGTGTGATATTATAGGTGAGTGTGGTTTGGACTATGCCTGCAAAGTGGATAGAGAGCTGCAAAAGGAGCTGTTTCGTTGGCACCTTGATGCAGCCGACAGGTTACACAAACCCGTGGTGCTGCATGTGGTGAGAGCAATGGATGACGCACTACAGATACTCGATAGCTACAAGACCATTAAAGGCATTGTGTTTCACGGCTTTATAGGTTCAAAGGAGCAAGCCTCAGAGTGCTTGAAGCGAGGTTACTACCTATCATTTGGAGAGCGTTCGTTACGCTCGCCAAAGAGCATCGAGGCGTTAAGGATAACTCCTTTAAGTCAACTATTTTGCGAGACTGAC
>JAFXBB010000053.1 GCA_017521945.1 Alistipes sp. | reverse complement strand
TGAGATGAACGAGGTGTCAGAGGAGGTTATGCTCGGTGCCATTATGTTCGCTCACGAGGAGATCAAGAGGCACTGTGCCGTACAGATCGAGCTTATGAAGGAGCTTGGTAAGGATGTTAAGCGCGAGTACTGCCACGAGACCAACGATGAGGAGCTTCGTCAGACTATCATCACAGAGCTCTATGACAAGGCTTATGCTATCGCTACCAGCGGTACTATGAAGCACGAGCGTCAGGATGCTTTCGATGCTTTGGAGGCAGAGTTCGCAGCACGCTATACAGAGGAGGAACTTGAGGAGAAGTCTCCCCTTATCCACAAGTATTTCCACGATGATGTGCAGAAGAAGGCTATGCGTAATATGATTCTCGATGAGGGTAAGCGTCTTGATGGTCGTCGTACCGATGAGATTCGTCCTATCTGGTGCGAGATCGACTACCTGCCTTGCGCACACGGATCAGCAATTTTTACCCGTGGTGAGACACAGTCGTTGACTACTGTTACACTTGGAACAAAGCTCGACGAGAAGCAGAAGGATGAGGTTTTGGTTCAGGGTAGCGAGCAGTTTGTTCTGCACTATAACTTCCCGCCCTTCTCTACAGGTGAGGCTCGTCCCGCACGTGGCTTGAGCCGTCGTGAGATTGGTCACGGTCACTTGGCTTGGCGTGCACTTAAGCCTATGGTGCCCCTGGGCGAGGAGAATCCCTATGCAGTACGCGTAGTTTCTGATATCCTTGAGTCTAACGGCTCATCTTCAATGGCTACAGTATGTGCTGGTACATTGGCTCTTATGGATGCTGGTGTTAAGTTGCGTAAGCCTGTATCGGGTATCGCTATGGGTCTTATCTCTGACTCTACAACAGGTCGTTGGGCTGTGTTGTCTGATATCCTCGGTGATGAGGATCACTTGGGCGATATGGACTTCAAGGTAACTGGTACACGTGACGGTATCACCGCTACACAGATGGATATCAAGGTTGATGGTCTTTCATACGAGGTGTTGGCTAAGGCTTTGGAGCAGGCTCGTCAGGGTCGTCTTCACATCCTTGATAAGCTTGTTGAGACTATCGCTGAGCCACGCGAGGATTACAAGCCATTCGTGCCTCGTTTGGTACAGATTACCATCCCAAGCGAGTTTATTGGTGCAGTTATCGGTCCTGGTGGCAAGGTTATTCAGGAGATTCAGAAGACTACAGGTACAACAATCACCATCACCGAGGCTGAAGAGAAGGGTATCGTTGATATCTTTGGTCAGGATAAGGAGGCTTTGGATGCAGCTTTGGCACGCATCAAGGGTATTGTTGCTGTTCCGGAGATTGGTGAGACCTACAATGGTAAGATTCGCTCTATCGTAGACTTTGGTGCTTTTGTTGAGATTCTTCCGGGCAAGGATGCATTGTTGCACATCTCTGAGATTGACTACAAGCGCTTTGAGACTATGGAGGAGACAGGTCTCAAGGAGGGTGATATGATTGAGGTTAAGCTCACAGCTAAGGATCAGAAGACAGGCAAGCTCAAGCTTTCGCGTAAGGCGTTGCTTCCTAAGCCTGAGGGCTGGGTTGAGCGCGAGCCACGCGAGCGCAAACCACGCGAGCATGAGGGTGGCGAGAAGCGCGAGCATCGTGGTCCACGCCGTGAGCACCGTAAGGAGTAATTAAATCGGGCTGCCATATATATAATAATGTGTGGTAGCTCGGCGTTACCTAAAATATAGAAACAGAAAATTTTATTTACTAACAAAACTTTATTGATGTTTATGAAAAATCTTTTCAAAGTACTCACAGTGTGTACTGTTGCGGTTATGACACTTTCGAGCTGTAACTGCTTCACTAAGATGGCTAAGAATCAGGATGATATCGCACTTACATGTGTGCCTGAGGTTCTTGTCCTTAACAATGGCAAGGTAGATGCTGCTATCACTGTTACTTTCCCAGAGAAGTACTTCAACGCTAAGGCTGTATTGAAGGTTACTCCTGTTGTTGTTTTCGAGGGTGGTGAGGTAGTTGGTACTACTCAGTATTTTCAGGGTGTAAAGGTTGAGGACAACTACACCGTTATCGACAAGGCTATGGGTGGTCAGTACACTATGAATGTCACTTTCCCATACGATGCACGCATGGCTAACAGCGAGCTTCAGATTCGTGCCGAGATCAAGTGTCCTAAGGGCTCTTGCAAGGAGTTTACATTGATTAACCTTAACAATGGTGCTATGCCTACAACTGAGGAGGCTGAGATTTTGGCTGCTGGTGGCGATGCAGCTTTGAAGTTGGCTCGCACATTTGGTATCACTGTAGCTTATGGTGTTAACACTATGCAGCGTGACTTGGACTTCTCTGCAGCTATGGAGTCTATGGCTTCAGGTTACAAGAATGTAACAAACGAGGTTACTAAGGCTAACTATATGTACTCTATCAGCTCTTCAAATCTTTCAAAGAAGGCTATGCAGTCTGAGGAGGTTGAGGCTTTCAAGCAGAAGGCTACTGAGCAGAGCGGTAACGAGCGTATCAAGCAGAATATCTATGTAAATGGTTACGCTTCACCAGATGGTCCTGAGAAGTTCAACGACAAGCTTGCTGCTGCTCGTAGCAAGTCAGGTGAGAAGGCAGCTGAGAAGTTGCTTAAGGATCTTGGTCTTGCTCTCGATGCTTCATCATACGGTGAGGACTGGGAGGGCTTCAAGGAGCTTGTTGCTGCATCTAACATCGAGGACAAGCAGCTTATCCTTTCAGTATTGAACAGCTATGAGTCATCTACCGAGCGTGAGGAGCAGATTAAGAACATGAGCAAGGTGTTCGAGGCATTGAAGGAGGAGATTCTTCCACAGTTGCGTCGTGCTCAGTTGGTTAACTCTTCTGATATCACTGGTAAGACTGACGACGAGATGGCTGCATTGGTTCGCGAGGCTAAGTTCGCTGAGCTTAATGAGCTTGAGATGCTTCACATCGCCTCTACAGGTAAGCTTTCACAGGCTGAGAAGGTAGCTGTTTTGGAGGCTGCTGCTAAGGAGTATAAGAGCGTTGTTGCTTACAACAACCTTGGTGTAGCTTACGCTGAGGCTGGTGAGGGTGAGAAGGCTGCTGAGGCATTTGCTGTTGCTGTTAAGGCTGGCGGTAACGCTACAGAGATCAACAACAACCTTGCACTTGTTAACCTTATGAACGGTAACACTGAGGCTGCTAAGTCATACTCGGCAAATGCTTCAAAGGAGACTAAGGCTTTGGCTGCTGCTGCTGAGGGTAACTATGCACAGGCTCAGTCACAGCTTGAGGGTTACAACGCTGCTATTGCTGCTACAATGAATGCTGACTACACAGCTGCTAAGCAGTTCGTAGCTAACGACACAACTGCTAAGGCTGACTACCTCCGCGCAGTTATTGCAACTAAGCAGGGCGACTTCACAACTGCAACTGCAGAGCTTAAGAGCGCAATTGCTAAGGATGCTACATACGCAGAGCGTTGCAAGGAGGATGTTAACTTGCGTAAGTATATCGGCAACGAAATCGCTTTGTAATTATAGGGCGGATATCTAATTGAGAAGAGAGTGAATAAAAAGTGTATTTTGTCGTTACGCTTGCCCTCAAAATGCTCATTTACGCTCAGTAAACTCCGCTTTTTCGGGCTTCGCAAGCCTAAAACTACATCTTTTTATTCACTCTCTTAGGTATGAGGGCTGGCTAAGTAACATTTTAGTCAGCCCACTTTTTGTTTGGATGCGCACATAACTAAGAAGCTGTTTTGAATTTTATTTCGAGAGTATTTGAGAGCTATTATAGGTGTCAATCATCAAATTGCCCCGTTGTATACTTGCATGTTTGCAGCAACCTTAACGCTTTATAATACCACTGCGCTCACTTTCTGCACTCTTTAACACCATACTTATGCATATTTTTTTGTGGTTATCGCACTATATTGAGAAATTTTTACTATCTTCGCATTGTATAAGTGCGGTTATATGTGCCATTTGTGTGTCTGTGACTTGCGCTATGAACTCTATTTGGAAAGCTTATAGAGTAGTAATTTATTGGTAAACACTTAATTACATTTTTATAAACTATTTAATTGCACGCAAAAATGAAAAAGTTTTTTTCAATGATGGCAGCTGTTGCTGCTATGTTCGTTTTCGCTTCTTGCGGTAACGATCCAGTGGAAGGAGAAAACAAGCCAGCTACTAAGACTCAGCTTGAGACTCCTGTTGTAACTGTTAAGGAGAAGGGTGAGACAAGCTTCACTATCGAGTGGGAGGCTGTTAAGAACGCTACTTCTTACATGATCTACTTTGACAAGAATAATCAGAAAACAACTGCTGAGACTTCTTACACTTTCACAGATCTTAACGCTGGTACTTACAAGCCACGCGTAAAGGCTATTGCTGAGGGTTATGAGGATTCTGAGTACTCAAGTGTTGTTGAGATTGTTCTTACAGGTCTTACAAACGCAGATTGGTTTACTCAGACACTTGCTCCTATTACAGAGCCTACTGAGTTGTCAGATGGCACTATCGTACACCCATGGAATGCTGTTTATTACAGCTGGAAGGGTACAGGTGTAGTAGATATCCAGTATGTTATGTTTGCAACTGAATATTTTGAGTCTATTACAAAGGATGAGGTTCTTGAAAATATGAATACTATGTCTGCTGATCAATTGGCTATGGTTTTGCCATACATAAATGGTGAGATGGTAAATGATCCAGAGGCTCCTGCAGAGGATTGGACAGGTGTGTTCAGAGGTCTACCTGGTAATACAAGCTTCACTCTTTGCGCTTTGGTTACTAACGATAAGGGTGTTGAGTACTATACTACAAGCGAGATTACAACTGCAGAGGTGGTTATTGCAGAAGAGACTAAGGCTTGGTTTGGTACTTGGACTGTAAACGCACATGAGATTTACTCTATCAATCAACAAGGTGAAGGTACTGTATCAGCTCAGGAGGAGACCTTTACTATCAATATCACTGCAAGTGAAGACGCTCATAACGAGGTGTATGTTGATGGTTGGAGTGTAATGGGCTTAGATGCTGGTGCTTATACATATGGTATTGTAGAGGAGAATACTCTTAGCATCATGAACGGTACTTATCTTGGTCTTGCTGAAGACGGTTCATTCCGCTACTACTGGTTGGGTATATATAGCGATCCAGTCAACTTTACTATTGAAGCTTATCCATCAAATATCGCAACTTTGGCAGAGGATGGTAATACAGCTGCAAGTACAAATAAGTTGACATTCTACTATGAGGATGGTACTCCACTTGAGGTTACATGTTACTGCTCGGATGTTATGGGTGTTGCAGATGATGGTCAGGTCTACTTCTTCATTGAGGATTGGCCAGCTGTTTACCGTTCAGGTGATATGGAGTGGACTAAGTCAGAAGCAGCTCCTGCTACTTTGAATGCAAATGCTCGTACATTGAATCCAAAGTCTGCACTTAAGTCTTCTATGGTTGTTGCAATGTAATTTGCACGACTGATATAATTGAGAGGTTGCGTTCAATAGCGCAACCTCTTTTTGTTTGTCGTAAGAAAAAAATAGGCGCATCTATTGCAAGATTTCATAAAAAAGCGTATATTTGTAATTACAAAACATTGCGACTATGGACTACATTAAGGAATTAGAGAAGTATGCTCCTGCACCTACCGAGGCTCAGGTAGCTAAGGAGGTGGCTAAGATTAAGATGGCGGCTAACCGAAATGGAAATGTCGAGGTCTACAAGTTCTGCTACTCGGCTATTGACCTCACTACGCTTTCATGTACCGACTCGCAGGAGTCAGTGCAGGCTTTTGTGCGTAAGGCGGTAGATTTCTATGAGAAGTTCCCCGAAATTCCTAATGTAGCATCTATATGCGTCTATCCATCATTCGTGGAGACCGTTGGTCTTGAGATTGATGGTACACCTATGCGTATTACATCAGTGGCGGGAGCTTTCCCTGCATCGCAGAGCTTTATTGAGGTCAAGGCCCTTGAGGTGGCCATGGCTATCGAGAATGGTGCTGACGAGATTGATATCGTGCTAAACCCCGGTATGATGCTCTCTCGTCATGAGGCTGAGGCTATATCGGAGGTTGAGTTGTTGCGCGAGGAGGCTAAGGATGTGGTCCTCAAGGTTATAATTGAGTCGGGTGCGCTTAAGACCCCAGAACTTATACGCCGTGCATCGCTACTATCGATGTTCGCAGGCGCAGACTTCATCAAGACATCTACAGGCAAGATTGATATCGCCGCAACCCCTGAGGCTGCATTTGTTATGTGTCACGCTATCAAGGACTACTACGAACTTACAGGTCGCAAGGTTGGTTTCAAGGCTGCAGGAGGTGTCAAAACCCCTGAGGATGCAGCTCTATACTACACAATCGTAGAGGAGGTGCTTGGTAAGGAGTGGCTCACAACAGACCTCTTCCGCATAGGAGCATCGTCAGCAGCGAATAATCTTATATCAGCAATCGAAGATAAAGACATCAAATACTTCTAATTTCTTGTGATAGCGGCGCATTAGCGGCGCTTCAATCAAAGCCCCGAATGAGAAATACTTCAAGTATGTCCCATCCGAGGCTTTTTCATGTCAGCGTCACTACTGCACCACTCTGACAAGAAATTAGGGTTGTGGTGCTTGGGGAGTTTTTTTGAGACCACAGAGACCACAGAGACGAAAGAGACCACAGCGAAACAGAGTATCATCAGAATGATAATAAATTTCTCTGTTATCTCTGTCGTCCCTACTGTCTCTGTTGTCTCTTTTCTCAAAAAAGGCGCAGCCTTTTAACTATTACTAATTACTCTCTACTAATTACTAATT
>JAFXBB010000052.1 GCA_017521945.1 Alistipes sp. | reverse complement strand
GTGTAGGGGTTGCGGATTGCTGGGTAGTAATCCAGATAGAGTGAAATACGGTCATTGCGTAACGCCTTTTGACGCAAGGTTACATTTGTGCAAGTTAGTGTCATTGTCTTATAAATTAATTGTTTATACTTTTTGTTGCAAATTAAATTGGTGTTCCGATGGTGGTATCAATCACCATCAAGTAACTTTACTCAATCTTCGGTGGCTCAAAGAATTTGTCGAGTTCGGAGCGCAAAATCTTGGTGTACTTGCCAACCTTGATGCGAGTGATATTGTGATACTTTACATAGTGGTAGAGCTGGTCGCGAGTGAGGTTGTATTTCTCCATCGCCTCGGGTATGGTGTAGTATTGCGGCTCTTCGGGTGTGGCGATGCCTTTGGCGATATCGAAATGCTTTTTCGAGTAATAAACCATCTTGCCCTCCTTGCGCTTGGGGATTACATTCTTATATACAAAGGTGTAGATTGCCGATAGCGTCATACCGAACTTCTCCTGCAACTCCGCTACGCTGTACCATTCGGTAATGCTTGCATCTGGAGCTTTTTTGGCAAAGTAGGAGTCGATATGCTTCTTGCTCCAATAGGTCCTGCCACGATTGAATGTGCGAGGGATATTATGCTCCTTCGCTATCTCATAAATCCACGACTCCTTAACGCCAAATTTCTCTTTAACTTCGGCAGTGGTGTAGAAGTCGGTGATGGGGACTTTTTCTTTTGGCTTGTTCTTTTCACTCACAGTGATATAGTCAAACATCTTATCTATGTCTGATCGCCTTATGAGTGTTTTACCATCAAATCTAACAGCCTTGATTTTGCCATACCTAATGTAGCGATAGATTGAAGTTCTCCCGACACCTAAAAATGCAGACACTTCGGTTGGTGTTAAGAACTCCTTTTCTGAATGAGGTTTTGCTTCCTCATCAAATTTTAGTTGAAACTCTTGTACTCTCTTTTTCCTTACTCTCTCCTTGTATGCAAGGTTTGCACATCTGTGAGAACAGTAGGCAGTAGAGGTCTTGTGTGCGGTAAAAATCACACCGCACCACTCGCATTTTTTCTGAATGTCAATGTTACTAGCCATTTTAATTCTCTTTTTAGTTCGCCAAATTTGTTTCATCGCGTACCACAGCGTACCAATGCGTACCAACTTCTCCGTCATCTGACCGATGAAATTTCGCACTTCGGTTGGCGAGGTACACAGGAGGTACAAAAACAGGCGTAAAAAGGCTTAGCAACGATTAACAACGATGCTTGCACAAACAAATATAGCACCCGTAAAGAGTGCTATATTAATCATTTATGATTGATTTAACTATTTAATAATCAGCGACTTACTTACCGATGCAAAACTTCGAGAAGATTGATTGAAGTATATCTTCTGAGGTGATTTCGCCTGTGATTTCGCCGAGGTGGTGGAGGACACGGTGGATGTCTTCGCTGAGGAGGTCCGATGGGATATTCATATCCATACCTCGGCGGGCATCCATAAGTGCCTCGCTCGCACTATTTAGCGCGGAGTAGTGGCGCATATTTGATACCACAATACTACCCGCTCCAAGTTGCGAGGTGTCAGTAATCTTGCGTAAGCGGTGACGAAGAGTATCTATACCAAAACCACTCTTTGCAGATATTTTAATTACATCATTGGTATCCGAAAAATCACTTGATGTAATTCTATCTATTTTGTTGATAACCTTAATATAATGTTGGTTGTCGTCTTTTTCTATTATCTCAAATTCTGGCTCTTCCGTCGAGGCGAGGTGTAGGATAATATGAGCATTGGAGATAGCACGGTAGCTACGGTCAATACCCATCTTTTCGAGGGTATCATCTGTTGCGTGGATGCCAGCGGTATCAACAAAACGGTAGCGTATGCCATCTATTGTTGTAGTAGCCTCGATACTATCGCGCGTTGTACCAGCTATATCGGACACCATGGCGCGGTCATCGCCTACAAGAACATTGAGAAGTGTGCTTTTACCAACATTAGGCTTGCCTACAATTGCCACATTTACACCATTTTTAATGACATTACCTAAAGCAAAAGATGATTTTAAGCACTCTATCTGCGCAGTAATTGTATTAAGGGTTTGGCGTAGGGTAGTGCGGTCGGCAAACTCCACATCCTCCTCCGAAAAATCGAGTTCCAACTCCAGCAACGAGCAAAGTATGAGTAGTTCGCCACGTAGCTCCGATAGTTTCTCGGAGTAGCCACCACGCATCTGTGTAGAGGCTATATTGTGTGACCAGCGAGAGTCTGATGCTATGATATCTGCCACAGCCTCTGCACGGCTAAGATCCATCTTTCCAGCAAGGAATGCTCGGCGGGTAAATTCACCCGGTGTAGCCATAGTTGCTCCATACTCGATAGCAAGGCGTATAACCTCAGAGGTTATATACTCCGAGCCATGGAGGGTTATCTCCACGGTATCATCGCCCGTATAGGAGTGTGGTGCGCAAAAGAGAGCAACCACAACATCGTCAACTACCTCTCCACAACCATTCACGATAGTGCCATAGTGAAGTGTATAGCCCTTAGACTCCGAGAGCTTATGTTTGCCACGAAACATCTTATCCGCTATGGTAATAGCATCCTTGCCACTGAGGCGTACAACAGCCACAGCACCACCCGTAGCTGTAGCTGTAGCGACAATTGTGGTCGTTGTATCTAAATAGTTGTACATAAGTTACTGTGGGCTTACACGCAGACGCTGACCGATGCGTAGTGAGTTAGCATTCTTAATACCGTTCCAATTCATCAGCTGTTTAATCGAACGACCATATTTTCGAGCTATAGCTCCGAGGGTATCACCCTTCTTTACAACATGATATGTCGCAGGAGGTGCCTCGTTGCGTTTCTTCTCGATATTGGCGTGGATGATATAGTCGCCCAGATAGAGGCTATCCTTTGCAAATATGGAGTCTTGCATTTCGACAAACTCTGTGATACACTCCATAGGGAGAGTGAGAGGATATGCCTTTGTTGTTGCAGGGATAATCGAGAGACGATACTCAGGGTTAAGCATCTGCAAAAGCTCAAGACTGACATCGATAGTAGATGATACCTGCTCAAGGTGTAGTGGGCGGGTAATCATAATAGTATCTACAGCCAAAGGCATTGGAGGTGTTGGGTACTTTATGCCGTGAGCCTCATGGTATGCAAAGGCGTAGGTAGCACCCATAAAGAGTGGTACATAACTGCGAGTTTCGCGAGGTAGACCTGAGTAGACATCCCAGAACGAGCCATCATAGTCGCGTGGTGAGCCTCCAGCACGGACAATAGCCTTGTTTACATTGCCCGGTCCGCAGTTGTATGATGCAATGGCGAGTGTCCAATCACCATATTGGTTATACATGGTTTTAAGATACTTACATGCAGCTCTTGTTGCAAGGCGAGGATTGCATCGTTCGTCAACTAAGGAGTTTATCTCCAAGCCATACTCCTTACCCGTAGATGGCATAAACTGCCATAGACCCTTTGCACCCATGCGTGAGGTGGCTGTGGGGTTAAGTCCCGACTCTACAACCGCCAAGGCACGAAGTTCTATAGGCATATCGGCCAAGATAAGCTCCTCCTCAATCATTGGAAAGTAGTAGTAGGCGTAACTCATTATACGACTAAAACCGGTAGCGGTGTAACGCTCAATAGCTGTGCGCACCTCTCGATTGTACTCCAATGGGATAGGTGACATCAGTGCATTAAGACGCTCCACATAGATAGAGTCCATATTACTTGTCTTAAGCGTTGTGTCGATGCGTTCTACGGCCTGAACAAACTCTTCGAAGTAGCGATTGTAGTACTCGGTGGTTGTGGTTGTGCGCCACATCGCAAGTGCTGAGTCTATCTCACTCAATGTATTAGCACGCTTCACCTCAACAATCTCTTTGGGCATAATGGCGGTGTCTATAGCCGCACAGGTAGAGATGCTATCTTGATTATGCTTTATCTCATCTGGTGAGGTGTATTGCTTTTGTGTTTTTCGTCGAGGTCGCTTATCGTAGTCTGTTGCGGAGGTTGTTGGTGCAACACATAGCACAACCACCAATAAAAGGAGTATATTTCTAAATAATCTTACCATTAGAAGTTAAGTGACATATTTACACCATATACAGGCTGAGTGTTTATGGATGTGTAGCCAAAGTATGGCTCAAGATTCATAGATAGGTCGTCCGAGATATCGAAATCCTGAAGATGCGAGTCGACATGAGCATCAAGGATGTTTAGTAGGTATACACCTGCGGTGAGGATGATACATAAATCTCGGTTACGGCGATAGCTATCCTTCAAATTTTTGAGGAATGTAGCAGAGTATGCGCCCTTAAACTCATCAGCTGGTCCATTCGGGTATTTATCCGGGTTTTTATCATAGTCAATGCGAAGCGTGTATGCAGTCTTAAAACGCTGATAACCACGGTTGTTCCAATCGATGGTGTATATTGTAGTCGCTATACCACCTACAACAATAGGTGCGCGCCAATAGCTCTTGTTGTATATCTGTCCTGCACCGGGGAAGATGGTTGATAGGGTAGTTGCTCGATTAACCTTAGTAACGGTACTTGACTCGAAGTTTATCACGGCATCACCTATAAAGTAGAGATACGAGGCTATGGCCATACCTGCGAATATCTGTCGGCGTGTGTTGTGCTGAATAAGTTCAGTCTGTATCTTGTCAAGTTCTTCGGTACGGAAGTAGCCATGATCTATGAGGTATTGATCGTACTGAGCTTTGAGTGGCTTATACTTATTGTTCTCGCTTACAAAGAGGGCTGCTGTAGTACCTACTACAGGGTATAATATGCCGAGTTTCCAATACTCTTTGTTGTATATCTGACCAAAACCGGGCAGTGGCACAGAGAGCAGTGCGACTCTCGACATCTTCATAGAATCACTGAAGAATGGCTCTTTAACATTTCCATCCCTATCCAATCGTACTCGTCTGCCGTCTGGGGCGATACTATCACCACGACTGCGTGTCATGGAGTCACGCCTAACCTTGGCTGCCACAATGGTGCGTATTGAGTCGCGTGCCTCTGTAGGAAGCTGGTCGTAGAGGATATTATCTCCCATGGCAACAGAGTCAATAAAGTGCCAATAGAGAGAGTCTCTACGCGCTACCTCCATAGCCTTGGCTCGGAGTATTGCTGCCGAGTCGATAGGCACAAGACCGCCCTGATTGATAGAGCGCACATTTCCCCTGAGCCTCTCGCGATTGTATGTTTGTGCCGAGAGCTCTGAGGTGGATAGTGCTGCTATCACTACCATCATAAGCGATATGAACAATCTTCGTAACATCATCTCTGTAACGCTCACCAAATAGGGTTTATTTTATCTTGCTGAGTTTTAATACAAGCTGTTCAACCTCTGTATCGTTGGCACACTCAATAGTAATGCGGCTGCTGCCACTCTTTGTGCGCTTAATGGAGATGTTGTCGCTTATTATACGCTCAAGCTCCATAACAAGGCGTGAGTATGACTCTGGATACTCCTCCTCCTCATCCGATGCACCACACTTAGGTGTCTGTTCTGCCATCTTACGCGCGAGTTCCTCGGCTTGGCGTACAGATAATCCCTTCTTAATACATCTCTTTAATGCCTTAAGTTGTAACTCCAAACTAAGACCGCCAATAGCCTTGGCATGTCCCATAGATATAAGACCCTCCTTAAGGGCAAGCTGCACCTCTGATGGCATACTAAGTAGGCGCATATAGTTTGATACGGTAGAACGCTTCTTGCCAACCTTCTCTGCCATAGCCTCCTGTGTAAGACCACACTCCTCTATAAGACGCTTCATGCCGAGTGCTATTTCAATGGCATTAAGGTTTTCGCGCTGGATATTCTCAACCAAGGCCATAGCGTGAAGATTTTCATCATCCACTTCGCGGATATATGCAGGTATGCTCTCCAATCCTGCCATCTTCGCCGCACGCCAACGACGCTCACCGCTGATGATTATATACTTACCTGCGCCGTTAGGCTTAAGGGTTATCGGTTGAATAACGCCAAGTTGGGCAATAGATGTAGATAGCTCCCCAAGAGCCTCATCATCGAATGATGTGCGAGGTTGTAGTGGGTTAGGCTCAATAGTCGATAGTGCTACCTCTGCCATTTCGGACATCGGTTTAGATTGCTGTGTGGGTGTTGTGGTGCCAAATATTGCATCAAGACCACGACCCAAACCTCTCTGTTTAGCTGCTGCCATATATCAATTATTCTTTATTCTCTTTTGGTTTTGTTGCGCTTCAAAAATTCACGGGCAAGGTTTAGGTAGTTCACCGCACCGGTAGCCGAAGCATCGTATAGCATGATAGGCTTACCGTGTGATGGGGCCTCCCCAAGGCGTATGTTACGCTGAATAATGGTGTCGAATGTAAGTTCACCAAAGTGTTCTCTAACCTCGTTTACCACCTGATTGTTGAGTCGGTTACGCATGTACATGGTAAGTACAAACCCTTCGATTGTAAGCTCTGGGTTAAGACGGCTCTTGACCATCTTAATGGTGTTGAGAAGTTTACTTAGTCCCTCTAAGGCAAGATACTCACACTGTACAGGAACCAAAACAGAGTCTGCAGCCGTAAGGATATTGACCGTAAGAAAACCAAGTGATGGCGAGCAATCGATAAAGATGTAGTCGAAGTCATCGCGCACAGCATCTACCACACACTTAACCTTATGGTGGGCGTTCTCCATGGTTGCAAGCTCGGTATCTGCAGCAACGAGGTTGATAGAGGAGGGTAGTACCCATAGTTTCTTGATATCCTCCGAATGGAGAATAAGTTCCTTTGCTTCACGCTCGCCAACAATACACTCATAGGTACCCTCAAGATTTATATCAAAACCAAGCCCCGATGTGGCATTTGCCTGTGGGTCTGCATCTATGAGTAGGACCTTTTTGCCAAGTAATGCTACTGAGGCGGCGAGGTTTATTGCCGTTGTAGTCTTACCTACGCCACCCTTCTGATTTGCCAATGCAACTACTTTTGCCATCTATATATATACTTACTTTTACAACACTAATTAATTCTTGCAAAAGTAGTAAATTTATTCTATAATACAAAAGAGTTTTGTAATATTAGAACGATAATTGTTGAAACCTTAATACTTTTTATTACCTTTGTACTTTGAACGAGAATAATTATGAAGAGGGTAGTAAATACAGTGCAGTCGATACTAATATTTGTGGTGATATTCATTGCATCACAAATCGTAGCGTCGCTATTGGGCAGCGCACTTCACTTTAATGGTGATGTGGGCTTTATGCTCTCATACCTGCTATCAATGGGTTTGGTTTACCTCTTTGTAACTCTGTACGAACGCACTGAGTATGGCAATGTGCGCCTAATAAAGAGTTCGTCAAAAGGTTTGGATCCGTTGGCTCTCTTTGTAGGTGTTATACTGCTGTTGGCTATATCTATCACTCTATGGCCTTTGGAGAACTATATGCCGAGTGATAGTCGTGTCTTTGGTGATGGCGCATGGACACTAATTACGATAGTTGTCATATCACCTATTATCGAGGAGATAATATTTAGAGGTAGGTTTTATAACCTGCTAACACACTCCACATCCCCATTTTGGGCGGCAGTGCTATCATCGTTAGTCTTTGCCACTATACACCTTGAACCTATTATCATCATAGGTGGTTTTCTTTCGGGTATGTTGTTTAGCTATATGTACCTATTGAAGCGTTCGATTATACTCCCCATATTGCTCCATATATGCAACAATACTATCGCCTATGCTCTGCATATCCTCTCCTATGCAGGTAAGCCGCTTATGGAGTATATCGGTAGCGAACACTACTACCTATCAATCTATCTCACATCGCTATTGCTGGTGTTGGTATTTGTAGGTTTAATGATAATGCGTTTTATGAAGGAGAAGCGTGCTATGGCAAAGCGCGAGCAGAGAGAGGTGAGTAACTAAGGCTCGGTAAACGGGAAATCAGCTATTCAACAAGACCTTATAACTTACTATTTTCTCTATATCCAAAATGAAAAGATGCTGAAAAGAGCCTCAACGAGACCGAAACAATCTTATCCCGAGCAAAGCGAACTTATTTACAACCTCTGAGGTAAACTGCGGTGTTTATTTATCTTTGCAAGCCTAAAACTGAATCTATTATTCAAACACTAAACAAGAAGCGGGTGACTATTTTTCTTTTAGTCACCCACCTTGTTTATAAATCTTAAGTGTAGACGGACTACAAAAGAGCATCAATCTTAGCCTTAAGCTGCTCCTTGTCTGCAGTACCTACATGCTTGTCAACCTGCTGACCATCCTTGAAGAAGAGAATAGTAGGTACATTGCGAACACGGTACTGAGCTGCAATCTCATCACCATCCTCACCTACATCACACTTGCAGATAACCACCTTACCATCATACTCCTCTGATAGCTCATCGATGATAGGGGATACCATACGGCATGGACCACACCATGTAGCCCAGAAATCAATTACTACAGGCAAACCCTTGCCCATTACCTCGTCAAAATTCTCGTTGTTAAGTTTTAGTGCCATAACATTAATGTTTTGAATGTTAATATTTATAAGTTGTTAAGTTTATTCTATAAGCTACTACATAGTTATAGAGTAGTAAAGTTCGTTCTGTTCTATAAACTCCATAAGTGCAGGCGTAGTTGCAACCCTGTACTTCTTCGAAGTGAGTTTTATCTTTACATCGTTACTCTTATCCACTATGGTAAACTGCAGGTTAGTCTTACCGGGATTCTCCTTGATAGCCTTAAGAAGCATATCGGTAAGCGTTGAGCATACCTCGTGAATGTCGAGTTCGATGCGCAAGGTAGTAATATTTTCTGAAACTTCAGCAAGATGTTGCATAGAAAGTATCTTATATTCCAATGCACCCTCCTTTCCAAAGCGTGGTTGCACCTTTCCTTTGATGAATAGGAAGCTGTTTACTTCGATTAACATACCGAAACGCTCATAGTCCTTGCTCCATAGCATGAACTCATGACTTGTATTGTAGTCCTCCAACACAAAGCGTGCGTAGCGACGACCATCCTGTGTGGTAAGTGGTGTTACGGATGTCACCACACCAGCTACAGCCAACTCCTTGCCATTTAGAAGTGTAAGGTTGTCCAACTCACCCAACTCAGCCTGACACATCTTGCGTAGAATGAAGTCGAAACGGTTGAGAGGGTGCGCAGATAGGTATAGACCAATAACCTCCTTCTCCTTGTTAAGCATGGCAATATTAGTCATATCCTCAGCCTGTGGTACGCGTGGCTGAGGTATATCTGAGCCACTGTCCGAGAACATGCCAAAGAGACTCTGCTGGGCATTGTTCTTATCCTGCTGCACACGCTGACCATAGCGCACAAGTGTATCGAGAAATATCGTTCCCGGACCGTCCTCGGCAAAGAAACGAGAGCGGTTGAAATCTATGAGCGAGTCAAAACCACCAGCGTATGCGATGCTCTCAAGGCATTTACGATTTATTACCGAGTAGTTGATACGCTCCACAAAATCGTAGATTGATTTATATGGTCCATTCTCCTTGCGCTCCTTGATGATAGACTCCGAGGCGGCAGCACCAACACCCTTGATGGCAGCAAGACCAAAGCGTATATCGCCACTCTTGTTTGTGGAGAACTTAACCATCGACTCGTTGATATCTGGACCAAGCACCGCAATTCCGATACTCTTACACTCGTTCATATACGCCGTAACCTCCTTGATGTCATTGAGGTTGCGGCTGAGAACGGTCGCCATATACTCAGAAGGGTAGTGGGCTTTGATGTAAGCTGTCTGGTAGGCTACCCATGAGTAACATGTGGCGTGCGACTTATTGAAGGCGTATGAAGCAAACTTCTCCCAATCTGCCCATATCTTCTCAAGGACCTTCTCATCGTGACCATTAGACTTACCACCTGCGATAAACTTAGGCTTTAGCTCATCAAGTTTAGACTTAATCTTCTTACCCATCGCCTTACGCAATGAGTCAGACTCGCCTCGTGTAAAATTACCCAAAAGACGCGATAGAAGCATCACCTGCTCCTGATATACCGTAATACCGTATGTATCCTTGAGATAACGCTCCATGATTGGAATGTCATACTCAATAGGCTTGCGACCATGCTTTCTATCGATGAAGTCTGGAATATAATCCATCGGTCCAGGACGATAGAGGGCATTCATCGCAATCAAATCCTCAAAAGTCGAGGGTTGAAGCTCGCGTAGGTACTTCTGCATACCGGGCGACTCAAACTGGAATGTACCAATAGTCTGACCTGCACAATATAACTCGTAGGTCTTCTTATCGTCGATAGGGATATTATCGATATCAATCTTTACGCCATGTGTCTGCTCAATAACCTCTATAGCATCCTTGATAATCGACAAGGTTTTAAGACCGAGGAAGTCCATCTTAATAAGACCTGTATCCTCAATCACCGAGCCTTCGTACTGAGTAACGAGCATATTCTCGCCTGTCTCCTTGTCGAGCGCCGTGCTTACAGGCACCCAGTCAGTGATGTCGTCCCTACAGATAATCGTACCGCAAGCATGTACACCTGTGCCACGAACATTGCCCTCAAGCATCTTTGCATACTTGATAGTGTCACGCATTACAGGGTCATTAGACTCCTCTGCCTCCTTAAGCTCAGGTACGGCATTTATAGCATTCGTAAGGTTTATCTTAAGTAGTTTCTCCTTGTCATTTGGGTCAGGAATACGATCTGGAATCCACTTACAGAGCTGGTTGGCAAGTGGCAGAGGAAGTTTTTGCACGCGGGCAACATCCTTCAATGCCATCTTGGTGGCCATGGTGCCGTATGTGATGATGTGTGCAACCTTCTCCTTGCCATACTTCTGCGTTACCCAATTAAGCACACGACCACGACCATCATCATCGAAGTCGATATCAATATCGGGCAATGATATACGGTCAGGGTTTAGAAAACGCTCAAACAGCAAGTCATACTTGATAGGGTCAATCTGTGTGATACCCAAACAGTAGGCTACTGCCGAGCCTGCGGCAGAGCCACGACCAGGGCCTACCGACACATCTAACTCCTCGCGAGCCGCTCGTATAAAATCCTGCACGATAAGGAAGTAACCCGGGAAACCCATGGTCTTCATAATGTGCAACTCGAACTTTATTCGTGTCAGGGTCTCCTCGTCCAATACCTCGCCGTAGCGTTTATGAGCGCCATCCATAGCGAGTTTTGCCAAATAGTCTGCCTCAAGTTTTATACGATATAGTTTGTCGTAGCCACCTAACTTCTCTATCTTGTCAAGTGCTTTCTGCTCAGAAAGTACCACATTGCCATTCTCATCCTGAGTAAACTCATCGAAGAGATCCTTCTCGGTGTACTTCTGGCGATAGCTCTCCTCTGTGCCAAACTCCTCTGGTATGGCGAAGGTAGGCATAATGGGGGCGTGGTCAATAGAGTAGTTCTCCACCTTGTTGCACACCTCCACAGTGTTGGTCAACGCCTCTGGCACATAGTCGAAGATGGCATTCATCTCGGCGGTGGTCTTCATCCACTCCTGCTTAGTGTAGAGCATACGCTTAGGGTCGTCCAAATCTTTGCCCGTACCTAAGCATATAAGTCTGTCGTGAGCCTCAGCATGCTCCTCATCAACAAAGTGGACATCGTTGGTACATACCAACTTTATGCCCAACTCATCAGAGAACTCAATGAGTTTCTCGTTTACCCTCTCCTGTATTTTGTAAGTTTCGTGGTTGGCAAACTCAACAGTAGCCTTGTGCAACTGTAGCTCAAGGTAGAAGTCGTCACCAAATATGCTCTTAAACCACTTTGCAGCTTCTCTTGCCTCCTCTATTTTATTCTCACGAATGTAGCGAGGTATCTCACCACCAATACATGCCGAGCAACAAATCAATCCTTCGTGATATTTCTCCAACTCGACACGATCGGTACGGGGACGACCATACGACCCTTCGGTATACGCCTTGGATACAATCTTAATAAGGTTCTTGTATCCTGTCATATTCTTTGCAAGCAGGATGAGGTGATTGCCGCTATAATCACCCATAGCCTTCTCTTTGTTGAAAAGCCTACGGCGTGCAACATACACCTCGCAACCGATTATACACTTGAAGTCTGCCTTTGGAATAGTATCTAACTCTAAGCGGGCTTTTGCAAGAGCCTGAGAGGCATCTTTGCCCTTCTCCTCCTCGGATGCACTACCATCCTCTAACCGAGATATAAGACCTTGTAGTAATTTTATCTTATCTTTTCTTGCTCCGTTTTTCTTCTTTATATAGTTAAAGAACTCCTTGACACCAAACATGTTACCATGGTCGGTAAGAGCAATGCCGGGCATGCCGTCGGCAATAGCCTTGTCGACAAGCTTTGTGATACTCGCCTGACCATCAAGCAACGAGTATTGACTATGAACATGTAGGTGTACAAATGGGTACATATACTAAAATATATAGTTCTTGTTTCGAACTACAAATATACGGATATTTTTCGAGATAAAAAGAGGTATAATAGTTGCATTTCTGCAAAATAATACATACCTTTACACTTGATATATAATGAGAATTTTGCATCACACACCTTTAACCGTTCAGCCTATGGAAAGTAATAATTCTACATTGGTTGTCTTGCGGCTTTATGACAACCCTGTGCAGGCGGAGATAGCTAAATCTATACTTGATAGTGCAGGTATATTTTGCGCTCTCCACGGAGAATAC
Organism: Alistipes sp.; assembly: GCA_017521945.1. Taxonomy (GTDB): domain Bacteria; phylum Bacteroidota; class Bacteroidia; order Bacteroidales; family Rikenellaceae; genus Alistipes. The sequence continues at coordinate 6,354 of JAFXBB010000052.1, read as the reverse complement.
ATGTCCTCTATTTACACGCCCATAGCCTTTCCAGCACGCCTTATGGTGCGCTCCGAAGATTTTGATGAGGCACAGAAACTGCTTAGTGTAGACTGCTATTAAAAGCGACAACTGAAAAGTGTGGTGTCTGCGCGCAAATTTTTATATATATGCCGCAGGTGCCATGCTTTTCAGTTCTTAGTTCTTAGGCTATTAGTTTACAAGCGGTTGCTCTTTATCTGCTCTTTGCCATATATGCCATGAGGCTATTGCTTGGGTCTGGAGCATAAGCATGCCATTCATCGTCGTAGCACCACGCTCCTCAGCTCGACTTAGGAGTTGACTCTTTGCGGGGTTATATATAAGATCAAAGACTGAATGATTGTCGGTTATAGCGTTGTAGGGTAGTGCTGGGGCATCCTCCACATTTGGTGCCATACCTATAGGTGTGGCGTTGATAATCAGCTTATGCCTTGTGATAATCTCGGCAGTGATATCAGTGTATGTATAGTCACCACGCGCCTTATCGCGAGATACTACACTATATGGAATATCATGCTTGCGACACACATACTGCACAGCCTTTGATGCTCCGCCAGTGCCAAGTATCAACACATTGCTTCTATCGAGCCACTCAATAGTAGCCTCTATACCTGTGATATCGGTATTATAGCCTATCTTGCGACCATTTTTCACAACAATACAGTTGACTGCACCGACTGCTTCAGCCTCCGCCGATAGTTCATCAAGGTAGGGGATGATGCTCTCCTTGTATGGTATAGTAACATTAAAACCTGATAGCTCGCGCTCGGCGATAACCTTGTCAATGGTTGATATATCGTCTATCTCTATAAGCGAGTAGTCGGCATCGATACCCTCGTTGGCAAACTTAACTGTAAAGAAGTTCTTAGAAAATGAGTGAGATAAGTGTGCCCCTATAAGTCCGTAGTGTCGCATGATTTGTTGTCTTCGATTAGCTCTATATCAGTTGATTTTATCTCAGTGTCGTCCTCTCGGGCATCACCAAATAGCCATGCCACCAATGCAAAACATCCTATAAGCAACACTGTAAAGAGTGTCGCCAAGAGATTGAAGTATTTGTCGATAAATGCTTTAATTGGTGCGCCGAAACGCCATATTAGCCATGCAATTAGGAAGAAACGCAAACCGCGTGATACGATGGATGCTATGATGAACATCACAAAGTTGATATCAAATAGTCCTCCTGCTATGGTGAATATCTTGTATGGTAGTGGGGTAAAGCCCGCAGTGAATACAATCCAGAAGTTGTACTTGTCAAACAAGGCTCCAACATTATTAAAACCCTCTACGCTAAATATATGATTGAAGAAGAAGGTGGCAATAGCTGTAGGCTCACCAGCTGGAGTTGTCCACAAGAAATGACCTATGCCATAGCCGATTGCTGCACCTATAATTGAGCCTGCAAGGCATATCGAAGCAAAACGAAACGACTTCATAACCGCACCCAAACATAGTGCGATAAGAAGAATATCTGGTGGAATTGGAAACCAGCTCGACTCACATAAGGCAAGGATAAAGAGTGCCAACCATCCCCAGCGACTCTCACTCCACGATAGCACCCAATCGTATAATCTCTTAATCATAATTGTCTATTTGTTGTTATCTGGACAAAAGTACAACAATTACTCGAAACTATCAACTATTCCACCCCCAATGACCAAATTATCTCTATATAACACCAAAGGTTGACCCAAGGCAGGTGCGTATGCCCCATCCTTAGTTGTGATTAGATAACCATCTGCGTATCTCGCAATCGTCACAGGAAGCTCTGGATTTTTGCCTATACCTCTAATCTTAATGGTAATGTCTGTTGATTGTAATAACTCGTTTTCATCAACTATGTTGCAGTGGATTATATACAGTTTTGATTTGTATAGTAAATCGTTATCTCCAACAACTATCGTATTGTTCGTTGGCTCTATGTTGATAACTCGCTTACCCTCTGGTATTCCCTCTCCTCGTTTCTGACCTATGGTGTATCGCGCAATGCCATTGTGTCTGCCACACACATGACCATTTGTATCCACAATATTGCCCTCAGACATCTTTATGCCACGGCTTTCAAGGAACTCGGCGTATGGTCTGCGACATAGAAAGCATATACCCATACTCTCGCTCTTATCCTTGAAACTCTCCTTAATTTCGCTCTTAATTATTGACCCCATTGGGGTTATCGCCCTTGAGAGTATCTCTTGCGATAATCCCCACAGGTAGTAGCTTTGATCCTTTGCAATATCCACACCCTTTGCAACATAGAATTTATTGTTGCGTTGCTCTATATTAAAATAGTGTCCCGTAGCTATATAATCAACTCCAAGTCGATTGGCCTGTTCAAGAAGTATCTGCCACTTGATATGTGTGTTGCAACGAGTACATGGCGCAGGCGTGCGTCCGATAGCATATTCATTACAAAAGTACTCTATAACATCACACTCAAACCTCTTCGTAGCATCTACCGCATACCACTCCACACCGAGCCTCTGTGCAGTTTTCTCAGCTCTTTCGAGCATGGTACTATCTCCCAGAGTGTCAATTGTAAGCGCAACGACTCTATATCCCTGCTCGCGCAGTAGTACAACAGCCGAGCTACTATCAATGCCCCCGCTAAAACCCAATAATACACTCCTCTGCATATCTACCTTAAAAATAGAGGCTGACCACATCATTGTTAGTCAGCCCCATATATCATTTACTCCTTGTTGTTTTCGTTATCGAAGTATTCAGGCTTATGCTCCTTTACGAAGTCAACCATTTCGCTGATACCCTCCATCACCTTCGAGAAGTCCTCCTTGTATAGATAAATCTGGTGACGAGAGAACGATGCAGAGCCATCGGGATTGATCTTTTTGCGCGACTCTGTGATGGTTAGATAGTAGTCATCGGCACGGGTAGCCTTAACATCGATAAAGTATGTGCGCTTGCCAGCCTTAACGACCTTAGAGCATATCTGCTCGCCAAAATCTTCGCCCTCGTGGCGAGAATGATAATCTGAGTTCATTTTGGTAGTAGTTTTAGGTTTTATCTTGATTAGTTCATAATCGTTATCTATTCCGATAACGAAGATATAAATAAATTCCCAAACTACCAACTTTTTACTCCATAATTTCTTGCTTGGCTATACTAATAGCTCTGCGAGCCATAGGGTCAAACTGCGATACATATATATATTGGCGTGCATTATCTCCATATAGTTGCTCTGCAAGAGTTGATAGAAGCATAGTGTTAATATACGCCCTGTCAGTCTCTGTGATATCATCCGCCTTGTAACCTGCTAAGGCGTAGAATATATCAAGCAGTTTGCTATTTGTAATATAACCCTCGGCAAACGACTCCATGGTAGGGAAACGCTCGATAATATCCTCTAAAGAGTTACTATCCACATAATCAATTACGGAGTGTTCAGCCGCTCTATCCTCGATACTTTTGATTACCGAATCAGATATTTTTATATCGCTGATGTCTATATACTCATCAGGCGTTATGCCTCCATCACCATATACCTCGCGACCCTGCTTCAAGGTCTTAAATGTGGTTCGACCCTTGTTGGATATTGAGTCAGGGTGAATAAATCTCAAACTGTCCGAAATATACTCACCTTGCTCCCCAGCGGTGTATGGTCGCTGGATGATGCGCCCTGCAGGAGTCTTGTAGCGAGCGATTGTGAGATAGATGCCTGAGCCATCATTTAGATCTATAACTCTCTGTACGAGTCCCTTGCCAAAACTTGTATGCCCCACAATCTTACCTCTGTCATGATCCTGAATAGCTCCTGCGAATATCTCACTCGCCGAGGCACTATTCTCGTTGATTAGCACCACAAGTGGGATGTCTATTGGTTTGATATCACGCTTTTTGATATATATTTGAGACTCTCCTCTACCCTCCGTAGATACGATAACATCTCCCTTATTGAGGAATAGTGATGTTAGGTTTATTGCTGAGGTGATAAGTCCGCCACCATTATCTCTAAGGTCTACCACAAGACTTTTTATATCTCCAAGACTCTTGTATGCATTAAGGAACTCTCCAGCAACGCGCTTTGAGAATGACTCAACAGAGATATATCCCACATCTCCGATACGAAATGCAGCACCAATAGCGCTCTCGTCGATTATTTCGCGTTTAAGCTCCTCGCAGAATGGCATATCTACTCCTCTACGCTCGACTCGCAGTGTTAAGTTACTGCCTACTTCTCCCTTAAGATGCTCGCTAATAGCATCCACTGATAGCCCTACGATACATTGCTCATTTACGGCTGTAATACGATCGTTTGGTCGAATATCTGCTTTTTGCGCAGGAGAGTTGTCCATTGTAGAGCGTACAACAAGCGTGTCGTTGTGGATGATATAGCTAATACCGATGCCCGCAAACTCGCCGTGAAGACGCTTCTTTGAACTCTCCATCTCCTCCTTTGTGAGATATTTAGAGTGGGGATCCAACTCCTTAAAAGTAGCGATGATGGCCTCCTGAACCAAAGGCTCAAGAGAGACATTATCGACATAACTATCACGAATAAGTTCGTAGACGGCGTTTAGCTTCTTAATCTGCTGCTTGTCGCTTAGCTGTGCTGTAGCACTACTGCACAACGCAACGAAACAGATGATTGAGATAATAAGTCGTTTCATCCTCTATTTCAGGGTGTCAACAATCTTGTCAAAAGCTATCTCGCGCTGCTCGCCAAGGCGCATATCCTTAACCGTGGCAACACGGCGTTCCAGCTCGTTCGAACCAATGATAACAACATAAGGGATACCACGACGGTTGGCATACTCCATCTGCTTCTTCATCTTTGTTGAGTCAGGATAGATCTCTGCTGCGATATCGTTGTTGCGAAGCTCCGAGATAAGACGCATGGAAGCCTCCTGCTCAGCCTCTCCGAGATTTACAAAGAGTACCTTTGTTGAGCAAGCCAACTCCTCTGGGAAGAGGTTTAAGCCAAGCATTACATCGTAGATGCGGTCAGCACCAAATGAGATACCTACGCCCGACATTCCGGGCATGCCGAAGATACCTGTAAGGTCATCATAGCGACCACCTCCAGAGATAGAACCAATCGAGAAGTCGTTTGCCTTAACCTCAAAGATAGCACCTGTATAATAGTTTAGACCGCGTGCCAATGATAGGTCAAGCTCAGGGGTTAGGTTGATGTCTAATTTCTCAACATTCGAGAATATAGTGCACATCTCCTCAATACCGAGCATACCTGTCTCAGATGAGCCAATAATTCCGCTAAGTATATTGAGTTTCTCCTCGTTAGTGCCACTAAGCTCAAGTATTGGTTGAAGTTTTGCGATAGCTGCATCATCGATACCGCGCTCGCGTAGCTCAGCCTTGACATTATCCAAACCAATCTTGTCGAGCTTGTCGATAGCCACTGTAATATCAATCATCTTATCTGCATGACCAATAGCCTCAGCTATACCGAACAAGATTTTGCGGTTATTCATCTTGAGTGTAACCGAGATGCCGAGCTTTGAGAATACGCGGGCTACGATGTCCACCAACTCAACCTCCGAGAGTAGGGATTTTGAGCCGATAACATCAACATCGCACTGATAGAACTCACGATAGCGACCCTTCTGAGGACGGTCGGCACGCCATACAGGCTGAATTTGATAACGCTTGAATGGGAAGACAATCTCATTCTGGTGCTGCACAACATAGCGCGCAAATGGTACGGTAAGGTCATATCTAAGACCCTTCTCAGAGATTTTTGATGCCTGACGAAGTTCCTCCTCTGAGAGGTTTGCACCATAGTCACCTGAGTTCAAAATCTTGAAGAGTAGCTTATCTCCCTCATCGCCATACTTGCCGAGGAGTGTTGATAAGTTCTCCATAGATGGAGTCTCAAGAGGTGCGTAGCCAAAGAGGCGGAAAACACTCTTAATGGTATCAAATATATAGGTGCGACGCATCATCTCCTCGGGTGAGAAGTCACGCGTACCCTTTGGTATGGATGGTTTCTGTGCCATATTATTGTTCTGCTAATAACTTCTTATACTTAACTCGCTTAGGTGTGGTATCCTCACCCTGCGCCTTCTTCCAAGCCTCGTACTCTGAGTATGAACCCTCATAGAATACAACCTTAGAGTCGCCCTCGAACGATAGGATGTGGGTGGCAATACGGTCCAAGAACCAACGGTCGTGCGAGATAACCACAGCACAACCTGCGAAGTTCTCAAGACCCTCCTCCAATGCACGCAATGTATTAACATCGATATCATTGGTAGGCTCATCGAGTAGAAGGACATTGCCCTGCTCCTTAAGTGCAAGTGCCAAGTGAAGACGGTTACGCTCACCACCAGACAATACACCGCACTTCTTCTCCTGATC
>JAFXBB010000051.1 GCA_017521945.1 Alistipes sp. | reverse complement strand
ATTACTCCTCCTGTGATTTGTTAGCAAGCTTAGCACGACGCTTCTGAGAGTACTCAACAGCGAACTTGTCCTGCTTGAAAGTTAAGAAACGGATGATACGCTCGTCACGACGATACTGTGTCTCAAGCGTGTTGATGATTGAGCCCTCACCAGTAAACTCTACAAGGAAGTAGAAACCGGTAGTCTTCTTCTGAATAGGGTATGCAAGCTTCTTCAAGCCCCAGTTCTCCATATTCACAATCTGACCGCCGTTCTCGGTGATTACGCCCTGGAATTTGTCAGCAACCTCCTTTACCTGTGCGTCTGAAAGGACAGGAGTGACAATGAAAACGGTTTCGTAATTGTTCATACCTTTAATAAATTAAATAGTTTTTTGCATAATGCGGTGCAAAGGTAGTAATTATTTTCGATTTTGCAACACTAACTCCCTCTTTTTTACACACATCATCAAAATTCCTACAGATATGGATAAAATACTATCTGCTTAGTTGCCAAAAGAGTTAGATATGATACCTATTTATATATATTAGATATCTTACCCAAACTCACGCTAATCGATTTTGCGGTTAAGAAATAATTTTATATCTTTGTATTGTCGGGAGAGTGCTCTCGGTGAACATATTATTGATGAAAGTGTATTAGCCTTCACCCTTGAATGGAAATCTGGAAAATTTCGATGCTACAAGGTGAGCAACACACTCGTCACTCCGTATTGCTAAGTTTGGGGTGCTAATTGCCCTATGCTCAATACGAGTGTGGGGTATTGTTTATTTGTAGCAAGGTATTCCAGAACCTCCATTCAGATAGACTAATTGACTCCACACTTTCTTTTTTATACTAAACAGCCGCGGGAGTCAAGGCAAAGTAATACTATTTATTATGAAAAAGACATTTTCAGCTCTTGGAGCATTCTGCTTAGGAGCATTTATCACCATTGGAGTAATGGCGTGTGCTAATGACTATTCGGATGGAAAAACATCTACCGAAAATGAGTTTGGTGGTGCAGGAGAATCTTCAGGGTCTGACTCCTCAACTGATGGTGAATTAGAAGCTACGGTGGTTGAGATAAAAAGAAAATGGAGTCATGGCCCTTATTGTGATTACGATTTTATTTACGATAAGGCTGGTAGAATAGTACAAGTTAAATATGAGGACTACTACGATGCTTATGATGATGATTGTGGACCTCAATATGACAATTTTAGTTTTGATGTAACATATAGTGATAAAACGATAAGTATCGAAAGGTATATTGATGGTCGAAAAGTAACTGATGAGATTACATTAACTAATGATATATATAAGTGCTCTATAGATGATATAAATGATTGTATAGTGGATGTGATCCTCGCACAGATAGAGTACTAAATGTAAATAGAATTACCTCTTCCAAACACCTTTCATCTCCTTCCTGCGGGTATTATTTTTAATACCCGCGATATAAACACAGTTTATTCTATGGGCTTTATGTATAACACAAATAAAGAATAGAGCTATCTCGTCGAGATAACTCTATTCTTTTTATAAACAGACAACTGAATTATGCACTTGTCTTAATCGCAAAGTTCAGTTTTCAGCTCGTAAAAGGCTATGCCTTTTTACTCCTCCTCAAAGACATCCTTGCCAAGAGCGCACAAAGGACATACCCAATCCTCTGGAACATCCTCCCATGCTGTGCCTGCTGGAACGCCATTATCTGGATCACCTATCTCTGGGTCATATACATAACCACATGCTGTACATACATACTTTTTCATATTCGTAAGTTTTAATCGTTTATAAGTTAGTTATTAAAAACAACGAGGAAGCTTCAACAATCATGCTGAAACAATCCCCATTGTGTGTTAGGTCTTAGCCTCTCTTACTGAGCGCTCTCCTCTGTAGCCTCGTTAACTACTACTGCGCCATCAGCATCAGCCTCAACAGTGATATCGCCCTCACCAACAGTGATTGTCTCATCAACAACCTTAGTTGCCTCATCAACACCAGCAGCAATCTCCTCAACACCGATAACCTCAGTTGCCTTGTTAGAATTAGGAAGTGCTACAACTGACAACAGTGTGAAGAATACAATGGCAGCAATCATTGCCCATGTAAACTTCTCAAGAAAATCGGTGGTCTGACGAACACCCATAGTCTGGTTAGCAGCACCGAAGTTAGCAGCCATGCCGCTCTTTGGGCTCTGTACCAATACTGCAAGTATCAACAAAATACTTGCGATAACAATCATGATAATAGAAAATGTATACATAATTCGTGTAAATTTAATTATCTCTGTCTACTATTTCTTTCGCTTATCTTCAATCTCTTCGATAAGCCGTGCAAAGTAAATACTTTTTTCTGAATTTAGCAAACTTGATTTGCGATAAGTGGCAATTGCTTGGTCATATAACCCCTGTTTTTTGTAAATTTCTGCAATTTCTTCGCTCACAAACTCATCTTCATCCTCAATTTTTGTTATTGAAAGGTCATCGTCACTACCATCCTTGGCGATGATACGGTAATCGTCAAGTTTAAGAAAGCGATCAATAATATCTTCGGCACACTCCTTTCTCAGCAACTCAACATCAATCTCCAATTGTGGCGCAAGAGCTGTGGGGTGAAGCATAGCAATTAGGCGTGTGGCATCATCCCAATTACCAATTTCGTTTTTGGCAACCTCCAGACGCTTGGCACTCCACCAAGGATACTTATCTATTAGTTCTGTTCTACTCATTTGGCTCATGTTGTCCATACTCTACCAATTACCTGCTGCAGCCATATAGATGTCATTAACTAATGCCTCAACAATCTCCTCAATAAGTTGGTCTTGCACATCTACAAGAAGCTGTGATGCGTCATAATCGGCATACGACGAGAAGGTCTTATTGCTAAAAGATTGAGTCTGGTCAATGGCGTTTTGAAAGTTAACCTTAACGGTGATTGTTAGTCGGTTTTGCAAGGCGTAGTCGCCACTCGATACAGACGATGTGTTCGAGGTGTAGTTTGTAATCTCTCCCTCGAAGGCAAAGTCACCGCCCTCCTCAACCTGCTGAAGGCGTGTCTGGCGTGAGAACTTTTCACGCAGTCCCTCAGTGAGTGCGTTACTAAGTGTTGGCGCAACCATAGGAGCATTGTTTGGGAAGTATGCAACCGAGAATGTCTGCGCTGCAGGTGGAATGGAGCCTCCCGATAGGTTGTATGTGACCTTATAGCCGCAACCACTAACCAGGAGTGCGATAATCGCGATGGTCAATATATAGCTAAATCGCTTAAATATACTCTTCATAAAAACTATTTTGTGTTATCATCAATACCCAATGCTTTCATTCGTCTATATAGTGTTCGCTCTGAGATAAATAGCTCTTGTGCAGCATCCTTGCGGCGATAGCCGTTGCGCTGCAACGCCCTTATTATCTGCTCACGCTGTACATCATCCTTCGTTAGTTCGCGAGATGGAACATCATCGACAACCTCCACCATATCCTCATACTCATATCTTGGCGCTACAACCTCACGGCGCTCAGGTAGAAGACCTGCAATTTCATGCTGGGGTGCAGGTGTCGGCTGTGGGGTAGTGCCACGACCCGACATCGCCTCTGTCATCATGCGTTTTAGTTCGTTTATATCGTTACGCATATCGAAGAGAATCTTATATAGCAATTCGCGCTCAGTGGTCATATTATCATAGCTATCATTGCCCCCCGATAATGTGCGTACAGAGTACTCCTCGTTTGGAAGGTAACGACGCAGAATATCCGCTGTGATATTTCTACTCTGCTCAATTGCAGATATCTGCTCTGCTACATTTTTGAGCTGACGGATGTTTCCGCGCCAATGGTAGTTCTCCAAGAGTATGCGCGCGCCCTCATCGAGTACGATGGCTGGCATCTTATACTGTACTGCTACATCACTTGCGAACTTACGGAATAGAAGGTGTATATCGCCCTTACGCTCTCGAAGTGGCGGTACGGTGATAGGTACGGTGTTTAGTCTATAGTATAAATCCTCGCGGAAACGACCCTCGGCAATAGCTTTCATAAGGTCGTTGTTTGTAGCTGCCACAACACGCACATTGGTCTTTTGTACTTTGGCTGAACCTACACGCATAAACTCGCCCGTTTGGAGTACACGCAATAGACGCACCTGTGTTGATATAGGAAGCTCGCCCACCTCGTCAAGGAAGATTGTACCTCCGTCTGCCTCCTCGAAGTATCCCTTACGGCTATCTATAGCACCCGTGAACGAACCCTTCTCGTGACCGAAAAGCTCGGAATCGATAGTTCCCTCAGGAATAGCACCGCAGTTTACGGCTATATATTTGTTGTGCTTGCGTGCTGAGTGTGTGTGAATAATCTTTGGAAAAAACTCCTTACCCACACCGCTCTCGCCTGTAACCAACACCGATAGGTCTGTTGGGGCTACACGCATAGCTATCTCTATGGCAGTATTCAGAGACTCGGTGTTTCCTATAATGCCGAATTGCTGCTTTACTGTGAGAAGTTCATTTGCTGTCATATCCTTACTCGGTTACAGTGTTGTTTGGTTTGTTACTAAATTTAGGCTATCAGCCATATCTATTGGCGCATATTGTAGCGAATCTGCCGGTGTCGCCATCATTAGGCTATCTACCACAGTAGGTATAACCTCCTCGACTATATAGTCTCTCGGCTGAGGTGTGGTATTCGCACTTGTGTCGCTATACCATCTCCAGCCACCATAGCCCACACATGCAATGATAACTATAAATAATATCACTGTAATTGGTGATACACGCATAGGTGTTCGCCGCTTATCTTTTCGCTCCTCACTACGCTTCTTTCTGTCATCATAGTTAAGACCGCGCAAATAGGAGTCTGGCTTACTTAGTGTCAATACGCTATCCTCTTCGGTGCGATTCTTCGTTTTTTGCCTCTTCTCAGATGTTGACCTCTCCTCTTGGGTTTTTGTCTGTGTTGCTGAGAGTTGCAGCTTTTGTTTCTCGATGTTGAGTATCTCCAACGGAGGCTTAATATTTCCACCTATCACTCTTGGCTCAAGCGAGTGAATAAAGGTGATGGTGTTGTTATCTGCGGCACGGAACTCTCCAAACCCCTCAAGCATAAAACTCTGCTTTTGTCCAATTGCATGGCGTATCTCAAATACAAATCGATCAATTTTGCCATTTGCTTCAAGCTCGTTCATGCCGTAAGCGACAAGTAGCGAACGCAACACACCGTCATCGTTACGCATTAGATCGCAGAAACGCACCACGCCAGATTGCTGCTTAACGATAAACGCACCGAGCTTAGGTACAACAATACGCTTGTTGTGCTTTAGATACTCGATTAGTATGTTGGTAATAAGTTCCACTTTACATTAGTACATATAACGCACAAAGGTACAAAAAAGAATTTAGTTTTCAACACTTGTGGCGTTGTTTGTTGCAGAAAGATAGTTGTAGGGGAGTGTTTAATGACACCAAAGATAGGAATATAAGTGAAAAGAGAAAACTGAAAATTGCAACCTCCAAGAGAAGTAATACAATAGAGGCTGACCTTGGTCCTTTGCAGACTTATTGGTCAGCCCCTTTAGCTTTATGTAGAGTCTTTTACTCCTTCTGCTCGTTTAGGATGCGCATGGCAGCGTCGAAAATCGTTGTATCATCAAGAGTTACTACGCCACCATCAGGGCCCTGCTCTATATGAATACCAACACCCTCCTTAGCCTCAAAGTGCTTTCCACCGAAGTAGTTGCGTACTGTATCAACATCGATTCCCAATTCGTCTGCAATGCGCTGTGAGCTGCCGCTTGGTAACTTGTCCTTGATGCGGCGCAATTCGTTAAATGTAATAATCATAACTTTTAATTATTAAGTTGATAAATTTGTTTCGCAGTACTAAATTACTACAAAAAAATGTAACTGCCAAACTTTTATGATTATTTTTGTAAAAAATATCAATTTTTAGGTCAAACATATTAATAAATAGAGGCGAGGGTGACACACTACCCTCGCCTCTATTTATAAATATGTATATCACTTACTCCTTAAGAGCTGCGTGTGCTGCAGCCAAGCGTGCGATAGGCACACGGAATGGAGAGCAGCTTACATAGTTCAAACCTGCGTAGTGGCAGAACTCTACTGATGATGGCTCACCACCATGCTCACCGCAGATACCACACTTCAAATCAGGACGAGTTGTGCGGCCCTTGAATACAGCCTCACGAACAAGCTGACCTACGCCGTTGCGATCCAATACCTTGAATGGGTCTGCCTTGAGGATGTTTCTCTCCAAGTAGATTGGCAAGAACTTAGCGATATCGTCACGAGAGAAACCGAGAGTCATCTGAGT
>JAFXBB010000050.1 GCA_017521945.1 Alistipes sp. | reverse complement strand
TTTTTTACTTTTTTTCTTCACACCCCTCTTTAGCCACGAAAATCGCTATTTTCCTCCGAAAATCCAAGCATGCTATTATCCTCATCTTCGACATAAACAGACGAAAGGCTACGCTTGCGTTTCTCCTCCTTTACACCATAGGCAATAATCTGGCGCGCAGAGGTGATAATACTCGTTCCCTTATCGGCAGTGAGTATCTTAAGGCTATCGAAACACTTCAATGTATCTTGGAAACTATGCTCCACGGCATCGAAGCGCTCGGCAAAGAGCTGCACACGCTTAATCATCGTCTCCGCCTCTTTGACAATCTTCTCCTGATAGTGGAGCTGGCGGCTCTGTGTCCACATAAGTTCAAGCACACGAAGGTTCATGTACATGGTCTGAGGTCCCATGATAAGCACACCCATATCGTAGGCATCACGCCATAGGGCTGTATCATTCAGAAGAGCGAGGTTGAGCGCACCCTCGTTAAACATATACATAAACACGAAATTGAGCTTTGTATACTCCGAGTCGAGGTATCTGCTATAATCCTTTGCTGCAAGCGAACGCACATGGTCGCGTACACTATCTATATGCTGCTTTAGCGCAATCTCACGCTCCACCTCATTCTCGGCATTCACATAACGCTCATAAGCCACAAGGCTCACCTTCGAGTCGACGATAACATCGCGCTTATTTGGGAAGTGAAGGATAAAGTCGGGGATAAGTCGTCTATCATCATCGCTCTTAAGCGTACGCTTTGCCCTATCGACAAGTCCCTGCTGTGTTGTATACTGAGCATTCTCCTCCAAGCCAAGATCGTCGAGCAGCTGTCTAAGTTTCAACTCCCCGAAGTTACCCTGCACCTTAACCCTACCAAGCAAGGCGCGCGTAAGCCTATCTGCCGTCTCGCCCAACTCCTTACTATTGCGCATATTAGCCTCAATTGTAGCATCAAGGCGGGTCATCGATTCGTTATGCTCCTTCTTGGTACTATCCAACGCCTCACGCATAAGTTTCAGGCTGAGGTTTATAGGGTCAACAATCTTAGATAGCTGCTCCACATTGCGCTCACCAAGCTCCTCCTGTCGCGCCTTAAGCACACTCTCTGAGGTCGCCTGCATAAGCTCCCTAATGGTAGACATCTGTGTCTCCATCTGCTTATCTGTCATCTCACGAAGCTCTCTAAGCGAACGCTCGGCATGCTCCTTAAGCTGTCCTATCTGAAGTTCATACGACTCCTTTAGACTCTCAACCCTACTAAGCGCCACATCTCGCTCAGTGGTAAGGGTGCGCAACGCCTCCTGCGCCTGCTGATTAGGCGCTCTATGACCTACGATATATCCTACGACAAACGCCACTACGACCAAAATCGCAGAGACAATAACACATACTAACATAACTTTTACCTCTTAAAATCTTGTCCCGAAGGGGCTTGATACAGCTTAATTCCGAAGTGTGGGGCAAGGGCTATGATATAGGATATAACCTCTGCCTGAAGATGCTCATGTGGCACCCAATTAACATCCTTTGTAAAGAAGTACAACTCTATAGGTAGCCCCCACTCGTTTGGTTGCAGCTGACGCACCATAGCTATCATCGTGTGGTTGACCCTTGGATGGGTATCTATATAGCGATTTATCACACGCATATATAGGTCGAGGTTTGTCACAGCCGCCCCCTCCTCTGTTGTTGTGCTTATCTGAGACATTGGCACCTTAATAGCCTCATCACCCTTTAGTGCCTCCACATCGCTCTCACCCATAAGGCGCACCGAGGTCATATCTATATTAATAGAGCGTTTAACACGCCTACCACCCGTGTCACGCATAGCCTGCCAATTATAGAATGGCTCACTCACAAGCAGATATGGAGCTATGGTCTGGATTGTGTTATTCCAGCTACGCACCTTGATTGTTGTAAGCGACACCTCCTCAACCATGCCGTCTATACCCCTACTTGGCATCTCAATCCAATCACCCACCTTGAGCATATTGTTTGCCGAGAGCTGAACTCCCGCAACAAGACCCATAAGCGTATCCTTAAAGATGAATGATATGACCGCCGCCGAGGCACCCAAACCTGTCAACAAACCTGCAGGCGAACGCTCAATAAGTATTGCAATAATGAGTATCGTCGCCACAAGAGCTATTATGACCTGCACAATTTGAAGAAGTCCATCCAACGGCTTACCCTGCCACGCTGGACGATGCACCATAATCGCAAACAACGCCTTAAAGAGGGTATTTATAAATAGGGCAAAGGCGACGACAACATATATCTCAACACCCTTATGCAGTGCCGATACAATCCACTCAGAACCTATGTTTAGTGCAGATATGGCGAGCGGCAACATAAGATTGATGACCATAGGGGTAATGATACCACAAAGACGCTTAAGCACCTTGTCATCGAAGAGGATATTGTCCCACTCGACCTTTGTTCGCGACACAACCCAATGCACACCGCGTATAACACCCCATCTAAAGATAAGGTTTATAACAAGCACAAGCAACATTAGGTAGATAAGCACAATTATACCATCCAGCATATCTGCAACATCAGTGCTAAGACCCCACTTTACTAAGCGATTATATATATCTGCTTTGACATTATCATCAAACATATCTTCACAATTTAGAATGAGTAGCTTAGTCCCACAAACACCGCCTGATTGATACCGCGGCGCTTCAAATCACCCGTAGCAAAGGCATACGGAGGCTTCACCACTGGGCGTGGCGAAGTGTGCAGCAGCTGGTAGCCGAGCGTTATATCTATCTTGCTGTAGCTATCCATACCTTGGAAACGGAAACCTATACCTCCTGCATACAGACCACCGAAGCGCATACCCTTCTCGAAGAGGATATTTGTACCCACATTCACAAAGTTAAACAAGCAGTTCTTACGCTTACCGTAGAAGTAGTGCGCAGTAAGATATGCCGGCATCAGCGTATAGTTATACTGTGGCTGAACACCAATCTCAGCTCCTATGCGCCAATGGTTGTTTATAAGGTAACCGCCACCATAGGTAAAGCTACCGCCAATGCGTGCCAGACTCTTATACGAACGCTCGGGCGCCTGACCTTCAATATTGGTACGCGACCCCTCATAGAATATCAACGCAAAGCGACCCGATACGGTCTGCTCCCAACCCTCATATTTGCGGGTCTTGCGCTCTATCTCCTCTGGTGTCTCTCGGCGCTTAGCCTCCACAGTTGGAATGGACAACACACACAATATCAATAACAACGCTAATCTTTTCATACTCAACTACTTTATTCTTCTAACATTTTTCTCCCACTCCCATGCCGACCTTAGCGTATCACAAAGCTCACGCTCAGCCCTCCAGCCAAGCTCCTCGTTTGCAAGCGTTGTATCCGCCCATACAGCTGTAACATCACCAGCACGGCGCGCCGCAACCTTATAGTTTAGCTTTAGGTTGTTAGCCTGCTCAAAACCCCTCACAAGCTCAAATACCGAAACAGGTGAGCCTGTACCAATATTGAATACCTCATAGCGGCTCTTACTACGACCCTCAACCATGCGGTTGATTGCCACAACATGCGCCTTGGCAAGATCTACAACATCGATATAGTCACGCAAGCATGAGCCATCAGGCGTTGGGTAGTCACCACCAAAGATACTTAGACACTCTCTGATGCCCGCCGCAGTCTGTGTGATATATGGCACAAGGTTATTAGGCACACCACGAGGCAACTCTCCAATCTGTGCAGATGGATGCGCACCTATAGGGTTGAAGTAACGCAATGCTATGCCATTAAGAGTCTCTGTCGCGGTGGTCATATCTCGCAAAATATCCTCGGACATCTGCTTTGTGTTGCCGTATGGTGATGTTGCAGGCTTGCGAGGTGTAAGCTCCGTAACGGGTAACACATCTGCATCACCATAGACGGTTGCCGATGAGGAAAATACAACATTGTGACGACCATACTCCACCATAAGTTCGAGGATATTTACGAACGATAGCAGATTGTTGCGATAGTACTTCAAAGGCTCTGCCACCGACTCACCCACCGCCTTAAAGGCAGCAAAGTGGATTACCGAATCGAAGTCGTACTCCTCAAACACCTTGCGCATAGCCTCCTTATCGCAGCAATCAGCCTCAACAAATATTGGCTTTACGCCTGTAATCTTCGCCACACCCTCCAAAGAAGATGCATCGCTATTTGAGAAGTTATCCACAACGATAACCTCATAACCTGCCTCTATAAGTTCTACGGTTGTATGAGAGCCGATATAACCGGCACCACCCGCTACAAGCACTCCTCTTCTACTCATCACAAATGCGTTTAATATTCAACTTACAAATATACAAAATTTCTTAGTATCTTGCCCAATAAAGGTCCAATTTATATTGGAATAGCAAAAAAAATACACTTTTAGCCTAAAATGTGCTTATTTTTGTATGATTATGCTTATCTTTGTGGATGCGCCTACATATATATTATATAAGGCGTTATTAAATCGCGAAGAGTATGAACGAATTGTATAACAAGGGTTGCGCCAGCTTGGAGCAGGGCGATTACAAAGCGGCGTTGGAGTATCTTACTGCTGCTGCCGAGGCGGGAGATGTTGAGGCTCAGTATAGATTGGGAATGATGTATCGCAAGGGCGAAGGAATAGAGAAGGATGTTAACAAAGCTGCACCTCTTCTCTTTGATGCTGCCGTTCAAGGTCATGGCATAGCCCAATATATTATGGGTAAGTGCTACCGCTACGGTGATGGTGTTATTCCAAACCCACGCGAGGCCTTTATGTGGTATCGTGCGGGCGCTCGTTCGGGCTATGCCAAGTCACAGTTTGCCACTGCCGAGTGCTACTATCAGGGCATAGGCGTAGAGCAGAGCTATGAGCAGGCTGCAGTTTACTATAGACTTGCCGCCGAGCAGGATTTTACCAATGCACAGCTCGCGTTGGGTCACTGCTACGATCAGGGCTTGGGTGTCGACCGCGATGAGAAGGAGGCCTTCCGCCTATTCTTGAAGGCCGCAAAAAAGGAGGATAACGACTACGCTATGTTTGTTGTAGGTAGCTGCTACGAGCAAGCTAAGGGTGTTGAGCGCGATGTCGAAGAGGCTCGCGTATGGTATAGCAAGGCAGCCAAGGATGGCTATGCCGATGCCCTCAATGCTCTCCACGACTTGGATGGCTTAATGGTCTAATAGACCTTATACACGACACAATTGGGGACTTTAGAGCGAGTTTTACCTACGCTAAAGTCCCCAATCGTCTTTTCGGTTTTCAGGCTTAATCGTCTACTTAGCTACAGGGCGTATCGAGTGACCATAGAAGCGGGTATCCCAACTACACTCATAGTAGCCGCTGCCAAAGTATAGATAGTCGACACAATGCACCGCATCATTATCTGGCGTAGAACACCAATAGTGTCCTAAAGAGCCACTATTTTTCAGCGATACCCCACTGCGACACCCAGCAAAAGGCAGAAATATACTATTTCCGTTTATGCCCGTTACTCTCATGCCCTCCACGCCATTCAGAGCTACACACTCCCATGTACACAAATTGCAAAGCTCCTCAATTTCCGCCTTTGTAGGCATGCGCCAACCACCGCCCCAATTAGCGGTAGCAGCATCGTATAGAGGGTTTTCGGAGATACTACTTCCAAGCGACACCCACTCCTGCACATCATCCGCACCGTAGGCGTAATCATTACCATTAAGGTCACTCCAATATCGATAAGTATGCAAGCTATACTCGCTCTTAGGCTCTATCTCACCCCATGCATAATAGTCGCCATACTCCTCAGGATAATTGGCTCCCACATTGAAGTTTGACCACCTGACACTTAGACCCAAATCTACCCTCTCAGGGGCAGGCATCTGATTGATGGTATACTCAGCATAGAGCGTATCATCCTCCACAGCAACAATCCTCACAACGCAACTACGCTCTTTTGATATTGTGTTTTCCAAGATATTTACAACGACTAAATTATCTACCAAACCTCTTGTATTTGAGGCGATAGTAATCCAGCTATTGGTCTGGTCTAAGACAACAACATCACACTCTACATTACTTTGATAACCGAATGTAAGTTCTCCCGCTGTAAAAGGCATATTATATATGTTCTCTTCCGAGATAAGAATTGCGTCTCGTTGAGCTTGGATGATGTTATACTCCAAAGAGATGTTCTCATCTCCAACAGCCACAACTCTAACCACGGCTGTTCGAGCATCATAAGTGGTATTCTCCGCAACACCAAGCATAATACTCTCACGCGTCATACCACGACTATCGCTCAGCCATATCCAAGATTGAGCGTGAGTAGGGATTATAACCTCATAATCTACATTTGTGTTGCACTCAATATTAACAACACCTCCCTTGGATGACAGCTCAAAAGTTTGTTGTCCAGCAATCTCAATATTATCCTTTTGCGCTTGGCGGACAACCAATGTAACACGCTTATCTACAGATACTACCTCAAATTGAGCCTCTCTGGTGTCGTAGGTCATATCTGCCCAAAATGTTACTTTCGTACCACTCTCATTAGCCTCTCCCGCTACCACTGAAGGCGTACACCACACAGAGTCTCCCTCGATACTCCACGACTTGTTACAATAGAGAGTAATATCAACACTCCCACCCTCAGGCGAAATGGTAATATCCTCTCTATCAACACTTAAATATGTCTCTATGACTGGTTCATCATTAGACCTGTTACATCCTGTAACAATAAATCCTAATAGGGTAAGAAGTAACAATATGCGTTTCATGGTTATTTGGTATTAAGTATCATTTATGATACAAATGTATGTAAATATTATTTAATTACCAAATAATCGGGAGTAATAACTATAATAACTATAACAAATACACTTGGAATAAACGATAATCTACATTCTCTCTCTGCGGATTGTTGTGGATAAGGCGGCAACAGAGACTCTGCAATCGGGGAGTGCAGCCTTAATGGCTTGGATGCAGGAGGTAATGGTTGCACCTGTGGTGAGGACATCATCCACAACAAGGATATGTTTTGCTCGCAGGGCCTCCGTACGGCGCACACCAAACAGTGACTCCACATTTGCCCAGCGGGCAGTGGCTGTGTTGCGCGCCTGCGAGGGATTATTGCGTAATCGACGAACGGAGCGGGCATCGACCTTTACACCCATCTCCTTAGCCATACCCTCTGCTATATAGCGAGATTGGTTATAACCTCGTTTCAGGATTTTAATTGGATGAAGCGGCACAGGAACAATTACATCTATATCGGCATATAAACCCGACTCCTTAAGGAGCGACCCATACCAGCGACCCATCGAATAGGCGATTTGCCACTTTCCTGAATATTTGAAACGGTGGACAAGCCCCTGCCAGCGCGAGTTTGTAACATAGAAAAACATTGCCGAAGCATGCTCCACGGCAACAAAGCCGTCGAAACGCTCCTTAACAGGATTATCCTCCTTGGAGTAGAAATGTGTAAGAGGTATCTCTAAACGGCACTTTGTACAGATGGAGTGCATACCCTTATGTGTATGGTCGCCACAGATGATACACCCATCGCCATAGATTAGCGAACTAAGAGAGCGAAGTATATTACCAAGCATCGACATCCACAACGACCTTTACACCCTTGTACTCTACATTCTGCGCCGCGAGCTTAACGACCTCAGATAGCAACTCTCTGGCTCGCTGCATAGATGCTCCAAGCTCAATTTTTAGTAGTATCTCCGAGCGATGCTCACCACGCAATAACTCCAAAGCCGATGATACAGGCCCCATAACACGACCACCGAACTTCTGGCGCATAAGATCGGCAACATAGTGCGAGGCACGACGCAATAGTTCATAGTCTTGGCTACGCAACTGCAGGCGTACAAGATGCGAGTACGGAGGATAGCCAAAATTCTTACGCTCAGCAAGTTCAGCAAGTGCCATACCATGATAATCACCCGATGCAACATACTGCACTATAGGGTGCTTAGGTTGTGAAGTCTGGATTATGACACGCCCCCTGTTGTTGCGCCTACCTGCACGCCCTGCCACCTGCATCATAAGCTGAAAGGCTCGCTCCGACGCCCTAAAATCGGGAGCCGAGAGGAGGTTGTCGGCATTGAGTATACCCACCGTAGCAACGCCGCCAAAATCAAATCCCTTGGTTACAATCTGTGTACCTACAAGAATATCCGCTTCCCTATTCTCAAAGCTGCTAACAATACGCTTAAATGCCGTTTCGGAGGTGGAGGTGTCGCTATCAAGTCGCTCAACGCGAGCATTAGGAAAGAGGCGCGAAATCTCCTCAACAGCCTTCTCGGTTCCAAAGCCCATAAGTGCCATATCTTGAATATCGCAGTTAGGACATACCGAAGGCGTAGGGATGTTATATCCGCAATAGTGACACTCCATGCGCTGGGTTGCCTTATGTTGCGTGAGGGTCACATTGCAGTGTGGACAACGAGGCGAGTAGCCACATGTACGACACTGAATATATGGCGCATAGCCTCGTCTATTCTGAAAAAGTATGGCTTGGTCACCACCATTCAAAGCACGCTCAATAGCTCTGAGCAAGTCGAAATTGAAGTGCGTTTTACGCTCACCACGCTTAACTGAGCGTATGGTATCCGATATTACAACCTCAGGAAGAACACCCTCGCCCCAACGCTCCTTAAGCTCGACATAGGCATACTTACCTGTCATGGCGTTAAAGTAGCTCTCCAACGATGGGGTAGCACTGCCCAATACCACCTTTGCACCATACATCTTACCCATAACCACCGCCATATCGCGGGCGTTATATCTTGGCGATAGATCACTCTGCTTGTAGTTGGCATCATGCTCCTCGTCAACAACCACAAGACCCAACCTACTGAGCGGCAGGAATATCGATGAGCGCACACCTACGATAAGTTCTCCGCCACTTGCAGAACTTAGGCGCAGGTATGTTTTACCCCTACGAGTGGGTGTAAGGCGCGAATGATAGGTCGTAACACGACCCTCGAAAATTCGCTCAAGGCGTTCAACAAGCTGGGAGGTGATAACAATCTCAGGCACGAGCATTAGCACACTCTCACCGCGCGACAGAACATCAGCTATAAGGTGTATGTAAATCTCAGTCTTTCCTGAGCCTGTAACACCATGCAAGAGTGCCACCTTATCCGCATTATGCGCACCCCTGATAGCATCCAAAGCCACGCTTTGGGCAGGAGAGAGCGTAGGAGTGAGGAACACCTCACCGCTTGGTCTCAACACCACAGGGCGCTGCTCAACCCTTATAAGAGCCTTTTTACTTAACGAGAGGAGTTGGTCACTTGAAATATTCAAAAGACGGCGTGGTACAAAACTATCTTCGCACCCATATCTCAATGCAGCATCAGCTATGGTATCAAGAAGTTCTACGCGCTTAGGCGCGCGACGCGAGTGCTTCAGGGCATACTCTGCCAAAGCCTCCTCAGTGCATAGCTCGTCACAGAGAGCCACAAATTGCTCCATTGGTGGCTCAATGCTTCGCTCATCAAGCTCCACAAAACTTGTTGCCGAGGGTTTAGCTAACGAGGGTAGCGCCATACGCATAACCTCACCAAGAGTCGACATATAGTACTCTGCAATCCACTCCCAAAGGCACTGTGCCTTGGCAGATACCAAGCGCGAGTTGTAAAGCTTTTTGAGGATTGGTTTGAGGCGCAGATATTGGGGTTTTTGGTCTGTTATAGACCACACTATACCCGTATAAAAACGACTACTGCCAAACTGTACGACAACGGCATCGCCTACCCCAACAGCCAATCCTTCATCCAACGAGAAGGTGTACATCGGCTGCGCCAAGGGCAGAACTACCTGTGCGTAGAGCATGGCAGTAGTCTTATTTTAAGGCTATTAAGCCTTGTTCAAAGCATCGAAACCCTGACCGTAAACACCCATTACAGAGCCAACGGTGAGGAAAGCATTAGGGTCCTGCTCTCTAACGAGCTTAAGGATTGTAGAGGTGTCGCGCTTACGGCAAACCACCATAACAGCCTTTGATGGAGTCTTGGTGTACCAGCCCATAGCATCAATAAGTGTAGCACCACGATGCGCCTTAGTATTAATCATCTCAGCCATAGCCTCATAATCCTTACAGAAGATCATAATCTGATTAGACTGCTGATTACCAGACTGAACGAAATCAACGGTGTAGCCGATAACTGCAATCATCATAAAGCCATATATCACACGCGCAAATGCCAACGAGGTGAATGGGTCAATCTGTGTATCCACACCACCAATAGCAACATGTGTTGTAAGGAAGAGTGAACCGATAAGAATGCCGCAATCGGTCATAAGCAACACCTTACCGTAGCTTACTGTGCGGAACTTATTGATAATCATCGCAACAATATCTGTACCACCTGTTGAGCCACCCTGCATAAAGGCTACAGCAATACCCAAACCGCAAGATGCAGCACCCGCCACAACCATCAATAAGTTTGGAGCATCAACACTTTGTAGCATATCATAAACAAGGAGTGGATCAAGCTGTGTCTCAACGAGGTTGAACATCAAAGACATCACAAAGATGCAGTATAGGGTTTTAATACCAAACTGCCAACCAACAATCAACACACCTAACACAAGGAGGATGATGTTGATAATAAGTACCAATGTACCGATAGTGAAGAATGATGTCAAGCTTGCTGGGAGAACAGCGTTAATAAGCGTCGCCAAACCTGCAGCGCCACCACCCATGCCACCCGCTGGCATCACGCACTCCAACCAGCCAAAGGCATAGCAGAACATACCAAAGGTCATCAATACATACTCCTTGATGCCCACCAAAATGTCATGTGAAGTTAGTTTCACTTTCATAGCTCTACAAATTTAATAGCAAATCTAAATAAATTATACCTTTTTGATTTTGCGCGACAAAAGTACAAACTTTCGACTAAAAAATGCAATATTTATGAACTATTTTTCGTACCAGCAAGTTTTCTGCTCACCCATCTTGAACGAAAGCTTACCGCCAGCGATAATCTCATCGTGGGTGATATAGTTACGCTTCAACGCTTTACCATTAAGCTCAACGCTCTGGATATAGCGTGCCTTCTCGCTGAAGCCCTTACGCTCAACGATGAACTCGCCACCCTCAACATCAATCTCAGCACGGTCAACCATAGGTACACCGATTACATACTTACCAGCAGCTGGCTCCACAGGATAGAAGCCAAGAGTTGTCATGATGTACCAAGCCGACATCTGACCAACATCCTCGTTGCCACTAAGACCATCAACCTCTGTTGAGTACATTGTATCCATCACCTCATACAAGCGATCTGCAGCCTTCCATGGCTCGCCAAGCATAGTGTAGAAGTAGATGATATGGTGGCTTGGCTCATTACCATGCACATACTGACCAATAAGACCTGAGATATCAGGAGTTACATCCTCACCCTCCATCTTTGTGTCAGCCGTAAAGAGTCCATCGAGCTTCTCGATAGTCTGCTCCACGCCACCAAAACACTCAACCAACTTATCGAGGTCTTGTGGTACGAGCCACAAATACTGCCATGCGTTACCCTCGCAATACTCGTTAGCAATACGCGATGCATTATATGGATTAAAGTCCTCACGCCACTCACCTGTAGATGACTTACCGCGTGGGTAGCCTACCGTAGGGTCAAAGTAGTTGAGCCATGAGTGACTACGCTCCTCCAAATATGCAGCCTCCTCTTTACCAAGCATCTTAGCCACCTCGTATGCAGCAGCATCAGCGATAGCAAACTCCATATCATGAGCAATAGACTCGCCCTGAAGGTCATTAGGCATATAGCCATACTGCTTACGGTAGCGACCACCACGGATATCGTGCATAGCAGAGCCATAAATAGCCTCCCAAGCGCGCTCAGGATCGATGCCCTCGATACCCTTTGCCACAGCATCCGATACGGCGATAATACCCGGAGAGCCTACCATACAGCCGTTATCCCAACCCCACAAGTGCCAGATTGGAAGAAAACCCTGCTCGTAGTAGATGTTAATCATGGTATTTGTGATATCGTCCATACGCTCAGGATGTGTGATAGTCATCAATGGGAGCTTTGCACGATATGTATCCCACAACGAGAATGTTGTGTAGGTGTCATGACCAGGGTTTGCATGAATTTCATTATCCGCGCCACGATAGGTACCATCAACATCCGAGAAGAGCGATGGCGCTACATACATGTGATAGATGCCTGTATAGAATATCTCCATCTGCTCATCGGATGCACCATAGATTCTAATCTTGCTTAGCTCGTTCTGCCACTTAGCGCGTGTCTCTTCGCGAACGGTGTCGAAATCCTTATCCTTAACCTCCTCATTAAAGTTAAGTTCCGCACCCTCAGGACTTGTAGAAGAGAGAGCCACCTTAACACCAATCTGCTCTCCCTCTTCGGTCTTGAAGTTAATGCGGTAGTAGAAGCCATACTCGCCAATAGCCTCAACACTCTCGAATGGCTTAGAGAACTCTATTACGAAATAGACCTTCTGGTTATTAGACCAGCCCCAGCTATGACGGCGACCCACAATGCGGGTATCGCTCACAGCCTCAGCAAACAAATCCTCTGGACGATCGAAGCAACCGCCATGCACAAGGTCGAGGATAATAGCCGCCTCATCACTTGCTGGGAAGGTGTAGCGATGTAGACCACCACGCTCAGTGGCTGTCATCTCAGCAAGGATGTTGTAACGAGTCAATGGCACTGAGTAGTAACCGGGCTCTACAACCTCCTGTGTGCGGTCGGCCTCTGACCAGAAGCCTGTAGAGTAGTCACCCAAACGACCACGGCCATAGGTTACCTCGCCTGTAACAGGCATAAGTGTCACATCGAATAGGTCACCACAGCCTGTACCTGAAAGGTGGGTGTGCGAGAAGCCAATTACCGAGTTCTCAGAGTCATGGTAGCCAGAACACCAATCCCACTCCTGAGTAATAGATGTTGGACCCACCTGCGTCATACCGAATGGCGCATTAGCACCCACGAATACATGACCATGACCACCAGAGCCAATCTTCGGGTTAACCAACTCCGTGTAATCCGTCTTAGGCGTAGCTGTACAGCTCGCCAACATGGCAACTACTGCCACAAGTGAAAATAATCTTGCTTTCATCTTATCTAAGTTTTAGTTTCAATCTCTTACTCTTCATCAGCTCATCGTGTGATATACGATAGCGGTTTATCGTCTTGCTACCGAGTTTTACCAACTCGATATAGTCACCCTCGCCTTGACACTCGATAACCACTGTGCCATGCGATGTATCAATCTCCACGCTATCGAAGCGAGGCGTTGTGATTGTGTAGTATGGCTCACCGGGGCAATCAGGATAGATACCCATCATCGAGAATACCGCCCATGCCGACATTGTTCCCGTATCGTCATTACCCGGTAGTCCATCAGGTGTAGTCGTATAGTTCTCATTAAGTAGCTGCTTAACGAGCTGCTGCGTACGCCACTCCTCGCCCTTAATGCGGCTAAAGAGGTATGGATAGGCGATATCTGGCTCATTTGTCGGGTCGTATAGTCCATTTTCAAAGACGCGCCACAATCGCTCGGTAAATGGCTTATCACCACCCATAATCTTGATGAGTCCCTCGATATCGTGTGGTACGAAGAAGGTGTAGTTCCAAGCACTACCCTCATGGAAACCTACCGTATTCGAGAAGTTAGCTCCCGCCTCTGGGTCGAATGGTGTGATAAACGAGCCATCGGCGTTTATAGGTCTTAGCGAGCCATACTCCTTAGAGTAGTAGTTCCTCCAACCCGCTGCTCTGCCATCCATTATCTTTGCAAACTCCTCCTCACCCATAGCACGCGCAAACTCAGCAAGGGCATTATCGGCAACATAGTACTCCAAGGCGTGAGATACGGAGTTATCACCCGACATATCCTGAGCAAATAACCCCACAGGGATATATCCCTTCTCAATGTATGGGTCAATATCTGGGCGCATGGTATTGCTCTTACCCTCGGTTGTTGCCGAACGCTTCATAGCCTCATACGCTCCATAAACATCAAAGTCGCGCAGGCCCTTAAGATAGCTATCCACAATAACAGGAATTGCCGGGTCGCCCTCCATTGTAAAGGTCTCCCTGCCATACAACTCCCAGCGTGGCAACCAACCCCACTCCTTGGACATATCTACCATCGAGCGTATCATATCTGTCTGAACATCAGGATATACAAGTGTCAACAGCTGGTGTACATTACGATAGGTGTCCCACAACGAGAAGACTGTATAGCGGTCATAATCCTTCGCAACACCCGTAGCCCCCGACTCCATCTTTGGGTACTCACCATTAACATCGCTAACAAGATTTGGATGAAGAAGCGAGTGATATAGCGCCGTATAGAAGATTGTCTTATCCTCGTCCGTGCCACCTGTAACGCGGATTTTACCCAGCGCATCGTTCCACTTTTCGAGTGCCTGCTCCCTGACATTACCAAAACCGCGGCTGCCAACCTCCGAGTTTAGATTCTTGCGTGCATTTTCAATGGATGTATAGGAGATGCCAACGCGCACCTCAACGATAGTTCCTGGCTCCACCTCACCAAGCGAGAAGTAGAAGCCTATATCGTTGCCCATCATCTCGCGCGAGTAGTTCTTATATAGCTTATACTGACCACTATCGCCCGACCACTGCGCCTCGATACCTGTCATCTCTGGCTGTAGCTTCCAATAGCCTGTCTCCTTAGCCTGTTTGTTTATACGGACAACGAAATATACAGGAAATACGGCTTGGTTGGTGTAGCAGAATGTACCCAAAAGACGCATACCCTCGACCTCCGTATCGTTAACTCTGCGAAGCATGGCTCCCGACTCATTCGATAGCGATGTTCCCAAATCGACGAGGATGTTTGCCTCACCACCATCGATGAAGGTGTAACGCTCCACCGAGGCACGCTCCGAAGCTGTAGCCTCAGCACGCACATTATACTTTTCGTAAGTTGTAGCGTAGTAGCCCACCTCTGCAACCTCATCAAAGTAGGTTGAGCCATGGTCATATCTATCAGGCATAATCTCACCTACGGTAGGCATGGTCAAGATAGCACCCAACTCAGGACATCCAACACCACTCAAAGCTCCATGAGCAAAGCCCACACTATATTTATTACGGACATCATACGGCGCACTCCACCAGCGATTATCCTTATCAAAGCGATTGAGTGTCGAGCCTGTAACATTAAAAGGCACAGCGGCCATCATACCATGAGGTACAACAGCACCAGGGTGTGTGACTGAGTAGTCTGCAGTACCGATAAATGGGTCAACATATTTTGTATAGTCAGCCTCCTGTGCCGAGAGTGTCAGGCACGAGAGCATAAGTGCTATTATCGTAAGTCGTAGTTTCATCATCTGCTTAGTTATTTATCGATACACGAGGGTCGTAGTATCCTGTAAGTCTTATCACAAAGCCACCTCCGGGGGCCATTTTAACCTTTATAACGCCCTGATTTTTGTTGTACTCCTCTTCGGAAATGGTGTAGTGCTTGTAGTCTGAGCCATCACGCTTTGCATTGTCGCCATCTACATAGACTTCAACGCTTTTGACCCTATACTCGGGTGACAGTTGAATGGTTGCTTTGCGTGCCTTATGGCCATTAAGACCTGCGATATACCACTCGCGACTTGCCTCGTCGGTGTCGATGTGATTATCTGCCATAACCTGCACATATTCACCTATCTTGCTGTCCTTCGAGAATTTCTTGCCAAGGTTCCATTTGGTGGGTATCTCGGCGAGGAACTTGGTGAACTCGGGCTCTTTCTCGTAGTTGGTAGGCGAGTCGCATAGCATCGTTAGTGGTGCATAGTGGATAATGTACATCGCAAGCTGATGACAGCGCGTACCCTGACTCATCGGGCGTGAGTAGTCGGGGTAGTAGTGACCCTTTGCGGCATTGCGCATAGCGCCCGGTGTGTAGTCCACAGGACCTGCCGCACCACGAATAAATGGGAGCGTAACGTCGTAGGTTATCTGGTCGTGCTCCGCACCGAGCCACTTCATCGTCTCAAGGCCGTGAACGCCCTCAAAATTGATGGCATTGGGGTATGTTCGCTGCAGACCCGTAGGCTTGTAAACACCGTGATAATCAACGAGTAACTTGTATTTTGCCGCAATCTCGGCCAAGTCATAAACAAAGCGCACCATCTCCTGGTCATCGCGGTCGAGGAAGTCTACCTTCCACCCCTTAACGCCCATCTCGGAGTAGTGCTTGCACAGCCCCTCGATATCACGATTGAGCGCCCAGTAGCCAGCCCAGAGAATGATGCCCACGCCACGCTCCTCGCCGTATGCCACCAACTCAGGGATATCTATCTCAGGCACAACCTGCATTAGGTCTGCCTCACCCTTAACCGACCACCCCTCGTCAAGGATTACATACTCGATGCCGTAGCGCGAGGCAAAGTCGATATAATACTTATATGTCTGGTTGTTGATACCCGGCTTGAAGTCTACGCCCTCCAAGCCCCAGTCGTTCCACCACTCCCAGGCTACCTTGCCAGGCTTAATCCACGAGGTGTCCTCCAAGCGGCACTCGTCGGCAAGCTCCCACACGAGGGCGTTGCTTACCAAACCTCTGTCCTCCTTGCACATAGCTACAACTCGCCAAGGGAAGGTGCGAGAGCCGTGGCAATCGGCGATATAGTCGTGGCGCGACTTTACCATGCCCTGCAACATATTGTAACCGCCCTGCTCCACCTCCTTGGGGCGTGGTGCAAACTCGGTGTCGAGGATGCCATCGCCATCTCTATTTGATAGGAACATGCCTGGATAATCTTCGAGATTAGACTCTGATATCCATAATTTTAGGTCGTTGCGTTCAACAACTATTGGCGCGAATATCAAGCGTCGCCAGTCGATATCCTTGAGTGCTGTGTAGGTATAGGTATTCTCGAATGATGTCTCGTATTGCGTTGCGTAGTCCGATGTCGCATCGGGGCGGTAGTTGACGTATGGAACCCACGCCTTATCCCTCTTGTTGAACGAGAACTCAGCCAACTCATCTATAATTTTATAGTCGCCATCAATGTTTGAGATAAAACGGTAGGCAACACCTTTGTGATATGCACGAAGTTCTACGCTATAATCGCCAAAGTCAACAACGGTACAGCTATAATGTATGTAGTCGGTATGTTGAATGCTAGCTTGGGTGATATTCTCGCCCCACACACCTCGGTCGGTTACCATAGCAAGGCGTGAGGGTGCAACGACCTCCTTGTGGTCGTGATATGCCGACCATTGTAGTGTGCCATCGCTCCAGTCGAGGATGATGCTCTGTTCTCCTCCAATATAATTGAATTTGAGCTGCACACTCCTCTCTTGGCCATAGGCAAAACCTACGGTAAGCAACAAAAGAGTGAATATAGCAAATAGCTTTCTCATAACCGATTGTACCTTAGGTAGTTACTTCTTCTCTGCAGTCGATAATAGTCCACATGCCGCCTCGATATCCTCACCTCGCGAAGCACGCAAGGTGGTCTGGATGCCGCGTTTTGTGAGGGTATCTCTAAACTCGATTATTCGCTCCATGGGGGGAGAAAAGAATGGTGAGTCAGGGATTTTATGGAAGCGGATAAGGTTGATACGGCACTTTATGCCGTCGAGCAACCTTGATAGCTCCTTGATATGTTGTGCCGAGCAGTTCATACCCTCCAATACTATATACTCGAACGACACACGACGCTGATGCATAAAATCGTAGCGCCTTAATATGTCGCACACCTCCCTTATGGAGTATGCGTTCTCGATAGGCATAATCTCCTTGCGCTCCTCAGGAAATGGGTTGTGCAACGACACGGCGATATGCACTTTCGACTCATCCAACAAACGAGGCAGTGTCTTGGCAACACCCGATGTAGAGACCGTAATACGCGTTGGCGACCACTCCATACCCCACTCTGAAGTGAGAATATCAAGCGTTTGCATCAGGTTGTCGATATTGTCTAACGGCTCACCCATGCCCATAAAAACAAGGTTGGTGAGTTTATCTCGCTCAGGGATAGATACTATCTGGTTAAGTATTTCATTAGCTGATAGTTGATGGCGTAGCCCCATGCGCCCTGTAGCACAGAATTTACATCCCATACGGCAGCCTGCCTGTGATGATACACAGAGTGTCATACGCTCCTTATCGGGGATAAGTGCCGACTCGATATACTCCCCCTCAGATGTTTTGAAGAGATACTTTTTAGTTCCATCCTCAGATACCGACACCTTCAAAGGGTGGCTTAGACCTAATTCGCACGCCTCCTTAAGACGCTCGCGCGCAATTTTTGAGAGGTCTGTCATAGCATCGATATCCGTTACAAAGCGCGTATATAGCCACTTAGCTATCTGCTTATGAGCAAAACGAGGCAGTTCAAGAGACTCACAGAGGCTCTTTAACTCTTGCATTGTTGCTCCATAAAGCTTCATTTTAGCTCCAATAACCATATACTCTAAGTAACAATATCGACCACAAAGTTAATAAAAATAAAATATTTTTAGGGTGAATATTACTTTTTTTCGATTTTTATATATATCTTTGCGTAGTGTAGTGTGCGTGTGTGGTGCTCTGGTACGGAAATACGTAGACTGCTCTCGTGGTAAGTAATTTAAAACTAAAAAATTAGATATAAATGGAGATTAAGAAATCACCTAAAGCAGACTTGCAGAACAGAAGAATAATATTTCTTCTCGTTGGTCTGGTAATCGCCTTAGGCATTACTGGCCTCGCATTTTCTATTAACTCAAAGCCAGAGGCTGGCGAGTACAAGCCACCTAAGCGCGAGACTACCGAGATGGAGCAGATCGACAACACCCGTCAGGATCAGCCAGAGACTCCCCCAGAGCAGCAGAAGGCTCAGGCTCAGGTGGTAACCGACGTGCTCAACATCGTATCTAACGATCAGAAGATCGAGACAAACATCGTCTTCGTAGACGAGGCTGACGACTTCGGCGAC
>JAFXBB010000049.1 GCA_017521945.1 Alistipes sp. | reverse complement strand
ATCTTTCCTAAGGCGTGGGATTGGTACGCCTTCTGGAATGTATCAGCACTACTCTCTATCATCCTCGCTGTGATGAATCTACTCCCTATACCTGTACTCGATGGTGGTCATGTAGTCTTTGCTCTCTGGGAGATGATTACAGGAAGAAAGCCTAACGAGAAGCTACTCACAGTGCTTCAAAATATCGGTTTCTACCTACTCTTGGCACTACTTATCTACGCCAACGGTAGCGATATATTAAGATTATTCCAGTAGCCCTATGGCAAAGAGTAAGACCATATTTTTCTGCACCGAGTGTGGAAATGAGACCACAAAGTGGTATGGCAAATGTCCCGCATGCGGAGCATGGAGCAGTATCACCGAGCGCGTGGTGGCAAAGGAGTCCACATCCATATCCTCGCGCATAGCCTCAGTACCTAAGAGTGAGCCTCGCCTTGTTCAGGAGATTGAGGAGGGTACCACACGCCGCATAGATATAGGCAACAAGGAGCTTAACCGCGTGCTTGGCGGAGGTCTTGTGCCGGGGTCGTTGATACTTCTTGGTGGCGAGCCGGGCATCGGCAAATCAACACTATCGCTGCAGATAGCCCTCACGCGTAATGGTCTTAGAACGCTCTATGTGTCGGGCGAGGAGTCGCCAGAGCAGATAAAGATGCGTGCCAACCGCATAGGCATAAACAACGAAGCATGTACCGTCTACTCAGAGACCCTCCTAGAGAATATCGTGGCACAGATCGAGGAGCTACGCCCCGACATGGTCATCATAGACTCCATACAGACCATGTCTACCGACCTTGTGGACTCCTCGGCAGGTAGCGTCACTCAGATACGCGAGTGCGCAGCAACACTGCTCAAGGTAGCCAAGGCCCACAACATTGCAATATTTATCATCGGTCACATTACGAAGGATGGCTCGATTGCAGGTCCTAAGATTTTGGAGCATATCGTTGATGTGGTGCTTCAGTTCGAGGGCGATGCCAACCATACCTACCGCATCTTGCGTGGTCTTAAGAATAGATTTGGTGCTACATACGAGATTGGCGTATTTGAGATGTATGAGAAGGGACTTAGGGAGGTTGAAAACCCCTCGGAGATACTCCTCAGCCACTACGAAGAGCCTCTTGCAGGTTGCTCTGTAGGTGCTGCTGTGGATGGTCTGCGCCCCTACCTTATTGAGGTGCAGGCTCTTGTCAGCAACGCCGCATACGGTACACCTCAACGCTCCACAACGGGCTTCGACCAGCGTCGTATGAATATGCTGGTTGCTGTATTGGAGAAGCGTGTGGGAATGAAGATGTTCCAGAAGGATCTATTTCTCAATTTCGCCGGTGGCTTCAAAATCTCAGATACAGGTATGGACCTTGCCGTTGTTGCGGCTATCATATCATCCTACTACGACCGCCCTCTACGCGAGGGAGTATGTTGCGCTGGTGAGATTGGTCTTTCGGGTGAGGTACGCCCTGCACCCCGCACTGAGCAGCGCATCGCCGAGGCAGCACGCCTTGGTTTCAAGCGCATAGTGGTATCAAGCTTTGTCAAGAATATCAAGGCTCCAACAGGTATCGAGGTAGCCTATATTTCGAGTATCGAAGAGTTGCCAAAGGCAATATTGTAACAAGCAGAAAGGAGAAAGCAGAAAGGAGAAAGCAGAAAGGAGAAAGGAGAAAATGTAAGCGTTGTTATAGTTATTAACAGCTATTAAGGAAGTTGTCCGCGACCTCTCTGGGTCTAAGGTGGGGTCACTCTCGTCACTCAGCCTCCGACCACCCTATATCGCCTATTAGACAATAGGTCGCACCTCGCAGCCCTTAACAGTCTATATACTCCAATCGCCACTCTAACTCCTCAACAATGCGTTGCTTGGTAGCTGAGTCTGAAAGACGCTCCAAAAGGACAGGAATACCTATCTTTACACTCTTATCACGACTCGCAATATAACATACCAACGCCACAACACCCTGAGCAATATACTCCGAATGAGGATTAGCCTTAACTGCATTTTCGATAGCGATATAGGCGACCTCTGTCATGGTGCGCTCGTTACGCGATGCCGCCATAAGGGCTGCGTATGCCACCATTTCATTACTCTCGGTACTCCATACACCCATCAATGAGTTTATATCGTATATTTTCGAGAGTAGGGCAAAAGCTAACTCCTCGGCAAGCTCAGCATTCGTAATTCCGCGCGACCAGAATGGGAACTCGTGAGTGTCAACCATCCTTGGATCGGCAATATGGCAAGCACATATCTTGAGTTCGCGCACCTGCTGCTGATAGAGGTACTTGGCAAAGGCGTAGTCCTGAGGCTCCTCGTCTGCTATCTGGCGTAGCGTAGCGATTGAGACACCATAGTTAAGCCCATACTGCTCGCCATGCGTAGCCATACTCTCTGACACCGCACCATTCATCTGCTTGCGCACCCTACCAAGTAGGGATATCATACGCTGTGTATTATCCATCATTAGCGAGGTTTTACAATCATCACTGTCTCGCCAAACTCATAGATTGGCAGAACTAGCTTAACCAAAACTCTACTACCAAGAGATACAAAGACCTCTGCATTGTTTGCGTAGCGTATAGCGATAGTACCCTTCTCATCGCCTGCAGGGTACTCCATCTCAGATGGTTCGATATTTAGAAAGATTATCTCGCCCGCAAGGTCATCCATCGCCACAAGACCATCATCCACACTAAAACGAGATATCGCCATTGAGGTATGCTCCTCGCTCACTGGAAGAACAAATGTACGAGTTTCATAGCTTAGGGTGCGACGACCATAGAATAGCTCAAGGTAAGCATTCTCAAGAGTTTCAATCTCTCTGAGTGCGCTCTCCAATCCACCACCAAAGACACCATCACCCTGCTCACCTGTAATCATATCCATACGAGCCTTGCGAAGTTTGAAGATTGTCTCAGCAGCCTCACGCGCAGCACTCTCAATGCTCTTCTCGGTGGTTGACATACGGTCAATCTGAATATCTTGCTTGTGCAATTGGTGGCTCTCATACCTCTCCAAATTCTGTGTGAAGCCATGCTTATTATCATCAACAAGAGCTACATCCGCCGCAACAACACGATACTCTGCACGATTTACAAACGAGGCGCGGTTGCCAAGCAACTTCTGCGCATAACGGGCATAGGGTCCCGCCTCAAACTCATCATACTCAACAACGAGTTTTACCTTGAGCGTTGTGGTAGCCTCAGCAATGACAACCTTATCACCCTCCTTATATTTGCCAACACGCATCTTCTCAAGGTGTTGTGCTGAAACATCAGTGTATATGGCTGAGGCCAGAATCATCGTAGCCAACAAAAATAAAGCTCTTCTCATACTATCCATCTGTTTAGATTGGCAAAAGTAGTAAATTATTTCGTGGTGGTCAAAAGTTTAGGTAGAAATCTTTGGTAAGCGCCCTATATTTAACGGAGTACTCCCCGCCACGATGCTGGATGATAAGCTCCTCGGCGCGGGGCATTAATGGCTCATCGCAGAGCATAAACTCCATAAGTACCCGTTTGGGTGCATCCCCCTCGACAGTTACCACCGAGCATATACGCCTAAGCCACAAGCGTTCAAACGCCACACGACGGAGTGTTGCAGCACTATCGGTTGGCAGTATAACCGTAAGTCTTCCGCCACGCCTAAGCAGTCGCTCAGCACTCGAAACCAATACCTCAAAGGGGAGTGACTCAGCACTACGAGCCATATCTCGCGCTCTGTTGGGCGAATGGGAGGTCTCCATAAAGTATGGAGGGTTAGAGACTATATGGTCAAACTTTATATCAGGCTTATAATCAGCAACATCCCCACATACACACTCTACCCTATCTCGCCACGATGTATTATTTATATTGCTACGCGCCTGAGCAACAGCGCCGCCATCTATATCAAGAGCCACAACCCTTGCCTTAGCGTTACGCTGCGTAGCCATAAGGGCTACAATGCCTGTACCTGTGCCAACATCGAGGATAGCGACATCATCCTCAATATCTGCCCACGCACCAAGCAATACGCCATCAGTACCCACCTTCATGGCGCAATGCCTATCCTCTATCTCGAAGTGCTTAAAGCGAAACATGGCTACAAATCAAACATGCCCGATATGCCGACACCAAACAACGAGTAGTCGTAGCGCACAGGGTCATCCCCATCAAAGGCACGGAGTGACTCGGTAAGCTCCTCCACAGCACGCCAATCGCTGTGCTTACGGCTAAGAAGCCCCAAACTACGCCCCACACGCCCCGTGTGGACATCCAACGGCATATAGAGTGCCGACATAGGTATCCTGCGCCACAGACCGAAGTCCACACCTCGGTCATCCTCGCGCACCATCCACCTAAGATACATACAC
The DNA here is from genome assembly GCA_017521945.1 of Alistipes sp. Classification (GTDB taxonomy): domain Bacteria; phylum Bacteroidota; class Bacteroidia; order Bacteroidales; family Rikenellaceae; genus Alistipes. The sequence continues at coordinate 14,770 of JAFXBB010000049.1, read as the reverse complement.
AACCTCTTGCAGGCAGCGCCCTTATCAATTGAGGATATATGCTTCTCGGAGTGGGGGTTATGCTCCACTGCATGAAACTCCCTACGAAACTCCGACAACACCCTACGCAAATCACCCGTGGTCTGGTAGCGACACTCAAAGAAGTCGCCTATACTACCCCACTTATTGATTATATGGCGCATACCGCGCACAAAGTCCTTGAAATCCTCACCATTGAAGGTGCGGTGTACATACGACGAGAGGGTATCAAGCTCACCCTCAGAGCTATTAACAACAAAGTCGTAGGGAGCGTTATCCATATAGCGCATCATGCGGTGGGCGCTACTAACTATAGCCTTGCGGTTGCCCCACGCTATGGTCGAGGCGAGAAGTCCTGCTATCTCCCTATCCTCCTTGCGGCTAAAGCTATGAGGAACACTTATAGGGTCAGCCTCGATAAACTCCTCGCGGTTGAACCTGTCGTGTAGCTCTTCGAGTAGTTCGCGCAGTTGCTCGTAGCCCATATCACTATAAAACTCTGCCATCGCTCATGTGTATTGTTCTATCGGAACGCTCAGCCAACGCCTCGTCGTGCGTGACAATAACAAAGGTTTGATTTATGCTATCGCGTAGCTCGATAAAGAGTCGCTGTATCTCTTCGCGTGTTGCAGTGTCGAGGTTTCCCGTAGGCTCATCAGCCAAGATAACAGAGGGACGCATCATAAGCGCACGCGCAATAGCCACACGCTGCTGCTCACCTCCCGACAAAGCCTCAGGCTTATGCTCCTCGCGGTGCGACATGCCAACCATGGCGAGCAACTCCTTAGCTCTTTGTTCAGCATCGCCGCGCCTACCCCCAGCAATCAACATCGGCATCATCACATTCTCCAACGCCGTAAACTCTGGAAGAAGATGATAGGACTGAAAGATAAAACCTATATGGCGATTACGAAAGTCGGAGAGTCTATCCTCGTTAAGCGTCGATAGTTCAACGCCATCGATAACAACCACACCACTATCTGGTGCAAGTAGCGACCCCATAATTTGAAGAAGCGTGGTCTTACCCGCGCCACTTGCTCCTACGATAGAGACTATCTCACCGCGCTTAACCTCAAGTGACACGCCATGCAACACCTCTAACTCGCCAAAACTCTTATGTATATCTCTAACCTCTATCACTCCTATATATATTACTAAGTTTTAGTATCTGTAGCGTCTCACGAACATCGTGGACACGAAGTATGGCATTACCACCACGCAACGCCTCCCATGCAAGGGCTAAAGAGCCGGGCAACGACTCCTCTGGGGTTATACCCAAGGGTTTATATATCATCGACTTACGCGAAAGACCTATCAGCAAGGGATAGCCCAACGCCCTAAGCGCATCAAGGTCGCGCAATAGTTCATAGTTCTGCTCCATGCTCTTAGCGAAGCCGAAGCCGGGGTCAAGCACAATTTTATCACGCTCCACGCCCGCCTTGACAATATCCTCTACGCGCCTTCTGAAGTACTCCACAACGCCATGCACAACCCCCTTATCATACTCCGTAAGGCTCTGCATTGTCGCAGGCGTACCGCGCATGTGCATAGCGATATATGGTAACTTATACTTAGCCACAACAGCCAACATATCCTCATCCTGCTCGCCAGCCGAGATATCGTTTACTATAACATCGCCAAACTCCTCTACAGCACGGCGTATGACCTCCGAACGAAAGCTATCGACCGATACCGCAACAGCACCATCCACCCTTGCCACAGCCTCCAAGCCTCGGTGGACTCTCCTCCACTCCTCCTCGGTCGACACCTCACAAGCATTGGGGCGCGAGGAGTAGCCTCCTATATCTACGATGGTTGCACCCTCCACAATTACACGCTCCACCCTATGCTCTATATCCGACACGGAGGTGACACGACTCCCTACATAGAAGGAGTCAGGAGTGACATTCACAATAGCCATAACATGGCTATCACTAAGGTCTATATTACTGGTGCTGAGCATCATACAATAGCCTACGGTGTAGCTGTTCTACATCCTCCTCCAAATCTTCGATATCGATGTTCACTACGCCATACTTAGCCCTATCCGCGCGCTCATCATCCGACATCTGATTGTTTATACGAGCCAATACCTGCTCCTTTGTCGCACCATCACGCGCCATAACACGCTCCACACGCAACTCCTCAGGAGCCATAACAGCCACCGTAGCATCAACCCTACTCTCCAAGCCCGCCTCGAAGAGTATCGCCGACTCCAAGACAACATAATGCCCCTGCTGAGCCTCTGCCCAACGGTCAAAATCCTCCATTACCGCAGGATGAACAATAGCGTTAAGACGCTGCAATTGCTCGGCATCGGAGAATACCCTCGCTGCAAGATAGCCTCGGTTGACTCCCTCAGAAGTAAACACCTCCACACCAAATGCCTCGATAAGCGCCTCGCGTAACTCCTTGGAGGTTGCCATAAGCCCCTTAGCCATGCTATCTGCATCGTATACAGCAACGCCACGCTCACCAAGCAGACGACAAACCACGCTCTTACCTGAGCCAATTCCCCCTGTTATACCTACTTTATACATACGCTACTCATCAAAAAGTATCATCGGCACAGCACCCACAGCTATGACATCCACATCGTTCATACGAGCGTTCAATGCCTGCTGTAGCGACACACTTGTCACATGGCGATAGGTGCGACCATTGTCATCCGTAACCTCCTTATCGAAGCTAAGCTCTGCCGAGGGTACAACAAAGTTGCTGCGACGACTCGATAGCGTGTAACTGATAAGGTTTGTACCCTTACCGCGTATGGTACAATCCACATCATACTCCTTACCTTCAATCTCAACGACTACCTCATGGTCAGTTGTATAGTTCTCACCAAGCTTGGTGATATACCAAAGCACAAATGCCATAACCACCATCGCCACATATCCCGGGGTGATGTATGCCCTAATACGCTTAAGAAAAATCTTTATCTTCTCCATAGTAATTCATTATCCTCACAAAGGTAAGAAAAAGAAATTAGTTTTCATCACTTGAGGCGTTGTTTGTTGCAAAAAGATAGTTGTAGAGGATGTGTCTAATGACACCAAAGATAGGAAAAAGAAATTAGTTTTCATCACTTGGGGCGTTGTTTGTTGCACGATGATAATTGTAGAGGGTGTGTCTAATGACACCAAAAAATACCACGACTTATCCTTTGCCGTGGGTAAAAACCCTCACAGTGCCATAAACAAAGAAGAGTCGCAACCTCTATAGATTGCGACCCTACCTATTTATTATAATATATTAGGACTACTCCTCCTTCTGCTCAACACCCTTTAGTGGTGCCTTACGCTGTAGGTCGTAAGCGATAGGTGTTGCGATAAATACTGAAGAGTAAGTACCAATGATAACACCAAGGATCAACGCGAAGACGAAACCGCGGATAGTCTCACCACCGAAGATGAAGATAGCCAACAAGGTTACGAGCGTAGTACCTGAAGTGTTGATTGTACGCGACAATGTAGCGCAGATAGCGTTATCGATATTCTCCTTGATATCACGCTTTGGATACAAGCCCATAAACTCACGGATACGGTCAAAGATAACCACTGTATCGTTGATAGAGTAACCGATGATAGTAAGGATAGCAGCGATGAATGCCTGATTAACCTCCAAGTTGAAAGGCATAATAGCATACAACATTGAGAAGATACCGATTACAAGCAATGCGTTGTGTGCCAAGGCTGTTGTAGCACCCAAAGCCCACTGCCAACGGCGGAAACGGATAGCAATGTAAAGGCCGATAACAACCAAAGCGATAGCAACAGCGATAAGCGACTTCACGGTCATCTCAGATGAGATAGACTCGTTAACCTGCTCTGAAGATACGATACCCCACTGAGAAATGCCGTCACCTGCAGTACGGAACTCGTTGAAACCGAAGTCCTCAAGAGTGAAGAAGTCATCCAAAGCGTTGAACAACAAGTGGTCAACAGCATCATTTGCAGCCTCACCATCAAGACCCTCTGGCTGGTACTGAGTAACGATACGAACCTGGTTGTCGTCACCAAACTGCTTAACCTCAACAGATGAGTTTGCAGCATCCGCAACAGCCTCAAACTCAGCCTCAAGGCTCTGGCGTACATCCTCAACATTTACAGTCTCGTTGAACTTAACAACATACGAACGACCACCTGTAAACTCAACACCCTTATTCAAGCCAAGAGTAAGCAGTGAGATAATAGATGCAATAACCAACACACCTGATACTGTGTAAGATACCTTACGCTTAGAGATAAAGCTAAACTTAACACCCTGCAAGAAGTTCTCAGTAGACTTACGCGAGAAAGCAATCTTACCCTTACGCTCTGCACGAAGCTCAATCAACAAACGAGTGATGAAGATTGCGCAGAAGAGCGATGTGATGATACCTACTACCAATGTTGTAGCGAAGCCCTTAACAGGACCTGTACCCAAGAAGAAGAGTACGATACCAGTGATGATAGTGGTAATGTTACCGTCGATGATTGCTGAGTAAGCGTTAGAGAAACCATCCTTGATAGCAAGCATTAGACCCTTACCGCCACGCAACTCCTCCTTGATACGCTCGAAGATAATCACATTAGCATCCACAGCCATACCCATAGTAAGCACGATACCTGCGATACCTGGCAATGTCAATACAGCACCAAATGATGTCAACACACCGAAGAGCAACAAAACATTGCAGATAAGTGCGATATTTGCATACCAACCAGCACGGTTATAGAAGAACGCCATGTAGAGGAGTACCAAGCAGAATGCCAACACGAATGAGAGCAAACCAGACTTGATAGACTGCTGACCGAGTGATGGACCTACAACCTCAGAGTAGATGATAGTTGCAGGTGCTGGAGACTTACCTGAGCTAAGTACGCTTGCCAAGTCCTCAGCCTCCTGAGCAGAGAAGTTACCTGTGATAGATGACTGACCACCATCGATACGGTCATTTACGCGTGGTGCAGAATATACATAGTTATCAAGCACGATAGCGATAGAACGACCAATATTAGCGCCTGTGATGTTACCCCACTCAATAGCTGTCTTAGAATCCATAGTCATAGATACCTCGAAACCACCATACTGACCACCCTGAGCGCGTGCAGATGTGATACCTGAGCCATCCAATACTGGAAGCAATGCACCATCCTTACCCTTCAAAGCGTAGAGAAGGAAAGTACCCTTAGAGCTATCCAAAGAACTCTTGTTTGACCATGCGAGTTTTACATCAGCAGGGAACAACGCCTCAACAGCCTCGATAGCGAGGTACTCGTTGATACGCTGAATATTAGACTTCTCAGCAGCTGCAACGATAGGCTCATAAACATTGAATGTTGTAGTTGTGCCGTCACCTGCGATTGCTGGGTATGAAGTAGAAAGAAGGTCGCTAAGTGGAGAGTAGCTAACCTCAGACTCCTCCGCACCATTAGCCAAGAGGTAGTCACGAATAATAGCATCAGCCTCCATGAAGAGAGCCTGCATTACAGCGTTAGTATCCTCTGAAGAGCATACCTCCCAGAACTCAAGGTTTGCAGTAGATGCCAAAAGCTTACTTACGCGCTCTGGCTCCTTAACACCTGGAAGCTCAACCATGATACGGTTTGTACCAGCAACAGGCTGGATGTTTGGCTGAACAACACCAAGGAGGTCGATACGAGTAGCCAACACCTCGTTCATCTTAGCAACTGAGTCGCTAACATTTGTCTTGAGGTTTGATGCAATAGCAGCTACATCATCAGTGCCGTAGATAGCCTTCAAATCCTCAGCCGATAGAGCTGCAAGATATGCATCTACGACCTCAGCTGTAGTCTCAAACTTTGCAGCAGCCTTAAGTGCTGACTCGATGCTATCACGAAGAGCGTTGTTTGATGCAACAAGGATGTCATTATACGCATTTGTGCGGATTACATCCTCAGCCTTAATCTCAAGCATGACATTCATACCACCCTTGAGGTCAAGACCCAAGTTCAACTCCTTCTCCTTACACTCACCATAGGTGTAACCGAAATAGACTTTCTCATCCCACTTCTGGTCAAGATAGGCCTGTGGGTCGCTCTGCTCCATTGCCTTTGCCTCGATATTACGAGTCACAAAGGTAAACGAGAGCTGGAAGATGCTGGCAACACCCAAAAGGATTGCCAACCACTTGATAATACCTTTACTTTGCATTGTTAAAAAGTTTTATTATTGTTATTGTTTATAAATTATTTTGCTACTTCAGCTACACGCCTTATCTATTCGCGCGTTTATCGCGCAAAGATAACAAAAATATCGCAATCCACAACAATGGACTGCGATATTTTACACTAATCGCGTAGAAATATACTCTACCTTTCAGCTCTATTCTGCAATTTCTGCCTCTACCTCAGTATCAGCCTCAGCCTTTGCCTTCTTCTTTGACTCCTTGGCAGGCTTCTCCTTCTTTACCTTCTCCTCTTTCTCCTCTTTCTGCTTCTCCTCTTTCTCTACCTTCTCTTTTGAAGCTCTCTTCGAACCCTTCTTTGGCTGCTCTACAACGGTCTTAACCTCAATGATATAGTCAGTAACATCTGGAATATGACCAACATTTAGCACAAGCTCTCCATCCTCCACTCTAAACTCCACCTTCTTGCTCTTACCAAAGACCTTAGCACTCACAACTTCACACTGCAAAGGCAAACGAAGCTCATAATCCTCCAACTCGAAGATATGCACATAGAGTTTATCGCCCTTACGCGTTGTGCAGCCCCACTCCTGCTGAGGCACATCACCCGCTACAGTGCCGTAGATAGTCTCACCATTGCTCTTAAGCCACTTACCCATAGCGCGCAAACGCTCCTGCGCAGCAAATGGAATCTCACCATTAGGCTGAGGACCCACATTGAGCAAAAGGTTAGCACCCTTACCTGCAGTGCTTACAAGGTAACGGATAAGCTCATCTGTAGACTTATAATTCTGGTCTGCAACCTTATAGCCCCACATTCCATTCATTGTCTGACAAGTCTCCAATGGGAGCTTGCTAATCTGCTGACCTGATAGACCATACTCATTCTCGCCTGGAAGATCACGCTCAAAAATCTGAATATCCTCGCCTGGGAATGGAGACTGATGGTGATTATTTGCCACAAGGCAACGAGGCTGTAGCTTATGTACGAGCTTATACTGCTCGTCGAGCTGCCAATCGAATGGAGTCTCATCCTCATCATGATCCCACCAGCCGTCAAACCATATAGCACGCACCTTACCATAATTATTTAGAAGCTCCGTAATCTGGCGATTCATAAATCGGTAGTAGTTATCCCAGCTGATGCGGGTTGAGTCACGACCTGTAACATTCTTAGCTGTGCGACCACGAGGGTAGTCATCGCGCGACCAATCGGCGTGTGAGTAGTATAGGTGTAGGGCAATATCCTGCTTCTCACACTCCTTGGCAATCTCCTTAAGTATATCACGCTTAAATGGTGTAGCATCCACGATGTTAAAGTCCGAATACTTCGTATCCCACATCGAGAAACTATCATGGTGACGGGTGGTGATACATATATACTTAGCGCCCGACGCCTTTACCAACGACACCCACTTCTTTGCGTTGAAGCGGTGAGGATAGAAAGCATCAGCCACCTTTGCATACTCATCGCGGTCAAGACCCGCATTCTGCAAATACCACTCTCCCTGACCATAAATACTGTAGATACCCCAGTGGATAAAGATACCGAAACGATCCTCCGCAAACTCCTTACGCGAACGAAGGTTTGCCTTTGAAGGTCTGTACTCCTGTGCCGAAATGCCGCCTATTGCAAACAGTGCAAATAGTGCGATTAACAGTGTCTTTTTCATATAGTTAAGTTTTTTGGTTTTACATGAGCGGTAGACGGGACTCGAACCCGCGCTAACGCGCGATCTTTTTTTTATATTTACACCCCCAACCCCTGAAAGGGGCGATCGAGGGTCGCGGCTGAGAGTTCCGTCCACCTCTCAGCACGCTGAGCGGTAGACGGGACTCGAACCCGCGACCCTCGGCTTGGGAAGCCGATGCTCTACCAACTGAGCTACTACCGCAAAAAAATAATTAGAAATGAGTATGAGTAATGTGCAACAATTGACTACTACCATACCTTATCACAGCAAAGAACCTATTTTGTTGTCAGAAAGGGTTAGCTGTGGGGCTGGTCGAAATTGACACGGATGGGGACATACTATGAGTATTTCCCCATTCGGGGCAATGAGCCAGACGACGCAGATAGCCCTTTATCACAACTAAATTAGTCCATCTTAAGCACCGCCAAAAACGCCGACTGCGGCACCTGCACCGAGCCAATCTGACGCATACGCTTCTTACCCGCCTTCTGCTTCTCAAGGAGCTTACGCTTACGCGATATATCACCACCGTAACACTTGGCTGTCACATCCTTACGCACTGCCTTAACAGTCTCACGAGCGATAATCTTCGCACCTATTGCCGCCTGAATAGCGATGTCGAACTGCTGACGAGGGATAAGTTCCTTTAGCTTCTCGCACATCTTACGACCAAAGTCATAAGCATGGTCAGCATATATCAACGATGATAACGCATCCACAGCCTCACCATTGAGCAAGATATCAAGCTTCGCAAGTTTACTTGGCTGATAGCCTGTACGATGGTAGTCAAAAGAGGCATAACCCTTAGAGATGCTCTTCAGCTTATCATAGAAGTCAAAGACAATCTCCGAGAGTGGCATCTCGAAGTTCACCTCCACACGATCCTGAGTAATGAAGGTCTGATTCTTCATCACACCACGCTTATCAATACAGAGTTTCAAGACATTACCGAGGAAGTCCGCCTTGGTGATAATCTGTGCAAGGATATAAGGCTCCTCAATCTTTGCCACCTTGGTAATCTCTGGCAAACCAGATGGATTATGTACCTCAAGCTCCTCACCTTGTGTCGTGGTAATGTGGTACGACACATTAGGTACTGTGGTGATAACATCCATATCAAACTCTCTATATAGACGCTCTTGAATAATCTCCATGTGCAGAAGTCCAAGGAAACCGCAACGGAAACCAAAGCCCAACGCCAACGAACTCTCTGGCTCGAAAGTCAGTGACGCATCGTTGAGTTTGAGCTTTTCGAGCGAGGCACGCAAATCCTCATATTGGTCAGCCTCAACAGGATAGACACCAGCAAAGACCATAGGCTTAACATCCTCAAAGCCAGCGATTGCCTCTAAGGCAGGGTTAGCCACCGAGGTGATTGTATCACCCACCTTGACATCAGTAGAGTTCTTGATACCTGAGCAGATATAACCCACATCGCCCGCCTTAATCTCGTCACGGGCAACCATCTTCAATTTAAGCACACCTATCTCATCGGCATCGTACTCACTTCCAGCATTGAAGAACTTCACATGCTCGCCCTTATGTATTGTACCGTTGAATACGCGGAAGTATGCAATAACGCCACGGAATGGGTTGAATACAGAGTCGAAGATAAGAGCCTGAAGTGGTGCATTTGGATCACCCTTAGGGGCTGGTACTCGCTCTACAATAGCCTCCAAGACCTCCTCAACGCCCTGACCTGTCTTACCCGATGCAAGCAAAATATCCTCCTCTTTGCAACCTATGAGGTCGATAATCTGATCCTTAACCTCGTCAATCATCGCCGACTCGCAATCAATCTTATTGAGTACAGGGATAATCTCAAGGTCCTGACCAAGAGCGAGGTATAGATTTGATATGGTCTGTGCTTGAATACCCTGCGTAGCATCCACAACAAGAAGCGCACCCTCACAAGAGGCAATAGCGCGTGACACCTCATACGAGAAATCGACATGTCCCGGAGTGTCGATAAGGTTCAGAGTATACTTCTCACCATTGCGAGCGTTATACTCCATCTGGATTGCATGACTCTTGATGGTGATACCCTTCTCTCTCTCAAGATCCATATCATCCAACACCTGCGCCTGCATTTCGCGCTGGTTCAGCGTGTTTGTCTTCTCCAACAAACGGTCTGCCAAGGTACTCTTACCATGGTCAATATGTGCGATAATACAAAAGTTGCGTATATTCTTCATTCTCCAATCTATATAATCAAGTGACAAAGATAATAAAAAATAGCTAAAAACCATAATCTACACTCTATATTTTACAAACATAGGTATCGACACATGACAGCGACTGACAATTTGTCACACTTTATGTCGTGGCACGCTGTTTGTCCAAGCCACCAAAGAGTACAAAAAACAGACAATAACACAAATACAAAATAGCAAAAATTATGAAAAATGGTAAAATTGGGGTAACAACCGAGAACATCTTCCCCGTAATTAAGAAGTTCCTATATTCGGACCACGAAATCTTCCTTAGAGAGTTGGTTTCCAACGCTGTAGATGCCACACAGAAGCTCAAGACTCTATCCTCAAAGGGAGAGTTTGAGGGCGAGCTTGGCGACCTCACAATACGCATTGATGTGGATAGCGAGGCTAAGCGTCTTACCATCACCGACCGCGGTATAGGCATGACAATCGATGAGGTTGACCGCTACATCAACCAGATAGCCTTCTCAGGTGCCGAGGAGTTTATGGCAAAGTACAAAGATCAGGCTATCATCGGACACTTTGGTCTTGGTTTCTACTCATCTTTCATGGTAGCAGACAAGGTTGAGATATTCTCACAGTCATACCGCAACGATGCAAAGAGCGTACATTGGAGTTGTAACGGCACACCAGAGTTTGAGATGGAGGAGCTTCATGAGAAGCTTGAGCGCGGAACACGCATTGTGCTTCACATCTCGGAGGATTGCGCGGAGTATAGCCAGCGTGACGAGATTAGCAAACTCCTACGCAAGTACTGCCACTTCCTACCTATACCTATTGCCTTTGGCAAGAAGACAAAGTGGGAGGATGGTAAATATGTTGACACCGAGGAGGATAATATCATCAACAACACCACACCACTCTGGACGCGTATGCCATCGGAGATTACCGAGGAGGAGTATAAGGAGTTCTATGCCGACCTATACCCCACATCCGAGGAGCCACTCTTCTATATTCACCTAAATATAGACTATCCGTTCAATCTTACGGGTATTCTATACTTCCCAAAGATTCACTCCAACTTCGACATCCAGCGTAACCGCATACAGCTATACTCAAATCAGGTATTTGTAACCGATGAGGTGAACGGCATCGTACCCGAGTATCTAACGCTGCTCCATGGTGTTATCGACTCTCCAGATATTCCGTTGAATGTATCGCGTAGCTACCTGCAGAGCGACTCGAATGTAAAGAAGATTTCGAGCTACATCACCCGTAAGGTTGCAGACCGCCTACAGGAGTTATTCAACACCATGCGTCCAGACTACGAGGCTAAGTGGGACGACCTTAAGATATTTATACAATATGGCATTCTTACCGATGAGAAGTTCGCAGAGAAGGCTGCAAACTTTATGCTCTGGAAATCTATCGAGGGCAAGTACTACACCTCTGAGGAGTACATCGAGAAGGTCAAGGAGCTTCAGACCGATAAGGATGGCTTTACTATCATGCTTTATGTCGATGATGCGGTTGCCAAGAACTCCTTTGTCGAGGCTGCCAAGGCTAAGGGCTACGATATCTTGGAGATGAATGGTCAGCTCGACAGCCACTATATCCAGTACTTCGAGTCTAAGAACGAAAAGGTACGCTTTGTTCGTGTAGATAGCGATATTATCGAGAATATCATCCGTAAGGAGGAGCGCAATGCCATGTCACTATCCTCTGACCAGCAGGATATTATGCGTCCTGTCTTCGAGAGCCAGATGCCTCAGGACGAGAAGATTCACTACCATGTATCTTTCGAGGCCATGTCGGCAGATGCAGCACCTGTAGTTATCACACAGAACGAGTTTATGCGCCGCATGAAGGAGATGGCAGCAACAAGCGGTGGCGATATGAGCCGCTTCTATGCACAGATGCCTGACAACTTCACCATCACCGTAAATGGTAACCACCCTATCGTTCTCGATATCCTTGGCGAGGTTGAGAAGGAGTATGGCGACAAGCTCCGCACTATCGGCAAGAAGATTACCGCTGCCGAGCAGGAGGAGTCGCGCTTCGAGGAGACAGTTAAGGATAAGAAGGCGGAAGATATGACCGAGGAGGAGAAGAATATGCGCGAGCAGCTATCTAAGCGCGTTGTGGAGCTTCGTGAGGAGCGCAATGGACGCCTTGAGGAGATTGGCAAGGAGAATAAAAAGGTGCGTCAGATTATCGACCTCGCACTCCTATCCAACGGTATGCTTAAGGGTAAGAACCTCACCGACTTCATCCAGCGAAGCATATCGCTTATAGAGTAAGCATCACCGTACAGAATATAAAAAGGGGCTGACTAAAAAGTAACTTGGCCAGCCCCCATAACCTAAGAGAGTGAATAAAAAGATGTAGTTTTAGGCTTGCGAAGCCCGAAAAAGCGGAGTTTACTTAAGCGTAAATGAGCATTTTGAGGGCAAGCGTAACGACAAAATACACTTTTTATTCACTCTCTTTTATACTGCCATAAGCATAAGCAACTGTGCCGTTAGCACTCGTAAGAACATCACCACAGGATATACCGTAGCATAACTTACCGCAGGCATATCGTTACCCGATGATGTGCTTGCAAAGCCGAGGGCTGGAGGGTCGGTCATAGCACCCGCCATAAGACCCATCATTGTGTAGTAGTTAAGTTTGCACTTAAGGCGCGCAATAAGTGCTACTATAATCAGTGGTAACACGGTAATAATCACACCATATCCAATCCACTTGTAGCCACCGCCTATGATAGCATCCACGAAGCCGTCGCCAGCACCAATACCTACAGCTGCAAGGAACATCGCCAGACCTATCTCACGAAGCATAAGGTTGGCACTCATAGTGGTGTAGGTCACCAAGCCGAAGTGTGGACCAAAGCGACCAAGAAGAATAGCGATAATAAGTGGACCACCCGCCAAGCCGAGTTTTACAGGCTGTGGGACATTCATCAAAGGAAGTGAGCCAAGCAATACACCGAGAGCTATACCGATAAAGACTGGGAGGAGATTTGGATGGTCGAGTTTCTTAAGCGAGTTACCCAAGACCTTCTCCGCCTGTGCCACCGCAGCCTCAGGACCTACGACCATAACTCTATCGCCCACCTGCAACTCCATACCCTGATATGGGATAAGGTCGACACCAGCACGATGAACACGGGTGATATTGATACCATAGCGTGTACGAAGTCGCAAATCAGAGAACTTCTTACCATTTATCTCTTCGCGTGTGATAAGAATACGGCGTGACACCAAAGGTGTTGACTGCATGGCTGTAGCACCCCACTCATCCGCTGTCATCTCTATAGGCTTACCAAAGAATGCAAGGATAGCATCTCTATCCTCCTCTGTACAGATGATACGCAAGCGGTCACCTATAGCGAGTTGAGAGTTACCATCTGCCATTACAATCTCGCCCGACTTACGCATAATACGCGACACCACGAACTGACGATTTATAAGCATGTGAGCAATAGCAATTGTCTTACCCTCAAGCATCTCATTTGTAAACTCCACTGAGTAACGCTTAGGCAAGTTAGTCTCATTACTCATTGCAGCAAGACCCTCGTCCTCCTTCTTAAAATCAACACGCAATAGATAGCGCATTATAATCATAGAGAAGATGATACCTATAACACCCAATGGATAGGCAACAGCATAACCAAGTGATATAGAGTCTGCTATTTCAGGATCTGCCATACCAGAGTCCGCATACGCCTGCTGCGCCGCACCCAGACCTGGAGTGTTTGTCACCGCACCCGAAAGGACACCCACCATGGTAGGGAGTGGCTCACCCGTAATAAGATGAATTACATAGGCTGTAGCTACACCGAGGAAGATTACCAGCGATGCAAGACCTATAAGTTTAAGACCTCCACTCTTAAGTGATGAGAAGAAACCCGGACCCACTTGCAAACCGATAAAGAATACAAAGAGTATCAAACCGAACTCCTTGATAAAGTGCAGGGTATCAGGGTCAACAGTACCTGAAGGGAGAAAGTGACCAAAGGCGATACCCGTAAAGAGTATCCATGTCATTCCAAGCGACACGCCCTTAATCTTAATACGACTCAGTGCTATACCAGATGCTATTACAGCTGCAAGCAAAAAGACCGTATGTGCCACTGATGGATGTAGCGGATCGCCACTACCCATCACTACAGTTTTAAGCCAATCTAAACTCATTATTATATTATAATTTGGGTTAATTACATAGTATGGCACAAAGGTAGTAAAAAATTAGGAATAAGTGAAGCGTAATTGGGAATAGTTGACAGGCAACGCTTTTTATAAACTGAAAAGTGGGGATTAACGGTGATTAAGGGTTATTAAGGGTTATTAAGGGTTATTAAAGGTTATTAAGGGCTTTTAAGGGTGGTTAAGAGTTGGTAGGTAATTTAGGGATAGCGACTCACTAAACTCACTAAAAGGACATAGACTTTTAACCGAATAGACCTTTCCACCTGCACGACCTAATTTCTCAGGAGAGGGCTGCAGATACAACGCTCGGCAAAAATCCCGACGATGGGCTGTACTTGAGGTACTGCTCATTGTCGGGACTTTTTGTTAGCGGCAGTAGATGTCTGCCTTATCGTGAGAAATTAATTTCTTGTCAGAAGAGGCAAAAATACAATTAGTAATTAGTAGAGAGTAATTAGTAATAGTTAAAAGGCTGCGCCTTTTTTGAGAAAAGAGACAACAGAGACAGTAGGGACGACAGAGATAACAGAGAAATTTATTATCATTCTGATGATACTCTGT
>JAFXBB010000048.1 GCA_017521945.1 Alistipes sp. | reverse complement strand
GAACTTATAGATAGTCGTCGTCTCAGTCGCGCGGCTGTAACAAAAGGGCGTATTCGTGTTGTTATCATCGGCTCGGGAAATGTGGCTGAAGCCTACGCTCGTACCATGGCGAATATTCCAAATATCCTGCTTCGTCAGATTATGGCACGCAATAGAGAGCGATGTGAGGATGTGGCAAACATTGGTCACTGTAGCTGGAGTATTGACCCTCGTGAGCTTGCCGAGGCCGATATATACATTATCTCGGTTAGTGACCGCGCTGTTGAGCAGGTCGCCGAGGAGTATAACTTCCCTAAGGAGGCGATTGTTGTGCATACGGCGGGCAGTGTGCCTATGAGCGCAATCAAACGCCCTGGTCGACGCGGTATATTGTATCCGTTTCAGAGTTTCTCCGTAGGTCGTATAATCCGTCTTACGGATGTGCCGATATTTGTGGAGGCGGACAACGATGAGGTCGCCGAGAGGTTGATGAACTTTGCTTCGTTGATAAGCTCGCGTGTGGAGTATGCCGATAGTGAGCGTCGTAGCAAGATACACCTTGCGGGTGTCTTTGTCAACAACTTTACCAACCACCTCTATGGCTTGGCTACGGATATTGTTGACGAGGCGGGGCTGTCGTTCGATGTGTTGCGCCCGATAATCAGAGAGACGGCCAATAAGGCTATCGCCTCAGGTGATCCTTATATGGTGCAGACAGGACCCGCAGTGAGGGGAGATAAGCAAATTACGGACAAGCATCTTAAGAGCTTGCGTGGCGATGAGACTAAACAGAAGATTTATAAAGATATAACAGAGAGTATATGGGAAACTTCAAAGAGGATATAGCCCTTGTTGAGGCGATTGTTTTGGATGTGGATGGAGTGATGACAGATGGAGGTATCACACCTACGCCTGAGGGAGATTTTATTCGTCGCTATAATGCCAAGGATGGCTATGCTATTGCCTACGCACTGCGTGAGGGGTTGAAGGTGTGTGTGATATCGGGTGGTCGTGGTGCGATGCTTGAGAACAGGTTAAAGATGCTGGGTGTTACGCGCTACTACCTCAACTGCATGGATAAGATTGCGGCTATTGAGGAGTTTCTTGCCGATAACCACCTGGGCCGCGAGAATGTTATCTACATGGGCGACGATATCCCCGATTTGGAGTGTATGCAGCGTGTAGGTATTCCTGTATGTCCTGCGGATGCGGCTATGGAGTGCATCGAGGCATCACGCTATGTGTCTGAGTTTAATGGCGGTCATGGTGCTGTGCGCGATATTGTGGAGCAGGTGCTTCGCGCTAAGGGTTTATGGGCGAAGAATTTGAAGGGAGTACTTGGTGTCGGTAAGTAGTCCATAGAGGCTTTCGTCCTTCGGCATTATATGCCCACTCATCAATAAATATTGTCCATTCAGCCACAAAGACTCTAAATTGTTATATAGTTTGGGTGGTAATGACTACTTTTGTATACTCACAAACAATAGAACAAAATAATGAAAAAATTTTGGAACTTAATGCTTGCAGCCTCAATTGTGTTGAGTGCAGCATCTTGTACAGATGATCTAAAGGATCTTTTTGACAAGAACAATGGCAGTGGTAATAATGATACCACAGAGGGTTTTGCGTTTATCGCAGAGATTGAGCAGACTCGTGTAGATGTCGTTAAGGATGGTGATGCATGGAAGACCGTATGGAGTGGCGACGATAAGCTCTATGTAACATCTGACAAGGGTAATTTCACCTTTGCGAACTCCGTAGAGGAGCTTGATAGATTTGTTTGTACCGATGCTAACGCTTCAGTGTTGAGCGATGCAACAAACATTGTGATTACTACAGAGCATGAGAATGGTAGCGTTGTGGATAGCGATGCTGGCAAGCGTGGCATGAGCCTTCGCAAGGAGTATGAGCGTTTCCCTGAGAGTGGCAAGGTTACTCTTGGTATCCATAGTGCATTCTTCCGTCTTGCGTGTGACTATAAGGTTACACTCTCTACAGATGCTGCAATCTTCTCAGGCGTCAACGGTAGCAAGAATCTTGAGGCTAATGTTACCCTTGAGGCAGGTGAGGATATTTGGGTAGCCTTTACACCTCGTGTTGAGAAGGTTAATCTTACTGCAACAATCGCTGGTAAGATGGAACTCTCTGTTGAGGAGCTTGCCATTGAGTCTGGCGTTATCTACAGCCTTGGTAAGATTGTTCCTGAGGTTGCTCCAGAGCCTGAGCCAACCCCAGAGGGCGCAGTAGTATACCTCGTTCCTAATGATGATTGGAAGAGCGCAGATGCTTGGTTTGCGGCATACTTATGGGCAGATAGCGACTCAGTGAGCCTCAAGCTCGGTGATGATAATGGCGACGGTGTCTATGAGGCTGTTATTCCGGAGAATATGACAAATATCATCTTCTGCCGTATGAATCCTGCATATACTGAGTTCGCATGGAACAGCGACACAGAGGCAGACCATGTATGGACACAGACCGCAGACCTTACAGTAGGCGTTGCCCCTAACAACTACTACTATATCACAGGTTGGGAGACAGGTGAGTGGAATGTTCAGGGTTACACTCCTGAGCCTCCAGCCGTTGTAGAGTCTACATGGGCTGTAGCAGGCACTTTCAATGATTGGGGCAATGTACTCATGGTTGCTACTGATGTGGCTAATGTCTTCGTTGCGCAGGGTTTAACACTAAATGCTGGTGATGGGTTTAAGATTAAGGCTGCTGACTCTTGGGGTAAGAATTTCGGCGGTGGCATAACTAACCTTATGCCAAATATGTGGATGAAGGGTTATCAGGATGGCTCAGATATCGTTGTGGCCAAGAGTGGTACATACGATATATACCTTGAGTATGCTGATGGCGATGAGTATGGTAAGATCTACCTTATTGATGCTGGTGGTGATTATACCGTGGCTACTGAGCAGACCTCAAACAATCCCGGTGATAACACCGAGCCTGAGGACCCTAACTCCGAGTACAAGATCTATGTTTACAAGCAAAACAATGATTGGACAACTGTAAACCTCTACTCTTGGGATGATGCAGAGATACAATTTACAGGTATTTGGCCAGGTGTTGCGGCATCCGCTACTGAGACTATCAATGGCTATGACTATATGGTATGGGCTATGCCTGCTGAGGCTAACGGCCGTAACCTTAATATCATCCTCAACAAAGGCGAAGGCGGTGTAGGTAATCAGACAGCCGACTTTGCATTGGGTGTGCTTAATCAGGACTACTACCTACTTCTTAACGACTCTACACTTAGCTTTGTTGAGGATATGGAGAACCCGGGTGGTAACTCAGGCAGCAACCCTGACGCTGGTGTGGCTTCTGAGTGGGCGTTGGCTGGTGACTTCAACTCATGGGGTGACATGGTGATGTACACAACCGGCACAGCCAATCTATTTGTTGCTAAGAGTGTTGAAATTGGCGCTTATAAGGAGATAAAGGTTAAGCAGGTAGGTAGCTGGGATGTTAACTATGGTGTTGATGGTGTCAACTACCTCAATGCTAATGTTTGGACAAAGGTGAAGAGTGGCGGTGGCAACTTCTCTATTATCAATGCTGGTGTCTACGATATATACTTCGACAAAGCTAACGAGCGTATCTATGTGATGAATGAGGGTGCAGACTTCTCGACAGCTACTGAGCAGACGGCAAATGGCGCAGCTCCAGATCTTTCAGGTGCATTTTGGGGCTTGTGTGGTACTCACAATAACTGGAGTTCTCCAGATATAGAGCTTACATGGGATGGCACAATTGCTCTTTATGTTGCTCGAAATGCAGGGCTTACAGGTGAGTTCAAGGTGCGTGCTAACAACTCTTGGGGCGAGGATTATGGTTGCAATGGTACAATCACTGTTGACGCTGATGCTGGTACGGCAATGACACGCGGTGGTGGTAACTGTAAGGTTGCATCAGGTACCTACGATGTTTACTTCGATTTGTCGGGCAAGAAGATTTGGGTTAGAACCCCTGGCTCTGCAGCTCCTACAAAGTAGTGTATAATTATACATGTTTAGTCGCAGGCTCTGCTAAGAATTATACTCTGGCAGAGCCTTTTTTATGACAATGTCATAAGTATTTCGGTTCAGGGTATATGATAGACTGCAACACAGGGGTTATCCTTCGGTTATTTTGGCTCGTTCGTCAGCTATTATTGCCTACTCGTCAATAAATATAGGTATTTATGGTACAATTTGAATGATAATGACTACCTTTGTTGGCTGGAAAATAGACAACCTAAAAATTATATCTATGAAAAAAGAAAATTTGAAGAGCTGTAACTCAGCTTATCCATGCTACGAGGCGCCTATCGCTTCAGTAGTGGAGGTCAGTGTAGAGAGGGGCTTTGAGGCATCATTCGGTTTGGGCGACGGCACAAGCTATGACGAAGAGGATGTTGACTGGTAACCCAATGTAAAACAACAAAAAAAAGCAAAAGATGAAAAAGTTTTGGAATTTGATGCTTGCTGCGTTGGTTGTATTGGGCGCAGTGGCATGTACAGAGACAGGCGAAAATCTCGACAACACTCCTAAGGGTGTATCATTCGAGGCAACTATCGACCTTGAGGAGACTCGTACAGATGTGATATTCAACGAGGATACTGGTAAGTGGGATACTGTATGGACCGGAGACGAGACATTGAATGTTCGTGTCGGCTATCAGTTCTATAAGTTCACCAACAGCACTGAGAATAAGAATAAGTTTGTTTGTGCAACTGCTAATGCCGATGATTTTGTGGGTAAGAGCATTGTTATTGCATTGTCTCACGATGCCGATGGTAATGCTTTGGATAGCAAGGCAGGTAAGGCCGGTGGTAAGATTGGTGCAACCGTTTCATCATTCGACCCTACACAGCGCATAAACCTTCAGGTTGAGAGTGCTTTCTTGCGTTACTCATCAACATCTGAGGTTACTCTTGACGCTTCAGCATATATCTTCGACTACAATGGCTATACTCGCAATACAATCACCCTTCCTGCAGGTGAGGATGTATGGGTTGCTGTAAAAACTGCTGACGATGTTACTTTGAGCTACTCTATCGATGGTAAGAAGTGCAAGGAGAAGATTATCAACATCGCTGCAAAGAAGATTTACAACCTTGGAGAGCTTGAGCTTGAGAAGGAGGTTGAGTCTCTGTTTGGTGTAGTTGGTTCATTCCAGGGTTGGGATGTTGCAAATCCAGTTGTTATGATGGAGAAGGGCGGCGTTGCAGTTGCTCGTGGCGTTGAGCTTTACAGAGGAGACGAGTTCAAGTTTGCTAAAAACAAATCTTGGGAGGTTAGCTATGGCGGCAAGGATGCTGTTTTGAGCGCTGAGGTTGGTACTGAGTATACTCTTGTGGCAGAAAATAGCCAGAATATCAGGGCTACAAAGAATGGTAAGTTCGATATTTACTTCAACACCACTACAGAGGTGTTTAAGTATGAGTGTGTAGAGGAGTATGCGGACCTTATGGTAGACATTACTATTGATAATAAGGCAAACTGGAGTCCACTATACATCACTTTGAAGAGTGGTGAGAATGTAATTGCGAATGAGGCTACTGTAGAAAACAATAAGTATGCTGTTAGTGGTGATTACATTGGCGAGACTCTATCGTACATCCTCTCAAATGGTACTAAGACATTAGAGGGTAATGTAACTATCACAAAGACAGGTGCGACTATCACATTGGAGGAGACTGTTATCAAGTTGAAGGTACAGTTGGATACCGCTAATGCAAAGCAGTGGTGGGGTAATACTATGAAGATTCATGTTTGGAGTACTGGTACATCATTTGATACATCTTGGCCTGGTTCTACTATGACTAGCGAGGGTAACTATACTTGGAGTATTATTGTTCCATCTGAGTTGGTTGGTAAGAAAATAAACTACCTCGTACACAATGGTAATGGTTGGCAGTCAAGCGACTCAACAGTAACTATTAGTGCAGATGGTAACACTGTTACTGGTTCCTCAATAGGTATTAACTAATTGATATCCGAATAACGAAAAACAGCGCTCGTAAGGGCGCTGTTTTTCGTTTAATATCTGGGCAACCATTTCTATTTCCCGTTATAGCTATTCATTGTGCGGTCGGCACCGATGGTAGAGAAGGCAAGGATTGCGTCGCCAAAGAGCTTTAATCTATCTGGCATAGCCTTGCGCTCCTCGTCGCTGAACTCTCCAAGAACATAGTCGACCTGATGACCGCGTGGGAAGTCGCCACCTACGCCAAAGCGCATACGGGCGTACTGGTTATCGCCAAGCAGCTCGGTGATGCTCTTTAGTCCGTTGTGACCACCCTCCGAGCCATTCTTGCGCATGCGGAATGTGCCGAACGGTAGGGCTATATCATCGGATATGATTAGGAGGTTTTCGCGTGGTATGCGCTCCTGCTCCATCCAGTATCTCACAGCCTTGCCCGAAAGGTTCATATATGTTGATGGTTTCAAAAGTAGGATTGTACGCCCCTTATGTTTGAGGGTTGCCATATCTCCATAACGCACTGTCGTAAAAGAGATATTGGATGCCTCGGCTAAGGCATCCAATACTTTGAAACCGATGTTGTGGCGGGTCTCGGCATACTCAGAGCCGATGTTTCCCAATCCTACAACAAGATATTTCATTCTCCGTTAGGTATTATCCAACGATTACTTTGCAGCGCGTGAAGCACGAGTTACGCGAACAGCACAAACTGCAGTAGTAGCAGGAGTTACGAATGTGAGGTTCTCATGCTGAAGGTCGCCAACGAAGATAGTCTGACCAACCTTCAATGGAGTAACATCAACAACGATCTCGTCTGGAATATACTCAACAAGAGCCTTAACAGTGAGCTTACGAGCTGAAAGAGCGAGCTTACCACCAATCTTAACACCCTCAGCGTTACCTGTAAGGCGAACAGGTACATTAACTGCAACTGGCTTGCCCTCCTGAACGCGGTAGAAGTCTACATGGAGAACCTGCTCGCGTACTGGGTGGAACTGAACCTCGCGCATAACAGCCTTCTCAACAACGCCATCGATGTTAAGCTCGATGATGTATGAGTTAGGAGTGTAGATAAGCTGACCAAGCTCCTTAGCGTCGATTGTGAATGCCTTCTCCTCACCACCGCCGTAGATGATGCAAGGTACCTGACCCTCGCGACGAGCTGCCTTAGCGAACTTCTTACCGAAGTTGTTGCGTGCAGTACCGTTAATCTGAATTGTCTTCATAATTGTTTAATACTTAATAATTTAACTTCAGCACCACTCAATCATAATCCTTTGTTATGACCCCATAAGTGCCTGCTTGGGACCGCAAAGGTAGTAAAAATTTCTCAATCTCAAACATTTACGCCCTATTTTAGTTGCGGATTTTCCAATATAATTATATCTTTGCATAGGGAATTCTATAAACATTATCGACATGAAGAGATTTTTTACACTATTTGTTATAGTTGTTGCTATGCTAATGGCTGCGTGCGAGGGTGATAAACCAACAGCACCGCCGAATAAGGATGGTGGAGGTTTCGAGGTGGACATAACAGCCGTTACTCGTTCTACTGTTACGCTATCTGTTACACCTCTAAACTATGAGGATGACTACCTATGTATGGTCTACGACAAGGAGTTTGTGGATGATTTTCGTAAGGATGAGTATCTGGTTTCAACAATTCTTCAGGAGTTGTCTGCTGAGGCATACAAACAGGGTAAAACACTTGCAGAGTATATGCCTACGATTGTTGACAAAGGGGCAATTGCTCAGACAACATTTTCGGGTCTGAATATTGACTCGGAGTACTATGTTGTTGTTTTTGGCGTTGATGCTACAAATGATTACAGCCCATCGACGAGTGTGGTTAAGGTGCCATTCAAAACTTTGGCGGTGGATGAGAGTGTTGTGACTTTCGATGTTGAGTGTATTGTAACCAACAACAATGTTGTGTTTGATGTAGCTCCGTCGGATGATGAAATATTATGGTATTTGTTCACTGTTACCAAGGATCAATATAACTACTATGTTACAGATGAGGGTGGCTATCAAATGTCTGAGAGCTACTTCTTTGAGTACTACTTCCAGCAGCAGATAAATGCCTATCTTGAGGCGGGATATAGCGAGCAGGAGGTTATAGATGCTCTAATTCATAAGGGACACCTCCAACTCTCGGCTAAGGGACTAAATGAGAATACGGAGTATTACTATCTTGTTGCTGGTCTTATACTTGATGGTGAGGGAATAGCCATTAATACCGCTATCTCTAAGGGTAGCTATACAACAAAAGATGCAGAGCAGGCTGAGCTATCGTTCAATATCGAGGTGTGGGATGTGAAGCAGCTCTCTGCGAATGTACGCATTACTCCATCCAATAACAAGGATAGGTATTGTGCTTTAATTCAACCTTGGGATGGTGTTACACCTGCCGATGAGATGATGCACAGGATTGTTGAGCAGTGGGGTGGCTGGATGGATGTTATGGCCAATGACTGCGGTCCTGTGGAGCATGTTGGCAGCAATGCCTTCAGTCTCCCTGCAGCAGATACGGACTACTATGTCATAGCGTTTGGCTACTCTGGTGGTATTACTACCGAGGCCTACATGAAGACCTTCCGCACGCTCCCGGGTGGTTCGGTTGAGGAGGTTGAGTTCTCGGTTTCGGTATCGAACATCACACCATATAGTTTTAATATGGGTATAAGCTCATCTGATCCTACAATATACTACATACCCGGTGCCTGTGTCAAGGAGCAGTACGACGAGGCTGAGTTTATAAAGGCTGAGGAGGATGTCTTTGATTATTACTTTGAAAACTCTGCCGACTTTAACCCTTCGATTACCGTTGCGGAGGTGTTGGATCAATACTACTACAATGGTAGCGCATCAGTCAAGGTTTCGGGGCTGATGCCAGATAGTGAGGTTATGGCGTATATCTACGCCTTGGATGTGCATACAGGTCGTGTTGTCAAGAGTTTTACATTCGATGCTATGGCAAAGACCGATACGCTTGGCGATTCAGCACCTGCAATAGAGTTGGTGGGCTACTACTCAGGTGATGACGAGGCGGGTACAATATTTAATGACGCTGCTAAGACAAAGGGTAGAGTTATAACTGTTGTCAAGTACAATAATCTTGATAATCTCCGCTCCTTATTCACCACAATGGTCGAAGGAGACTGCTCAAATCCTAATGGTCGTTCAGATTGTGAGCTATGGTCTATTACCGATGGCCACTGGAATAGCTGTAAGATAGCCGAGCCATATACCTACTACCTTGTAGATTGGAATGTAGTTGAGACGGCATTGTGCTATGGTATGGATTATAATGGCAAGATGGGTACTATGGGTCGCCTTTACACCTGCCCTACGGCAGAAAATAAGTCGGATATTGAGGAGTTGCGTACGCTTGTTGATAGCCTTAAAACATCTAAGAGCAACTTCATACTACCGCCCTCTGTGGTTGTAGCTGATGCCCAAACTAAGAGCCGCGCTACCATCACAGCATTATAATATGCTTTAATCTTTAAGAAAGGAGCAAGATGAAAGTGGAAAGAGGGCTAAGGCGGACTAAGGAGGATTAAAGCAGACTAAGGCAAACTAAAGCTGTTTTTGTAGAGCGAAAACCATTAATAGTCCTTAATTACCCTTAATAATCCTTAACCTCACTTTGTTTGAAGTGCCCCAAGAGACAAAAGCGAAGCCGCGGACAACGCCCAGACCCCTGCTCGCTCTTGTCTCTTGGGTCTTAGCTTTCCACTTTCATCTGTACTCTGTTCTCTTTCATCCCCAAAAGACCATATTTCTATTATGTATAATTATGCAGAGTGATTGAAAGGTTTAGAAATGCTGGACCATCATTGTGTCATATTTACACATATATTATAAGGCGAAGGCTTGTTGCCACTTTGCTTAAAAGCGAGGAAAATAACCTATTTGTGAAAAATATTCGTCATTTATTTTGCAGTTCAAAAAAAAGTGCTTAACTTTATAATCCGCAAAGGTACTTAAGCACTAAAAGGTGTTGCATATTGTGTCAATACTTGGGGCTAAGGACCTCTGAAAAATAACCTAAAAACTAAAACTAACATACTATGAAAAACTATTCAGCAAAAGAGATTAAGAACATCGTTCTTATTGGTGCGCCTGGCGCCGGTAAAACTACCCTTGCAGAGGCAATGGCTTTCGAGGGTAAAGTAATTGACCGCAGGGGTAGTATTGAGAATAACAACACAATCTCAGACAACACTGATATCGAGCACGAATATAAGCGTTCGATCTATTCAACAACCCTCTTTACTGAGTTTATGGATCGTAAACTCAACATCATCGACTGCCCGGGTTCAGACGACTTCTGTGGCTCGCTCTTCTCAGCGTTCAAGGTTGGTGATATTGGTGTTATGGTTCTTAACACACAGAATGGCTGGGAGGTAGGCTCAGAGCTTCAGTCTCGTTATGCCCGCATCCTTAACAAGCCACTTATCGGCGTAGTTAACCAGCTTGACGGTGATAAGGCAAACTTCGATGCAACTGTTGAGGGAGTGCGAGCTAACTCATCAGTGAAGCCTGTTATCGTGCAGTATCCTGTTAATCAGGGTGCAGGCTTCGACTCATTCATCGATGTACTCATGATGAAGCTCTACAAGTTCGTAGACGAGAATGGTAAGCGCGAGGAGTATCCTATACCTGAGAGTGAGTTGGAGCGTGCTACAGCTCTTAATCAGGAGTTGGCAGAGGCTGCTGCAGTTTATGATGACGCTCTTATGGAGCTATACTTTGAGAAGGGCTCTCTTACACAGGACGATATCCGTGCAGGTTTGAAGCTTGGCGTATCTAAGCGTGATATCATGCCTATCTTCTGTGCTTCAGGTAAGCGCGATATCGGTACTAAGCGTCTTATGGAGTTCATCATCAATGTTGGCCCAGGTCCATTGAAGGCACCTGCATTCCTCTCAACTGAGGGTGAGGAGCTTATCGCAAACGAGGAGGAGCCAGCTGTAGCATTCGTATTCAAGAGCCAGATTGAGCAGCATATCGGCGAAATCACCTACTTCCGCGTAGTTCGTGGTAAGGTTACCGAGGGTATGGAGCTTGTAAACTCTCGTACAGGTAATAAGGAGAAGCTATCTCAGCTCATCGCTGTAGCTGGTAAGAACCGTGTTAAGGTTACTGAGCTCTCTGCTGGTGATATCGGTTGTACGGTTAAGCTTAAGGGTACTCGCACAAACGATACTCTCGCAGCCCCTGCAGCACCTGTCACTGTTGAGCCTATCGTATTCCCAGAGCCTCGCTACCGTGCAGCTATCAAGGCTAAGGAGCAGGGCGATGAGGAGAAGCTCGGCAAGCTTCTTAACGATGCTAAGTATGAGGACCCAACCATCCTTGTTGAGTACTCTAAGGAGCTTAAGCAGACAATCATTCAGGGTCAGGGTGAGCATCACCTCAATATCCTCAAGCAGCGTCTATCTGCCGAGAATAAGATGGAGATTGAGTACTTCGCTCCAAAGATTTCATATCGTGAGACAATTACTAAGGTTGCTCAGGCAGACTATCGTCACAAGAAGCAGTCTGGTGGTTCTGGTCAGTTTGGTGAGGTCCACATGGTTATCGAGCCTTACTACGAGGGTATGCCAGAGCCTACAAAGTATAAGGTTAACGGTCAGGAGATTGCTGTTAGCGTTAAGGGTAAGGAGGAGTATGATCTTCCATGGGGTGGTAAGCTTCAGTACTACAACTCTATCGTTGGTGGTGCTATCGACGCACGCTTCATGCCTGCTATCTTGAAGGGTATCATGGAGAAGATGGATGAGGGTCCATTGACAGGCTCTTACGCCCGCGATATCCGCGTTGTCATCTACTATGGTAAGATGCACCCAGTAGATTCAAACGAGCTTTCATTTAAGCTTGCAGGTCGTAATGCCTTCAAGGATGCATTCCGCAATGCAGGTCCAAAGATTATGGAGCCTATCTACAGCGTTGAGGTTCTTACCCCAAGCGAGTACATGGGTGCTGTGATGAGCGACCTTCAGAACCGCCGCGCAATGATTATGGGTATGGAGTCAGATAAGGGCTTCGACCGCCTCAATGCACGCGTGCCATTGGCAGAGCTTTATCGCTACTCAACATCATTGTCATCGCTCACCTCTGGTGCAGCTACATACACAATGCAGTTTGCATCTTATGAGCAGGTGCCAGCTGATGTTCAGGAGAAGTTGCTTAAGGCTTATACCGACACTGACGAAGAGTAATTTTTGATTATAAGGGCGCATCTGCGCCACATCACTAAAAGCAAGTATCCTTGGGCTGTAGGTCTAACTACTATCCCAAGGATACTTCTTTTGTGATATGCCACATCTGCAACCCTTCTATTTCTTGTGGTAAGTTGCGCTCTAAGGAATTTAGGGAGTTTAATGAATTTAGGGAGTTTAATGAATTTAGGGAATTTAATGAGTTTAGGGAGTATAATGAATTTAGGGAGTTTAATGAATTTAAGGAGTTTAATCTTTCTAATCTAATCTTCCTGAGTGTGGAAACAATAACTTGCCGCTTACTGCTCTTTGTTGTTTGCAAATTTTTCCATACCTTTGTATTGTAGGAGTATGGCTTTATAGAATAATGCAATATGACAATCGAGGACTTGGCATTGATATTTGTACGAGGGTTAGGCTCGCGAGGTGCTGCACATCTTATAGAACTCTATGGCAGTGCCGAGGCAATATATGAGGCGTCGAGTGGCG
>JAFXBB010000047.1 GCA_017521945.1 Alistipes sp. | reverse complement strand
TCTCTCGTCTCTCTCGTCTCTCTCGTCTCTTCCGTCTCTCCCGTCCCTTTTTCTCCTTTTGTTTACTCTACGCCTCGAACTCGCTAAGCATAAACCAGCGTGGGAGGTTGCAACCGATATAGTTACCCACGATTGCCCAGAGCCATGCCCAGAGCATCATAACCTCCGCCTTGCCCATTAGGAGTGCCGCGCCATAGTAGAAGGCATCAGCCACACAGTGAGGAAGACCACACATAATAAACACCGGAACACCAAAGAGCAACGGCAGATAGTTGCCCTTGCGAGCGCCATATACGGCAAGGGTCATAATAAGCCCCGTACCTATGGAGGTCACAACAAGAGCGTGCCACGACGCTGCAAGGCGTGCTTCGAGGATGGTGTCGAGGTGGCTGACCACAGCATCATTAGCGCAGTAGGTGGCAATATATCCCGCCATAAGGCAGCCTACAGCATTACCCGCAAGCATAATCACAAGACGACCGATATCCCGATATGGCAGGTAGCCAGCCTTGCCTGTGAAGAGCTGTGCCTTGGTCATAACAACACACAAAAGTCCAAAGGCGAAGAGGATGGCGCCCGCAAGACCTCCAACACGCAGGTAGACAAGTCCCGCGATACCAATAAGTAAGCCGGCAAATACCGACATCGAAAGAAACTGTTTCATAGCGATAAAAGAGGGGCTGACTAAGCAGTAAATTAGTCATCCCCTATGTGTTATGAGGTTGAGTAAAAAGATGTAGCCTTAGAGCGACAAGCTACACCTTTTATTCAGCCTCCTAAAAAGTTACATTACAATATTAATAATCTTACCCTTGACAACAATAATCTTCTTAGGTGCCTTGCCCTCAAGCCACTTCTGTGCGCCCTCCGTTGTGACGATATGTGCCGAGATAACGTTCTGATCCATATCAAGAGCGTACTCCCGCTTGAAGCGTAGCTTGCCATTAATCATCACAGGGTACTCAAACGAGTTCTCAACAAGGTACTCTGCCTTATACTCTGGGAAGCGCGCATCGCATACTGTGGTCTGGTGACCAAGGGCGTGCCATAGCTCCTCGGCGATATGTGGTGCAAATGGAGCGATAAGGATTGTCAGTGGCTCCAAAATCTCGCGCTTCGAGCAGTCACCAAGCTCATTAAGACATATCATAAACGCTGCTACAGAGGTATTAAATGAAAAGTTCTCGATATCCTCCGATACTTTTTTGATGGTCTTATGCAGACTCTTAAGCTCCGCAGGTGTTGCCTTATCATCGTTTACAAGATACTTGCCATCGCGGTTGTAGAACTTAGCCCAGAAGCGACGCAAGAACTTGTGAACACCATCTATACCGTTGGTGTCCCAAGGCTTTGACTGCTCCAAAGGACCGAGGAACATCTCATACATACGCAAGGTGTCAGCACCGTAGGCATCAACGATATAGTCTGGGTTTACAACATTAAACATCGACTTAGACATCTTCTCGATAGCCCAGCCACAGATATACTTGCCATCCTCCAAGATAAACTCCGCATCCTTAAACTCTGGACGCCATGCGCGGAAGGCATCAAGGTCGAGAACATCGTTCTTAACGATATTCACATCAACATGTATCTCCTGTGTCTCGTACTCCTTTTTTAGACCCAACGATACAAACTTATTCGTACCCACAACGCGGTATACAAAGTTCGAGCGTCCCTGAATCATACCTTGGTTAACCAACTTCTTGAATGGCTCCGACTCACATACATAGCCCAAGTCGTAGAGGAACATATTCCAGAAGCGTGAGTACATCAAGTGACCTGTAGCATGCTCAATACCGCCTACATAGAGGTCTACATTGCGCCAATACTCGTTCGCCTCCTTCGATACAAGTCCCTTGTCGTTGTGTGGATCCATATAGCGGAGGTAGTAGGCAGATGAGCCAGCAAAACCAGGCATTGTGGATAGCTCATAAGGGTAACCCTCCTCGTTACACCAACCCTCAACGCGTGCCAATGGTGGCTCGCCCTCGGCTGTAGGACCGAAATCCTTAATTGCAGGCAACTCAAGAGGGAGCTTATCCTCTGATAGTGGGTAAGCTACATCATCCTTATAGTAGATAGGGAATGGCTCACCCCAGTAACGCTGGCGTGAGAAGATAGCATCGCGTAGGCGGTAGTTAACAAGGCGCTTACCCAAGCCGCGACGCTCAACCTCACCAAACATAAAGTCAATAGCCTCCTTGACATCCATGCCGTTGATGATATCGGAGTTGATAACCTTGCCCTCCTTAGCGTCGTATGACTCAACCTCAAGGTTGCCACCCTCGACAACAGGGATAATCTCCAAGCCGAAGTGACGAGCAAAGGCATAGTCGCGCGAGTCGTGAGCAGGAACAGCCATGATAGCTCCTGTGCCGTAGCCCGAAAGCACATAATCCGAGATATAGATAGGAATCTCGCGACCCGAGAATGGGTTGATGGCGTATGAGCCAGTCTTAACACCGCTAACACGCTTGGTATCGGCGATACGCTCGCGCTCCGAACGGCGCTTAGTCTCGGCAATATATGCCTCGACAGCCTCGCGGTTTTCCTCCGTAGTAAGCTCATTAACCCACTCATGCTCAGGGGCTATAACCATAAAGGTTACACCATAGATAGTATCAGGGCGTGTGGTGAAAATCTCCAACTTACGCTCCGAGCCTGCAACATCGAAGAATACCTGAGCACCTACCGAGCGACCTATCCAGTTGCGCTGAATCTCCTTTAAGGACTCACTCCACTCCAACTTCTCATGACCATCCAACATGCGCTGTGCGTATGCTGTGACACGCAACAACCACTGCTTCATGCGCTTCTGCTCAACAGGATGACCGCCACGAACAGATAGACCCTCCTTAACCTCGTCGTTGGCAAGTACAGTGCCTAAGGCTGGACACCAATTGACCATGGTGTCGGCACGAAAGGCAAGACGGTAGTTTTGAAGTATCTGCTCACGCTCTGCCTCGCTCTTGGCGCTCCAATCTCGGGCTGTGAAGCTAAGGTTTGAGGTCTCGGCAGCATCAAGCCCCTCAGTACCGCGCTCCTCGAAGTGCTTAACAAGGGCAGTTATAGGCTCTGCCTTCTGGCTCTTATTGTTGTACCAGTGGTCAAACATCTTCAAAAATGCCCACTGTGTCCAGTGGTAGTACTCAGGCTCACAGGTGCGTACCTCGCGACTCCAGTCATACGAAAAACCAATCTTGTCGAGCTGTGAACGGTAGCGTGCAATGTTCTCCTCGGTAGTCACCGCTGGATGCTGACCTGTCTGAATGGCGTACTGCTCCGCAGGAAGACCAAAGGCATCGTAGCCCATAGGGTGAAGCACATTAAAACCCTTCTGACGCTTGTAGCGTGAGTAGATATCCGATGCGATATAGCCAAGTGGATGTCCTACATGCAAACCCGCACCCGATGGGTAAGGAAACATATCAAGTACATAGAACTTTGGGCGCGAAGAGTCTACATCTACCTTGTAGGTACCCTCCTCCTGCCACTTCTGCTGCCATTTCTGCTCAATGGCCTTAAAGTTGTATTCCATAATCTGTTAGTTTTTATTTTGTTTATTTGTTATTCTCTATTCTTCATCATCGTTAAACGCCTCGTCATCGTATTATAAACCCTCCATAAGGGCATCTATATCTCTGCGCTCCTTCTTCGTAGGGCGTCCTGTGCCTCTATCTCTAAACACAAAGATGGTCTCGTGTGGCACATGAAGTTTATCAAGCTCCTCCTGTGGAGTGCAGTTCAGACAGTAGGTGGGGACACTCTTGGCAGGCTGGCGGCTCGATACAAGCTCCAACACCTTATAGCTATATGTAACCCTCTCCCTGCGTACCGATATCATATCGCCAATCTTAACCTCGCGCGAGGGCTTGGCATAGGCATCATTCACAAGTACGCGATTGTTGCGTACGGCATCGGCAGCATCGCTTCGTGTCTTGAAGATGCGCACAGCCCATAGGTATTTATCTAATCGTATATCACTCATAACTACTTCTTTTTCTCAGGTATGCGGCTGACACTTAGTATCATACCAAGTGCTATCGACATAAACATTAGTGACGAGCCTCCACGCGAGATAAAGGGCAGCGTCTGTCCTGTCTCTGGGAGGAAGTTCACCTGTACAAGGATGTGTACCATCGCTTGGCAGG
The DNA here is from genome assembly GCA_017521945.1 of Alistipes sp. Taxonomy (GTDB): domain Bacteria; phylum Bacteroidota; class Bacteroidia; order Bacteroidales; family Rikenellaceae; genus Alistipes. Next base: position 7,626 of record JAFXBB010000047.1, on the reverse strand, counting down.
TAATCAGTAGACCTAATCCCGCGGTCATAAAGGTGAGAAAGGCTGTAGGGCATCGCCTGCATATCTCTATGGCGCGGAAGGTAATCCACAAGTAGAGCAACATTAGCACTATGGCTGCAATAAAGCCATACTCCGAGGTGAAGAAGGCGAAGGCGTAGTCGCTCTCAGGGTGTATGATTACAGCGCGTGATGAGCTGTGACCAGCACCCTCTCCCATGAAGCCTCCCTCATGTATCGCTATCATGGCACGCTCCGTGTCGGAGAGATCATTAACACGGCTCTTCTCGCCATTTGTTGTCCACTCTGTAATCCATGTTGTAAGGCGGTCTCCTGCTACGCCACCACGACCTATGCCCACAAGCGAGAGTAGGGCGAAACCCACAACGGCAGCTATGCAGGCTATGGAGCAGAATTTGAATATCTCCCACTTCGGAACACGCCCTATGTAGAGCATAATCACAGATACCATTGCTACGATAACGGCAGATGATATATGTGCAGGCGCAATTACTATGCATGAGAGAATGATTGGTCCAAGGATAGGTATGGTATTCTCCCGAAGAATGCGCTTCTGCTCTGTAGATCTCAATTTTAGCGATGTGGGGAGCAGCTTAATCTTGGTTATTACATCCTGACGCCTCTCCATGCAGCGTGCCAACATGAGGACTGTGAAGATTTTCAAACCCTCGGATGGCTGAAATTGTATAGGTCCAATGGGTAACCAACGGGCTGCACCATTTGTCGTTGCACCAATGAAGTAGGTGAGAATGGTCAGACAGATAAATAACCAGTAGCCTATGCGGGTGATATAGCGATAGAAGTTATAGTTTATCTTGTGTGCGATAAATATCAGAGGTAATGACATCACAAGGATGTACATTATCTGCTGACGCAAGGACTCCGTAGTTGTAAGATGTGAGGTTATGTCGTATGCCATCTTTGCGGTGGATGAGTAGACCACAAGTATAGACACGACAATAAGCACTGCGTAGATTATCCACAGTGTTCTATCGCCCTCCAATATACGACGGGTATCCAATGCGTTATTCTCCTTGATATCTCTACTTCTGCTCATTTGTCAAGATATTATCCCTAACCCAATCCTTAAACTCTCTGCCACGGTGTTCGTAGTTTTTGAAGAGGTCGAAACTTGCGCAGGCTGGCGAGAGTAGTACCGTATCTCCCGATGTGGCAACTTCGCGTGCAGCTTTCATCGCCTCCTCAAAGGTGTTGCAGTCGTAGATTATAGGTATGATACCCTCGAACTCGCTCTTGAGTTTCTCGTTGTCAACGCCCATACAGATAAGTGCCTTAACCTTGCGGCGAGCAAACTCCTTGAGCGGTGTGTAGTCGTTACCCTTATCCGTTCCACCCGCAATCCATACCGTAGGGCGCGTCATACTCTCCAAAGCATACCATACAGAGTCGACATTCGTAGCCTTCGAGTCGTTTATCCACTCAATATCGTTGTGCTTACCTGCAGGCTCAAGGCGATGCTCCACAGGAGAGAAGTCATAGATAGAGCGCTTGATAACCTTTGGGTCGATGCCAGCAGAGAGTGTTGCGAGTGCTGCTGCCATGGCGTTGTAGATGTTGTGCATACCCTGAATTTGCATCTTACGAGTATCTATCGTTACAGACCTCTCACCCACAGTTGCTGTGAAGGTGTGACCCTCAAGTATTGCATCTCCATCGCCACTCGCAATGGCTGTGTTGATGGCAAACGGAAGCTGATGTGCGCGGAGTGTTGAGTCCATCTCCGAGAGCATCTGCTGCGTTGTCGGGTCATCTGCTGAGTAGATGAAGTAGTCGGACGATCTCTGATTTTGGGTGATGCGCATCTTCGAGCGTGCGTAGTTCTCCAATTTATAGTCGTAGCGGTCAAGGTGATCGGGCGTAATGTTCATCAACACACCAATATCTGCCTTGAACTTGTAGCAACCATCAAGCTGGAAGGAGCTAAGTTCCAATACATGCCAGAAGTAGCGGTCTGTGGCCACCGAGTAGGCGAAGCTCTCTCCGATGTTGCCACCCAACGAAACCTTACGACCCGCATCGACCATAATCTTATAGATGAGCGATGTGGTTGTTGTCTTGCCGTTGGAGCCTGTGATACATATAGTCTTGGCAACGCCTTTATAGCGTGCTGCAAACTCTATCTCCGAGATTATAGGAATACCTCGCTCAATAATCTTCTTGACCATAGGTGCTGTGTCGGGAATGCCCGGAGATTTAACCACTTCGCAGGCATCCAATATGCGCTCTTCGGTGTGTCCCCCCTCTTCATATTCAACACCCCACTCCTCAAGACGAGACTTAAACCTATCTGCAATTTTGCCCATATCCGATAGGAACACATCAAAACCCTTCTTCTTTGCAAGTATTGCCGAACCATAGCCTGAGATGCCACCTCCCAAGACTGCTATTTTTCTCTTCATAATCGTAAATATTAACTTAAAGGCTGTTTCGGATTTTATTAAACAAGTTTGCGTTGCTCTAAGATTATTGTTTCGCTCTCAATTAGACTCGAAATACAATCCAAACAGCTTCTTAGGTACTTGGAGGGGTAGTCATCCCCTCCAAGTAAAGCGGAGTATATAACCTTACTCCTTAATTCGCTTAATATGTTTAGCATAGTTACTCCAACCCATAGCCTTCTTATAGGTCTTAGTAGTCTTCTGAGGTACATAGATAGTCAACTCCTCTGGGAACTTAAGGTACTCGACAGTTGGAGGGGTCTGAGCGCGGCAAATCATTCCAACCAAGCCATCACAATCGTTGAATGCTCGCTTGCCAATATATTCGACTGCCTCGCCAAGAGTGATGCTCTGAAGTGTTAAGCAACCTGTAAAGGCATCCTCACCAACACTTGTCACACCGTTACCAACCTCTGCTGTGAGCATAGCAACGCAGTTGGAGAATGCACCCTTCTCAATCTCTGTAACGCTATCAGGAATGATAATCTCGGTCAGTGCGCGGCAATTTGCAAATGCGTTCTCTGAAACCTTTGTAAGGTTTGAACTGAGTGTTGCCGATGCAAGAGAGATACAACCCTCAAATGCTGATGCGTTAAGATATAGCACGCTACCGGGGAGTGTAATGCCGTTAAGAGCTGTACATTCACGGAATGCGCCCTCACCAATGCTCTCTACGCTATCTGGAATAGTAATCTTTGTAAGGTTGCTACAGTTTTTGAATACCTCTGGGGCAATCTCCTTAACACCGTGAGGAATGTTATACTCTGAGATATCCGCAGGAATAAAGGCTATAAGACGACCGTCAATAACGAGTGAACGACCATCACCTGATGCGTACTTGCTGTTGAAACTATGTAGTATAGGGCAGTTCACAAATGTACCACCACAAATATTGCGTACATCCTCACCTATGGTTATTGTGCCAATCTTCGCACCATTGAACCAATCTGGACTTATGATGTCACAGTTAACGGTGATGTTACCTGCATAATCAACAAATGTATCATTTGCAATAGTGTTGATATTCTCGGTGATAACCACCTCTGCTACACGAGCAAGGTCAAACCACTCGGCCTTGAAGTTGTTGCTATCAATGATGAGCTTGCCATCAAACTCTGTATATGCACCCAAGGCGTTATCGCTAACTGTTGAGCCAATAGTTAGCTCTGCAATCTGTGCAAGATTGAACCATGCAGGGTTGAAGAAGTTGCAGTATGCTGTGAGCTTACCATCGAAGTTTGCAAATGCCTCAGGGGTAATATCTGTTACATTCTCACCCACAGTGATATCGGTAAATGTGCAACCCTCAAACCACTTAGCGTCAGGAATGTTGCAGTCAAATGCTATCTTGCCAAAGAAGTTGTTGAATGCCTCGTTGCCGATGGTTGTTACGCTCTTAGCTATGGTAATATTATCAAGAATACCGCAGTCATAGAATGCGCGGTCACCAATCTTCTGCACACCCTCAGGAATAACGATGCTGCGAAGTGCATTACACTTCTCAAATGCAGAGTTGCCGATTGAGCTTACGCTGCTTGGTATGGTGATGTTCTGAAGCTCGGTACAGCCATAGAATACCTCGTCGCCAATAGCTGTAACGCCATCTTGGATAGTATACTCGGTAATGCCCTTAGAGGCAAAGATTGTGAGTGTATCATTCATAATAAGTGACTTGCCATCGTATGATGCAAACTTACCGCTGAAGCTGCTTAGGTTCTGGCAACCCTCAAAAGCCTTGCTGTCGATAGACATCACGCTTAATGGAATGGTGATGCTCTGGAGTGTTGAACAGCCTGAGAATACATTAGCCTTGATATCGGTGATATCTGCAGGAATGGTGTACTCTGTAGCGCCACAGCCTGTAGCAAATGCTGCCATAACACCATCGATAACAAAGGCACAATTATCTGCCGATGCGTAGTTGCCACTGATAGTTTTAAGTGAGTTACATCCAAGTAGGGTATTCTCGTCTATCCTTTTGAGACTCTTAGAGAATGTTACACTCTCAAGCTTTGAACAGCCATTTAGCACCTCGTCACCCATCTTGACAACACTGTCAGGAATAACAATCGAGAGAAGTGCGGTACAATTGCGGAATGCACCATCCTTAATCTCAGTTACGCTGTCGGTCATCTCGATGCTCTGGAGTGTGGTGCAACCATCGAATACATTTTCAGAGATTTTGAGTACGCTGTTAGGGATAGAGTAGTGTGTAAGACCACAGTTAATGGCAAATGCCTTGAGGGCGCCATTAACAATCAAGCTGCAACCATCCGCAGATGCGAAGTTGCCCTTGAACTCGCGAAGTTTGCTACAACCAGCAAAGGCTCCGTCCCAGATATAATCTACACTACCAGGAATTGTAATCTCCTGAATATTGCTACAATCGCGGAATGTACCAGCCTTAATTTCGGTTACACCCTCAGGAATGTTGATGCGAAGTAGGCTTGAACAGCCAGCGAAAGCATTCTCGCCAATGGCATTAATGCTTGATGGCAGAACAACGCCGATAAGGTTGCTACAGTCGCGGAATGCGTTGCCGCGAATTTCGGTTACACCCTCAGGAATGATGATGCTTTGAATGGTTGTAAGACCATCAAATACTGACTTGCCAATGCGGGTAACACCCTCAGGAATGGTGTATTCATAGATACCGCTGCCCAATGCAAAGGCAACAAGTGTACCATTCACAACGAGTGACTTACCATCCGCCGATGCGTACTCACTATTGAACGCCTTGAGGTTTGCACAACCCTCAAATGCTCCGTCGCGAATAAACTCGATACCGTTAGGAAGTGTGATGCTCTGAAGTGATGTACAGTCGCGGAATGCTCTGCCACCAATGTACTCAATACCTGTAGGTAGAAGAATATTTTGAAGGTTTGTACAGCCATCAAAAGCATTGTCACCAATCTTAGTTACCTCGTTTGGAATGGTAATGTTAATAAGCTGCTCACAGCCAGCAAAGGCCATGTAGCCCACCTCAGTTACACTCTCAGGGAGAGTAATGCTCTTTAGATTCTTGCAATCAGAGAAGTGGATGTAGTTCTCGCTTGACTCGGATTTCTCGGATGAGATAACCTCAATGTCATGGTCGAAGCGGATGACACCATTTGAGTCGGCGATAGTGTGTGATACAATACCGCGCTGATTACCTAAATCAATCTTCTCGCCATCTGTTGTTGAGTACCAAATTTCATTATCGGGATGCTGAGCAACAGCCGATAATAGTGTGCCAAACATGGCAACAAGTAGTAAACTTAAGCGTTTCATAAAATTGTTATAGTTTGTAAAGTTAATAGAAATTTATTGCATCTTTAGTGTCACAAGGGTTAACGCTGCAAGAAGTAGTGATATGATGAAAAATCGCATCATAATCTTTGTCTCAAATAGCCCCTTCTTCTGATAGTGGTGGTGTAGTGGCGACATAAGGAGTATGCGCCTACCCTCACCATACTTGCGTTTTGTATATTTGAAATAGCCCACCTGTACCATTACCGATAGAGCCTCCACGAGGAATACTCCACACAACAGTGGCAGAAGCAGCTCCTTACGAATGCACAAGGCAAATACGGCGATAATACCTCCGATTGTAAGTGAGCCGGTGTCGCCCATAAATATCTGTGCAGGGAAGGAGTTATACCATAGGAAACCAATCAATGCACCTGCAAAAGCGGCTGCAAAGACTATCAGTTCTCCGCTATCGGGGATATACATAATGTTGAGATAGTCCGAGTAGATGATGTGTCCAGAGAGGTATGCCAGAATACCTAACACGAGGACTATAGGTACAGATACGCCCGTTAGGAGTCCGTCAAGACCGTCGGTGAGGTTCGCACCATTCGATACGGCAGTGATGACGAAGATAGCAACCAAGATGTAGAGTATCCACGCCAAGGTGTCGTTGCCACCGGTAATCACCTTATAGTCAAGCATAGTATCCTTCAAAAATGGGATAGAGGTCTTTGTGGTCTTCTCAGGCGTAGTGCTTATAACCTGCTTTTCGGTGTAATCTTTGACAACCTCGCCTGTGGTGACATCTGTAATGGTGTACTGCTTGGTTTCAAATATCTTCTCATGGATAACGATGTCGTCAGATAGCCACATCGTAGTACCCACAATAATGCCGAGACCCACCTGACCAACAATCTTAAAGCGTCCCTTAAGACCCTCCTTGTTGTGGCGGAAGACCTTGATATAGTCATCCAAACCACCAATAAAGCCGAGCCATAGTGTAGATATAAGCATCAACTGAATGTAGACATTCTGCAAATCTCCAAACAAAAGCACGGGTACGAACATTGCAAGGATGATAATGATACCACCCATGGTTGGTGTCCCCTTCTTTTCGAGCTGCCCCTGTAGACCAAGGTCGCGAATATCCTCGCCAATCTGCTGACGGCGTAGGAAGCGTATGATGCGCTTACCGAAGAATATCGATATTAGCAGTGAGGTTATTATGGCTGCTGCCGAGCGGAAAGAGAGGTACTCTCCCACACGCATGCCCGGCAGTGTGGTGTATTCGTTTAGGTATTGAAATATCTCGTAAAACATAGTGCTTTATACTCTTTTGTTTGGTCTTAATTGTTGTGTCGCTCATCAAATGCTTTAGTCACCTCTTCGCGGTCATCGAAGTGGTGCTTCTCGGTGCCGATAATCTGGTAGTCCTCGTGTCCCTTGCCGGCAACAAGGATTATATCTCCGCCATGTGCCAATGTTGAGGCTGTGCGTATGGCCTCTCTACGGTCGGTGATACGCAGGTAGTTCGATGCGTTACCCACACCCGCAACCATATCATCGAGTATAGCCTCTGGACTCTCGGTGCGGGGGTTGTCCGATGTAAATATCGCCATTGTAGCGTACTTGACTACCACGCTCGCCATCTCTGGGCGTTTGGTACGATCTCTATCGCCACCGCAACCGCATACGACATAGAGCCTCTGGTTGCTCTGGCGTAGTTCGTCTATGGTAGTAAGCACATTCTCCAATGCATCAGGAGTGTGTGCATAGTCCACAATAGCCATGGTGCCATCTTTGGCAGTTATAGTCTCAAAGCGACCACTTACGGGTGTTAAGTTCGATAGTGTTGTAAGCACCTCAAGGCTATCGGCTCCAAGCAGTGTCGCCGCAGCGTAGACGGTAGTCAGAT
>JAFXBB010000046.1 GCA_017521945.1 Alistipes sp. | reverse complement strand
GGTGTTGGGTCTTTTGGCATCTGGCTTGATTGAAAAATGCTCATTTACCATAAGTAAACTCCGCTTTTTCACTCTGCGACCAGCTTCAAAATCCCTCAACAATCTAACGCATTAACATATAAGGTGTTGGGTCTTTTGGCATCTGGCAAAAACAATTAGTAATTAGTAAAGAGTAATTAGTAATAATTTTCTCGGTAGATACTAAAAATCCTCTTGGTTAGCCCAAGAGGATTTTTGCTTGTTTGCGTGCGGCATCTGTAATCTCGGAGCCTGAGAGCATCTTGGCAATCTCATCCACACGCTCACTCTTTGTGAGAGGGCGTATGTTGGTGCGACCCTCCTCCTTGTAAACCACAAAGTGTGCGCCCGACTTGGAGGCAACTTGTGGTAGGTGGGTGATGTCGATAATCTGTAAATCCTCGGCAAGCGATGCAATGATGCTACCCATAGCGTCAGCTATGCGACCCGATACTCCTGTGTCAATCTCATCAAAAATAACTGTTGGTAGCTGCATACGACGAGCAAGTAACGACTTGATAGCAAGCATAATACGCGATAGCTCGCCACCAGATGCTATGCGCTCCACGGCGGCTGGCTTTGTTGTTGGATTGGCGGTAAAGAGGTATGCTACACTATCTGTACCAAGCTCTGTGAACTCCTCAGTCTTGGTAATCTCCACAATAAACTTTGCATCCGCCATGCCAAGCTGGTTGAGAGTGTCGATAATGTGTCTCTCCAATACAGTGCATACTGCCTTACGGCTATTGTGTAGCCTCTCAGCCGCAGTGTGACATTCAGCCTCAACGCCATCAATCCGTGTCTTTAACTCCTTAAGAGCTGTGTCGCTATTATCAATGGTAGCGAGGCGTGTCTCGAACCCCTTAAATTTCATAAGTAGGTCATCATACGACTCTGCGCGATGTTTTAGCTCAAGTGAGTATATTGTGTTAAGTCTATCGCTAAGCTTTTGAAGGGTTTCGGGGTCGGCATCCAACTTCTCAACCTCATCAGCAGCCGTTGCGCTGATATCCTTTAGCTCTGCAACAACGGACTTTAGTCGCTGGGCAATAGATCTCCCCTCAGGGTATCTCTCGCCAAGCGATGACAACTCGCGCTCTGAGCGACTTAGGGCGATGATAGCTCCTAACTCCTCGTCATCCAGACTGTTACGCAGTGCGGTGAGTGCTTCGTTGATATTATCGGCACTCTCCAATATCGCTAACTTTTGCTCCGTCTCGCTCTGCTCGTTCTCCTTGAGTTTTGCAGCGCGAAGCTCCTCCACGGTGTAGCGCAACCACTCCTCGTCCTTGCGCGCTGACTCCATATCCTGAGCCATCTTGCGATACTCAGCGCGTAGTTTGCTTAGTTTAGAAAGTAGGGTAGTGTACTCCTCCAATATTGACCCATTCTGAGCGATGCTATCGAGGGTTGAGATGCGAAACTCTTCGGATGATAGAATAAGGTTTTGATGCTGTGAGTGTATATCAACAAGGTGTGAGCCAAGCTCCTTGAGTGTTGTGAGCTGCACTGGTATATCACCCACAAAGGAGCGACTCTTGCCAGCTGGGGTGATAATGCGGCGTATGGTAATCTCCTGCTCATAGTCGAGATCATTCTCCTCGAAGAAGCTCTCCAAGCCGTACCCCTCAATGCCAAACTGAGCCTCGATAACGCAATTTTTCGATATATCCTTGGTTGCGGCGCCCTCGTTCTTAGCACCAAGCAGTAGACCTAATGCCCCCAACAATATAGATTTACCCGCACCTGTCTCACCGGTGATGATGTTAAGGTGTTCGTTCCACTCAACATGGAGTGAATCGATAAGGGCATAGTTCTCTATTGTTAGGCTCTTAAGCATTGATTATCTTTTGTTTATAGTTTCGATTTTATCTACAATGACTCTCGCCACATCCTTTTTAGACATTAGAGGATGCTCCTCGTGACCATTGCAATCGATAAGGGTTACTTTGTTGGTGTCGCCACGAAAGCCTGCACCCTTGTCCTGCAAGGAGTTAAGCACCACGAAGTCAAAATTCTTGCGCTCAAGCTTACCCTCGGCATTTGCCTTCTCGTTGTCGGTCTCAAGGGCAAAACCCACCAATACACGCTCCCCTTTTGTTGCGCCAAGCTCCTTGGCAATATCCTTAGTGCGCTTTAGCTCAATGCGCATATCGTCATCCGACTTTTTAAGTTTATGGTCTGCAACCACTACGGGGGTATAGTCTGCAACTGCTGCACACATAACACCTCCGTCTGCCTCTCTCCACTCCCTTACAGCGGCGTTGTACATATCCTCTGCCGAAAGTACATCTATGCGCTCCACGCCTTTAGGTGTTGGGAGGTTTGTACGACCACTTATTAGGCGTACCTCAGCACCACGCTTTGCCAACTCCTCGGCAATGGCATAACCCATCTTGCCTGTAGAGTGGTTGGTGATGTAGCGCACAGGGTCAATAGCCTCTATTGTAGCACCCGCTGTAACGATATAACGCTTACCCTCTAAGCTCTTTTTTTTTGCGCTCTCGAAGATAGCCTTAACCTGCTCAACGATATCTTCAGGCTCTGCCATACGACCCTTACCTACAAGACCACTTGCAAGCTCTCCTGCTGTAGGCTCAATTATGGCTACACCACGCTCTGTCAATGTTTTGAGGTTGTTTTGCGTTGTGATATGTGCATACATATCGAGATCCATAGCTGGTGCTACGGCAACCTTTGAGCGTGCTGATAGGTATGTCGTAAGAAGAAGATTATCTGCAACACCTGTAACCATCTTTGCTATAGTGTTGGCTGTTGCTGGAGCTATAAGTAGCATATCTGCCCACTCGCCAAGCGACACATGAGAGTTCCACTCTCCATTCTCTGGATTGAAGAACTCTACGAGTATAGGGTGCTTAGAGAGGGTTGCCATAGTTAGTGGGGTGATGAACTGCTTGGCAAGTGGAGTCATCACCACTCTTACCTCGGCGCCCTCCTTCACTAAAAGACGGCACAGCATAGCTGCCTTATAAGCTGCTATGCTGCCTGTTATACCGAGTATAATATGTTTCCCGTTGAGCATTGCTTACTCCTTGTTTCCGTGACGGAAGTAAACCTCGCCATCGAGAAACTCCTCAGTCGCAATGAGTGCTGGCTTTGGCAAACGCTCGTAGTAGCGAGAAATCTCAATCTGCTCGCGGTTCTCGAAGGTCTCCTCTGGTGAGTTGTCACTTGGTGCAGAGAACTCAGCGAGCTTACGGTTAAGCTCAGTCTTAAGCTCTGTAGCAATCTGATTTGCGCGACGAGCGATGATGTTGATGCTCTCATAGATGTTACCTGTAGGGGTATCAAGATCAACCAACTTGCGTGTTACTGTGTTGCTGGGAACATTTTTCTTAATCTCCATAGCTTATATTTTGTTTATGCGTTATCTTCTGTTCTGCGGTTCTTATCGATAAAGTTACGGGCATCCTTAGCCATGCGTCCTAACTCTTTAGTGTGCTTTGACTCAGGGTACTCAGCGATGAATGAGTAGTAGTGGTCAAGCATTGAGAGATATCTATCCAACTGTTTTGCCTCCACAGAGTTTGATGCTAAGCGATATGCTGATACTGTTGTGTAGTACATCATATCCTCGCGGTGTGGTGACTCTGGATAGTGCTTCATAGCATTCTTGAACGCCACAATAGCCGACTTGTATCTTCCGATTTTGAAGTATGTGTAGGCATTCAAGTAGCTCTTCTCCATAAGACGATTGGTGAGAGTCTCAAGCATCTGCTTAAACTCATCGATATGCTCTGACTCTGGGTAGCGTGACATGAACTCGGTAATAGCAATAATCGCCTGTGAGGTCATTGTTTGGTCGCGCTCAGGTGCTGGAGACATGTAGAAGTGACAAAGAGCATACATGCCCTCAGCCTCCTCGATGAATGGACTACGAGTGAACTTGCGACGATACTCATCAAGGAGCATCGATGCGTCATCCCAATAGTGCTGCTTGAACTTACAACGCGCATTGTAGAATGTGAGAGAGTCCTCGCGAGGTGTGCCAAGATAGACATGGCGGCAGGTCTCAAATAGGGTAGAGGCTTTGTCCCACTTCTCTGTCTCGTACAACGCAAGGGCGTGATTATAGACATACTGAGGGTCGCCTGTCTTGATTGCCTCGTTCACAACACTGCACGATATCGAGACAACAGCAACACTCATCAATGCTACAATATATCCAAAGATTTGTTTCATTCTCTTCTATATTCTTTAGCTTATGCGCATAAGCGCACAAAGTTACACAATATTTTTGAATTAACGAACAATGTAGCAAAATTATTATGGATAAATTATTTTGTGTGGTTTGTTCGCAAGCTTTTAGCTTGCTAAAGGGTAGAGCGAGCCTTGCGGCTCTAAAGGGTAGTTGAAAGGGTAGTTCGCACCTAACGGTGCTAAAGGGTAGTTGAAGAGTAGTTCGCAAGCTTTCGCTTGCTAAAGGGTAGTTGAAAGGGTAGTTCGCACCTAACGGTGCTAAAGGGTAGTTTTTTTGATTTCCACTTTAGCTCGCCGTTGGCGAGCGCACTACTCTTTAGCTGCGTAGCAGCGCTCTACTCTTTAGCACCGTTAGGTGC
>JAFXBB010000045.1 GCA_017521945.1 Alistipes sp. | reverse complement strand
GCTATCGCTGCACTCTCTCTGTTGTCTCTGTTATCTCTGCTGTCCCTGTTGTCTCTGCTGTTTCTGCTGTCTCTGCTGTCTCTGTTGTCTCTATTGTCTCTATTGTCCCCACAATAGCGCGGGTAGTGAGTTTATTACAAAAAAACTTGATAATCGCACGAAAGAATTTTTCCTATGGTGTCATCAGCCCCCTACCAGCAACTATCTCTCTGCAACAAACAGCGTCTTAGGTGTTGAAAACTTATTTCTTTTTTTGTACCTTTGTATTATGAAACATCTGATAGACATATTTCTAACCTTTGCGCTACTCCTCTCGGTGTCGGCTCTTTGTGCCGAGGAGCCAAGCAGTGCGTTAAGGTTTCAATCCACAACCCACGACTTTGGGCATATCAGGGAGGATGGTGGCGAGCAACTATGCACCTTTGTTGCTATAAATGAGGGAAATAGCACTATAAAGGTCACAAATATAGAGACCTCGTGTGGTTGCACCTCGGCATCATACAACAAGGGTGAGATTGCTCCGAATGATAGGTTTGAGGTATCGGTACGCTTCGACCCCTTCAACCGCCCTGGGCGCATAGATAAACATATCTTTGTAACTGTATCGGACTCCGAACGCCCCATACGCCTACTTCTTGAGGGCTTTGTGCAGGAGCGTGAGCGAACTATTGATGAGCTATACCCATTTGACATGGGGGGAGGCTTGCGCCTAAGAAGCAACTTTCACGCCTTTGGCTACACCGAACACGGCTCAACTGTAGAGGAGCATATTGGCTATGTAAACACCTCTTTAGAGCCAATAGCAATTAGCATCAACCACACCACAGCTTCGGGGTGGCTCACAGTAACCCACCCTGCCATGATACCCGCCGGCTCAACAGGAGATATAACCCTTTGCTACACGATACCCGAAGAGTGTGCCGTTTATGGTACTATCAGCGATACACTATATATAATAATAGATGGCATCAAGGCTCGCTACCCCCTCAGCGCAGAGGCTATCGTAACGGATAATTTCAGCATGGTTGACGATATTTCTGCTCCGCGTGCTGATATTTCAAAAAATATTATTAAATTTGGGGAGATAAAACACTCTAAGGAGATTTTCGAGGAGATGATTACCCTGACTAACAGTGGAGCATCACCCCTTGTGGTGCGTCATATAGAGTCATCCTCCGAGGCTGTAGAGGGTTTAGTAAGCAACCTAAGTATCGAGCCAAACGAGAGCGCAGAGCTACGCATAAGACTCCATGGAGAGAGTATAGAGCTTATAGAGGGCATATTTACGGCGAGGCTACGCATTGTGACCAATGACCCTATACGCCCCATGCAGACTATTAAGGTAAACGCGATAATTGATTGATACCTAAATAAAACTAAAAAGATGTTTAAGATTGTTGAAAAACGCCAGCTCGCAGAGAATATCTTCCAGATGAAGATTGCTGCCGAGCGTGTGGCACGCGCTGCCCTACCGGGACAGTTTGTCATTGTGCGTGCTACCGAGAATGGCGAGCGTATTCCGCTTACCATTGCCGATTACGACACTGATGCAGGCACAGTGACTATCGTAACCCAGACTATAGGTATGTCCACACGCAAGATTTGCGCTCTTAACGAGGGCGACTCATTGGTGGACTTCGCAGGTCCTCTTGGTCGTCCATCAGAGTTTGTACACATGCCTTTGGAGGAGCTTCGCAAGCGTAAGTACCTCTTCGTAGCAGGTGGTGTGGGTACAGCCCCTGTATACCCACAGGTTAAGTGGTTGCATGAGCATGGTGTGGAGTGCGATGTAATCATAGGTGCTAAGAGCAAGAGCATGCTTATCTACACCGATGATATGGCAAAGATTGCAAATGTATATATCGCCACAGATGATGGCACCGAGGGCTTCAAGGGCATGGTTACAGGACTTATGAAGGAGCTTGTCGAGGTCGAGGGTCGTAAGTATGACGAGTGCGTATGTATCGGTCCTATGATTATGATGAAGTTCGTATGCCTAACCACAAAGCCTTGGAACTTGCAGACTACAGTATCTCTCAACGCCCTAATGGTGGATGGTACAGGTATGTGCGGTGCTTGCCGAGTATCTGTAGGAGGTAAGACGCTCTTCACCTGTGTTGATGGCCCTGAGTTTGACGGTCATCAGGTAGACTTCGACGAGGCTATACGCCGTCAAGGCATGTACCGCAATCAGGAGAGAACAGCTGTTGAAAATCACGAACATAAATGTAAATGCTATGGCGAATAAGATACCACGCGTTGCTGTACGCGAACAAGACCCTAAGGTGCGTGCTACCAACTTTGAGGAGGTATGCTACGGCTATAATCAGGAGGAGGCACTGCTTGAGGCTTCACGCTGTCTAAACTGCAAGAACCCACGCTGTGTTGCTGCCTGCCCCGTAAATATCAATATTCCAACATTTATCCACCACCTCACCGAGGGCAACATCCGCGCTGCAGCAGATACAATACATGTAGATAGCTCACTACCATCAATCTGCGGTCGTGTATGTCCTCAGGAGTCGCAGTGTGAGGGCTCATGCGTCCTTGGCATTAAGGGCGAGCCTGTAGCCATCGGTAAGCTTGAGCGTTTCGTGGGTGACTGGTCCTTGGAACACTCTGATGAGGTTGAGGCTCCTGCTATTGAGCCTAATGGTCATCGCGTAGCTGTCGTAGGTAGTGGTCCTGCAGGCTTGGCTTGCGCCTCAGACCTTGCAAACCTTGGCTACCAAGTAGATGTTTTCGAGGCTTTGCACCGCTTAGGTGGTGTACTATCGTATGGTATTCCTGAGTTCCGACTACCTAAGGATAGAGTCGTGGCACGCGAGATTAACGAGGTTAAGAAGCTCGGCGTTAAGTTTGAGACTGATGTTATCATAGGTCGTACCATGACCATCGACTCACTCCTCGATAAGGAGGGCTACGATGCAGTATTCGTAGGCTCAGGTGCAGGTCTTCCACGCTTCATGAGCATCGAGGGCGAGAATCTCAATGGCGTACTCTCAGCAAATGAGTTCCTTACCCGTGTTAACCTTATGGGTGCATGGAATAGAGAGGTCTCTGAGACGCCTGTATATGTAGGTCGTAAGGTTGTGGTCGTTGGTGGCGGTAATGTGGCTATGGATGCTGTGCGTACAGCTAAGCGTCTTGGTGCCGAGGCCGTTATCGTATATCGCCGTGGCGAGGCAGAGCTTCCTGCTCGTAAGGAGGAGGTACACCATGCCAAGGAGGAGGGCATCGAGTTCCGCATGCTCACCAACCCTACACGCATACTTGGAACAGAGGATGGCTGGGTTCGAGGCATCAACTGCGTAGAGATGGAGCTTGGCGAGCCTGATGCATCAGGTCGCCGTTCGCCACAGGAGAAGGCTGGCTCAGACTTTACTATAGATTGCGATGTTGTTATCATGGCTCTTGGCACATCACCAAACCCACTTATTGCCTCAACAACAGGTGGTCTGAACATCAACCGCCGCGGCTGCATCGAGGCCGATGAGGTAGGTACAACATCACGCGCTGGTGTATTTGCCGGTGGCGATGCAGTTACAGGTGCCGCTACGGTTATCCTCGCTATGGGTGCAGGCCGCAAGGCTGCCAAGGCTATTGATGAGTATATAAAGAGCAAGTAAGGGATATACCTTATATTATAAAAGAGATATTCCCAAACGATATTTTTTCGGCGGTGAACTTAAGTTCATCGCCGATTTATTTTGATAACTTTTTATATCATATGTGAACAATGCCCTACGGAGTGTTGTTCGTTTAGAAAAATTTTCCTAATTTTGTAGTGCTATTGAATAAGTAGCAGACATATAGAAAGTGTTTTCGCAGTCCTGAATAGAAAATGTGGAAGTTTTCAAGGGAAGAGGACGAACGAATGGCACTCATTTCTTGTATAGTTATGTGGCTATGCACTCATTTGTGCATCTACCTCATACTATCCAAGTGTGGGGCATTGTATCGTATATTTTCATTCAGGTCATTCCACAACCTTCTAACAAATAAACGAAAGTCAACTCCACACTTTCTTTTTATATACATTTCCATTTTGGAGTTGGGTGGTAATATGGTTTGACACAAACCTAAAAACTCTTATTACTATGAAAAAGCTATTTTTACTATTAGCACTCTTTAGCATGCTTGCAGTAGGCTGTGAAGAGCTATTTCCTACAGAGCAGTCGCCCAATACAACACCTGTATTCAGCACTGATGGTGAGAGCAGTTATATTGTTGATGCCGAGAGAGAGGAGATTACAGTTATGGTTACAACCAATATCGACTATAGCGTTGTAATCCCTGAGGATGCAGAGGAGTGGTTGAGCGTTGCCGATACTCGCGCTGTGATTCGCGAGGAGACGCTTACCTTTATCGTTGCAGAGAATAAGGCATACGATAGACGCTCTACAACTGTAACCCTTGTTGACAATGAGGGTAATGTATTGCAAGCAATCGAGTTTATCCAGCGTGCCGCAGCAATACCACAATCTGCCTGCCCTTCGGATGAGATTTGGTACACCAACGACAGCACAACTGAGCCGACTAAACCATATAAAACAGATGTTTTCGGTGCAAATATCGTGTCAAATACCTACTCTGAGGATAGCGAGCGCTGGGTTATTAAATTTGATGGCGATGTAACTACGATTGGAGAGGGTGCATTCGCATATTGCAGCAGCCTTGCAAGTGTAACTATTCCTGATATCGTAACTACAATTGGACAGTATGCATTCTATAGTTGCGACAGCCTTACAAGTATAACTATTCCTGATAGCGTAACTACGATTGGAG
>JAFXBB010000044.1 GCA_017521945.1 Alistipes sp. | reverse complement strand
ACTCCACACATGGGCGTTTCTTGTAGTACTCCGAAGTACGCTCCGAGGGCATTGGGGTCTCAGCGCGCTCGACCATAGGCTCTAAGCCAAGCAACCTACGGCAAACGATATCGCCATTCTCCACACGAAACTTATCGGCAAAGTGCTGCACGAGGGCGTAGTTCTCCTTGCGTTCCTCTAAGTTTTGAGGATTTACAGCAGGCTTTATAGCACCTGCAAGCATCGCCATACCACTCACCGTGCCACACACCTCGCGCATACGCCCCATACCATCTCCAAATGGTGCTGCAAGCTTTGCCACCTGCTCAACGCTCATATCCATAATATCGTTGTACGCCATCACAACAGCCTGTGCGCAGTTGTATCCCGACTTAAAATACTCTTTGGCACGCTCCACGCGCTCATTTACATCTATCTCTATCATTGTTCAGATATTTTTGCTACTTTTGCACCACAAATATAGAGACAATTACTTTAACCACAAAACTATGGAGCTACCTAAACTCAACTATCCCGCTATACGCCTGCGTGCAAGACGCTCAGCATCTGGGCGCACCGAGGTCTTTGATGCGGTGCGTGGTCGTTGGCTTGTGCTGACCCCTGAGGAGTGGGTACGCCGCCATGTGGTTGAGTATATGCTCTTGGAGTGTGGCTTTGAGCCCCAGCAGATTGTCGAGGAGTACCCCGTAAATATCAATGGCATGTCTCAGCGCGCCGATATAGTTGCCATAGGTAGCGATGCCAAGCCTATGGTCGTTGTGGAGTGCAAGGAGCCAAATGTTCGTATCGATAGGAGTGTTCTCGACCAAGCAGTACGCTACAACTCTATACTCGGTTGCCGATATATTGTCCTCACAAACGGCATCACCACCTTCTGCTATATCCTCATGGAGGATGGTAGATATGCTCCAACGGCTACATTTCCAAAAAATAGATAGACCAAACCACACTTTTTCGCCCCCTTTCCTTGCTATCTTCATATAAGTTTGTAACTTTGTCGCGACTATTCTAAATAAGAGTATGAAAGTAGTAAACACCGTAGCTGCTCTTAATGCAGCTTTAGCCAACTGCCCTAAGGAGGGTGTTGGTTTTGTACCTACAATGGGTGCATTGCACAATGGTCACCGCTCGCTTGTTGAGCGTGCAAGAAGAGAGAATGACACTGTTGTAGTTAGCGTCTTTGTAAACCCAACACAGTTTAACGATAAGAATGACCTAAGGAACTACCCTCGCACCCCTGAGGCTGATTGTGCCGTTTTGGAGGCTGCAGGTGCAGATATCGTATTTATGCCATCTGTCGAGGAGATCTATCCTGAGCCTGATACACGCCAATTTGATTTCGGCATGGTAGATAAGGTTATGGAGGGTGCCACACGCCCGGGTCACTTCAATGGCGTAGCGCAGGTCGTAAGTCGTTTGTTTGCGTTGGTTAACCCTCGTCGTGCATACTTTGGCGAGAAGGATTTCCAGCAGATTGCCGTTATCAAGGCGATGGTCGAGCAGCTTAATATCGACATTGAGATTGTTGAGTGCGCTATCGTTCGTGGTGAGGATGGTCTTGCGCTGTCGTCACGCAACGAGCTTCTAACACCTGAGCATCGCGCTGCAGCACCACATATCTACGCGACTATTAAGCAGTGCGCCGAGAAGATGCACTCTATGACTCCAGCTGAGCTTACAGAGTGGGTCAAGACAACTATTGACTCGAACCCATTATTGAAGACAATATATTTTGAGGCTGTGGATGCTCGCACAATGCAGAAGGTTGAAAACTGGAGCGATTCGGAGCGTATACAGGGATGTTGTGCTATTCAGGCTGGCGATATTCGCCTCATTGACAACATCAAGATTAAGTAACTTAGCAAACCTACCCAGACTATGTATATCGAAAGAATGAAATCGAAGATTCACCGCGTGCGTGTTACGGAGGCAAATCTCCACTATGTAGGTAGCATCACCATTGATGAGGATTTGATGGATGCAGCAGGTCTTATCGAAGGTGAGAAGGTTCAGATTGTAAATAATAACAATGGTGAGCGTATAGAGACCTATGTTATCAAGGGTGAGCGCGGTAGCGGTTGTATCTGCCTTAATGGCGCAGCAGCACGCAAGACTGCTGTTGGCGATATTGTCATCATCATGGGCTACGGCTTTATGGACTTCGAGGAGGCTAAAACCTTCCAACCAAAGGTCATCTTCCCCGATGAGCGAACTAACCGCTTACTATAACATAGAGTTTGTGTAAGTAGATGGGGTCTTGGGCTTGCAAGCAATTTGCCCTTAAAGTGACTCATCAAATACGACGCTCTCAGTATTTCGAAGCGATGTGGGTGGCTAAAAATGTAAAATAGTCACCCATTTTTTGTTCAATCTCTTTGAAGGTGAAAAATAATAATTAAAAGTATGGCTGAGGAGCTACATATTGCATCAGGAACAAAAGATGAGAAATACACCCTTCTATACAAGCAGGTTGAGGAGGTGATAAGGTGTGAGAGCGATGGCATTGCCCTCATGGCAAACATTGCCTCAATGATACACCACACCTTTAATTTCTGGTGGACAGGGTTTTATCGCGTTGTTGGCAAGGAGTTGGTGCTTGCACCTTTTCAGGGTCATATAGCGTGCAGTCGTATTGACTACGGAAAGGGAGTATGCGGCACTGCTTGGCAAAGAGGTGAGAGTGTCGTAGTGGAGGATGTTGAGCAGTTTCCCGGTCATATAGCTTGCAGCTCACTATCGCGAAGCGAGATTGTTGTACCTATATACAACAAGGACAACGAGATTATCGCTGTCCTTGATATTGATAGTGAACATCTTGCCACCTTTGATCATATAGATAGACTCTGGCTCGAAAAGATTGCCTCGCTACTTGGTAACGCCCTATAACGCAAACTACTTCTCAGGGTTGTCCTCTCTGCGTCTATCGTTCTTACGCATCAACTTACGGATGGTTTGCGTGAGGTTCTGAGGCTCTACGCCACGCTTAATGGTCGAGTCATGAGCTACGGATATTTTACCCGTCTCTTCCGACACGGCTATCACAATAGCATCAGACACCTCACTCATGCCGAGAGCTGCGCGATGACGCATGCCGTATGACTTAGGCACCTCCTGCTGGGTAGATGGTAATACGCACTTAGCTGCAACTACTCTATCACCACTGATAACCACACCACCATCGTGTAGTGGGGCATTCTTAAAGAAGATGTTTTCCAACAACGCAGTAGAGACCTTCGCATCGATACTGATACCACTCTCCACAACCACACCAAGGTCATCATCCTGCTTGATGATAATCAATGCGCCCACCTTATCGGCACCCATCTCCTGACAAGCCACCACGATAGGCTCAAGGTTGATATCTTGTTCAGTGCGACGGTTACGAAAGTTGAAGATGCGTGATAGCCACTCAAACCTTCCACGCTGGCGACCAATAGCCTGCAAGAAGTGGCGAATTTCGGGTTGGAATATGATGAGTATGGCAATCACACCCACAGAGATTATCTGTCCGAGTATCGATGAGAAGAGAACGAGATTGAATGTCTTCACAAGAATCCATACCAGATATATAACAAATATACCCACCATGATATATGGGGCGCTTGTACCCTTCATAGCACGATAGACGCTATAGAAGAGTGATGCCACCAAAAGTATATCTATAGCATCGACAAATGTAAATGGTATAAATCCCATCGTTACGCTAAGCTTAGTAGTTTATACAAGGTTTTCAATAAAGTAGATTACTCCAAAGCACCCTCTTCGTAGAGTTTATTTACGCGCTCAAGCACCAAATCGGAGATGTTGAGTGTTGGATCAGCATCTACAACAGATACTGCGTTGATAATCATCTTATAACGACCATCAGCGTTAAGCTCCTCAATAGCCTTGTTTGCAATCTCCTTGAAGCGGTTCATAATAACCATCTGCTCCTCGGCCAAAGCCTGCTCCTCGGCCTGAAGCTCCTGACCCTCGGTCTGAACAGTTGTCTGGAAGTTATTCATCTTAGTCTGGATATTGGCACCCTTCTTCTGCAACTCCTCCTGCTTCTGCTGTGCATTGAGTGTGGTAATCAAACCCTTGGCGTAGTCCTGCTCAAGCTTTGCAGCCTCTGCTTGAAGTTTGTTGTACTCATTAGCCAAGTTCTGCTCCTTCTTAGCCCATGCCTCTTGAGTTGTTGCCGACTTCTGCTGGAAGTTCTGCATTTTTGTCTCGAACGCCACACCCTCCTTTGCATAGAATGCACTTGAGGCCATTACATAGTCAAGGTCTACGAATACAACATCACCGCTTGCCACACACTCCACACTCTTAACCTCAGTAGTCTCCACAGAGTGTGCCTCGCTCTTATTCTCGGTGTTCTTACCACCGCAAGATACCATTAATGCAGAGATAGCCAAAACTGACAAAATACTCTTTTTCATAAATATATCAATTCGTTTTAGTTAATTTTCACAATTCGAACGACAAAGATAGAAAAAATTATTTACATTTGTAGAAAGTTTATATTAAAATTGAACGAAAACGATGTACGAATATATAACAGGATTAGTCGCAGAGGCGACACCCACATACGCAGTTATTGAGGCGGCAGGCGTTGGATACTTTATTAACATATCACTTAAGACCTATTCGGATATAGAGCATCAGAAGGAGTCAAAACTCTATGTACACTTTATTGTGCGCGAAGATCAGCAGACGCTCTTCGGCTTCTCTACAAAATTGGAGCGAGAGTTATTCCGTCAACTTATCAGTGTATCGGGTGTTGGTGGCAACACCGCAAGAATGATACTCTCTACCTACACTCCTAAGGAGCTTCAGAGCATCATAGCATCCGAAAATGCCGTACTACTGAAGAATGTTAAGGGTCTGGGATTGAAGACCGCACAGAAGATTATTGTTGATCTATCGGGCAAGATGCTCGAACTTGGAGCCAGCGACCTTATGATGCCTGAGATTGCCACAGAGGCCAACAACGCCATATTTGACGAGGCTCTTGCGGCACTATCGATGCTCGGTTTCCAGAAGGCTGCATCCGACAAGGCGTTGAAGGCCATCTTCAAGGAGAACCCAAATATCGCTGTCGAGGAGGCTATACGCTCAGCTCTAAAACGACTATAGTCTTATTAATTAACTCGTATGCACGAAAACTTACTTAGAAGCCGAAATATATTCTCGATGCAACAGACTAAGAAGCTGTTAGAATTTTATTTCGAGAGTATTTGGAAATGGTGATTAAGGGAAATTAGAGAATTTAGGGAAGATAGGGAATTTAAGGAAATTAGGGAACAACTCCCTAAACCCCTTAAACTCACTATACTCCCTAAATCCCCTATATAAAAGTCAAATCCTTTCGACTTTTACTAAATACTAATTACTAATTTCTAATTACTAATTAGTTTACCACCTCGGCAGTCGACCTGTGAGTTTGGGTGGCTCTTGAACAGGTTGTTCGTTTGTTTGTTTGTTTGTTCGTTTTCCTATGGTTTCGAACAAACAAACAACTATTATCTCTCAACCATGGATTATCAGTAAAATATTCTCTTGGTGTATAATGGTAACCACACTTATCAAGACGGTTACACTTACCTACCCTCTCACTGATATATTGATTATTATT
>JAFXBB010000043.1 GCA_017521945.1 Alistipes sp. | reverse complement strand
TTGAAGTATCGACGCGCAAAGGTATCAACATCGACATCACCTCGCGAACGGAGCGACACATGAATAAAACCCTGCTGTGCTGTAAACATAGCCGACATCTTCATCTTCTTTATGGTCAATGGATAGTTTACAAAGCCCTCATTATCGCCCTGCTGGAACCAAAAACGACGCATCTCCTCCTCCGTAAGTGACATATATGCCACCCTACCTCCGAGCAAAGTCTTCATCTTACGATTGATAGCATATCCGAACAATCGCGCACGCCCCTCGGTGAAGGAGTTGTAGATATTGTTGTATATCTGTGGAATATCTATACCCGATGCTGCCAATACTGCAACAGCTTCAAAGAGTTCAGGCGATAGATTCGAGAATGCAAAGTTTCCCGTATCGGTCATAATACCGACATAGAGTTGTGTCGCAACCTGCTTGGTTACAGCCTCCTTGCCATAGAGAGCCACAATTATCGAGTACATCAAAAATGCGGTACTCGACGACTCTGGGTAAGAAAATACAACATCAAAGCCCTCCGATGGGAAGAGATGATGATCGATGAGGACACGCTTTGCGGTACTATTTTTCGCCACAAGTTCACCCAATGCATCGGCACGAGTAAGCGAGTTCATATCGGCACATACAAGGATATCGGCCTCGTCAAGAGCTGCACCTATGAGATTTTCTTCGTCGTTGCGATGTATTATTATCTTCTCCGAATTTGGTATCCAACGCAGATAGTATGGATAATTATTGGGTAGAGCGCAGGTTACTTGATGACCGCGCGCAGTCAGCACTTCAGCCAACGCAAGAGATGAGCCAATCGCATCTCCGTCGGGATTTGTGTGGCCCACAATAACAATCTTACTTGGTGTTGCTAAGAGTTGTTTCAACTCTGCAACCCTATCGTTTGATATATTCATCGCGGCAAAGGTATAAATAAAAACGGAAAAGAGAAAACTTTTTACCATAGATTACACTTTTTCAACCTCAGCCACTACAACATAGACATTACAGGCGTCCTCTGTATTTTAGCCACTGCTACAAAAAACTTTTAGCTAAATTCACCTTATACCTGACAGAAAATTAGCCGTTTTTTCCATCTTTTCATAAAAAAATTATATCTTTGCCTAAGTAAATAATCCAATTGCCCTTCCCGAATCTTAGGAAGGAGGGGATAATTTACTGTAATACAAATTGTTATACTAAACAAAACCTAATAAACAAACCAAAATGAAAACATTGACAAGAATTTTCTTTGCGGTTGCGGCGTTGTTCGCCTTGGCGTGTACGACAGATGCGACTGAGGATCTTGCTGTTCAGATGGGTAGCACAGGTTCTACCACCCTCTCAATCTCGTTGGAGGGAACAAAGACTCACCTCGGCGAGAAGTCGGGCACTGAGTATCCACTCTATTGGTGCAAGGGCGACCAGATTGCCATCAATGGCATCGCCTCGCAGCCTCTCGCAGAGGAGGCTGAGGGCAAGGCTGTCGCAACCTTCTCTTTCAACAAGAGCTTAACCTATCCGTACAACATCGTCTATCCGGCACCAATTGTAGAGCTTGACCTCTCGTTGGAGGGTGTGCGTGCTGAGGGTACACAGAGCGTGTCATTCCTCGCAGAGCAGCCTTACAAGGCTGGTACTTTTGCAGACGATGCAGCACCGATGTATGCTCAGGTGGCAGCTGCAGGCGAGTCAATCGTTATGAAGCACCTCGCTGGCGCATTGCGTATTGCTCCAAAGGGCGAGGGTGTAACCTTGACCTCGATGACCGTATCGGCAGAGAAGGGTAAGCTTGCAGGTGCATTCGAGGTGGATTGTGCAACAGGCGCATTGACCGCATCAGCAGAGGCTACAAATGTTGTAACCGTATCGTTTGGCGAGGGTTTAGCTTTGGGTGCAGAGGCTACACCAATCTATGTTGCTGTGCCAGCAGGTGAGTATGGTGTAATCACCGTGACACTCCATACTGCAGCTGACAAGATGGTTGCTAAGTTCAACACCGATGGCGAGAAGGCCGTTAAGGCTGGCGTAGTGCGCGAGTTCTCGGAGTTTGCATATCAGGCAGACACTACTGATTCGGAGATATTCGAGATTTACGACGAGGCTTCGTTGCGTCTTTTTGCAGCGTTGGCAGCAGAGTTCGCTCCACGCAAGGAGGCTAAAGTTACCGCTTCGATTGATATGACAGACAAGGCGTGGACACCTATCGAGGGCTTTGGTGCCTACACTTTCGATGGCGGTAGTGCCGAGGGTTTCGAGAT
This sequence comes from Alistipes sp., assembly GCA_017521945.1. GTDB lineage: Bacteria > Bacteroidota > Bacteroidia > Bacteroidales > Rikenellaceae > Alistipes. Next base: position 330 of record JAFXBB010000043.1, on the reverse strand, counting down.
TAAGGGCTTATCTGCTCCTTTATTTGGCGAGGTTACGGGCGCAACAATCAAGAATGTAAAATTGACCGATGTCAATATGGAGATTACCGACATCACCTACGCTGGAGCTATAGTCTGCACGCTCAAATCAGATGCAGAGAATACAGCTACGCTCGACAACTGCGAAACAAGTGGTGCTATCGTATACCGCAACAACAATGTAACTCTCACCTCAAATTTCGACTCTTCACTTATAAATGTGGGAGGTTTGGCTGGTCGCATATATGGTGCGACAATCTCAAATTCGACAAATAGAGCAACTATTACCGACAAGCTATCAACCCCTGCATC
>JAFXBB010000042.1 GCA_017521945.1 Alistipes sp. | reverse complement strand
TCTAATCTGCTCTCTCGGAGTGCTTTCTTTTGCGATATGCCACATTACACCCCGATAGGCTTCTCTGTCTCTTTGCTTGTTACACTTTTTTTTCTTACCTTTGTAGGAAACTATCTATTATGGCAGATAATTACCTTGAAAAGAAGATGGAGGACTACCATGCTGCGCAACCTCAGAAGCGGCGTGTGGCAACCCTTAGACGACTCCTTCAGCATAACCGCAGTTATCGTGGCTACGACGCATCGTTCAAGGTGCGCGAAGATCAGTTGCTTCGCATAGTAGAGGTGGCAACGCTTTGTCCCTCGGCGCGTAACCAGCAAGTGTTGCGTTTTCGCCCTGTCTTGGGTGATGAAGCCGCGAAGGTGTTGTGTCATATACGCCTTGGAGGTGCGCTGCCAGAGCTACACCTTCCCTTTGAGGGTACAGAGCCAAATGCCTTTATTGTAATATGTTCAACGGTCGAGGAGTCTAAGTATGTTGATATAGACCTCGGCATCGTGGCGCAGTCGATGTTACTTCAGGCTGTGGAGATTGGTTTGGGCGGCATCTGCATAGGAGCCTTTGACCATGAGCCGATAAAGCAGATACTTGGGCTGAAGTATGAGCCGCTACTCGTTTTGGCTGTAGGTCGTCCCGCGGAGCATATTAAACTTAAGGAGTGTGGCGAGGGTGACACACTCACCTACTACCGCGAGGGTGGCGTACACTATGTCCCAAAGATTAAAGTTGATGATTTAATACTTAAATAGCATGAGAAGGGTATTTTTAGCGATATGTATGGCGATAGTTGCTCTGTTGGCTACGGCACAGGAGCGTGAGTATTGGGAGCAGCCAGAGGTTTATGAGGTAGGCAAACTCCCAGCGCGTGCTACACTTACCCCCTACGCCACCATTGAGCAGGCATTGTTGCGTGGAGAGTCAGAGTGGGTTATGGATATAAGTGGCGATTGGAAGTTTTATTGGACACCAACACCTGCTGAGGCTCCAGAGGAGTTTGAGAGCATCTTCTACGATGATAGCCAGTGGGGGACAATTCCCGTGCCGGGTAATTGGGAGGTGCAGGGCTATGGTATGCCTATATATACCAATGTAAACTACCCATTTGCTAAGAATCCTCCATTTATTCCACACGATGATAACCCTACGGGGTGCTATCGTCACAGATTTGTAATCCCAGAGGCGTGGGACAACCGTCGTGTCATCCTCCACTTTGAGTCGGGCTTGGCGGCAATGTATGTCTGGGTAAACGGCATTGAGGTTGGTTACTCGGAGGGTACAAAGACCGCTGTGGAGTTCGATATTACCGGTATGGTGCAGCATGGCGAGAATGTACTTGCCGTAAAGGGTTTGCGTTGGGCAGATGGCTCATACCTCGAAGATCAGGATTTTTGGCGACTATCGGGCTTTGATCGAGGTGTCAAGGTCTATACGGTGGATGATGTGCGCATTTCCGATATGTTTGTTATTTCGGACCTTGATGAGGATTATAAGAGGGGTCTATACACCTCTACGGTGACTATTGAGAATGGTCGTTCACAGCAATTTAACGGCTCGGTGGAGTTGCAACTTATCGATAAGGAGGGCAGAGTGCTAATCAAGGAGAGTAAGCAACTTGTTGTTGAGGCTGGCTCTACGGTTGATGTTGCCATAGAGCGCGGTCTTGCAAAAGTGGACCTATGGAGTCATGAATTTCCAAATCTCTATACTACATTAGTGGCGTTGAGAGGCTCTGATGGTGCGGTTATCGAGGCTACATCCACTCGTACGGGTTTCCGTAAAGTGGAGATAAAGGATGCTCAGCTCCTACTCAACGGCAGACGCTTGATGATAAATGGCGTAAATATCCATGAACACAACCCTGCGACGGGTCATGTGGTCAATCGTGAGCTTATGCTTAAGGATATAGCCCTTATGAAGCAGCACAATATCAACGCTGTGCGTACAAGCCACTATCCACAGCCTACGGAGTGGTATGACCTCTGCGATGAGTATGGTATATTGCTTGTCGACGAGGCTAATATCGAGGCACATGGTTGCGGTACGGGCTGGCATGAGTCCTATCCTCAGTTCCACCCATCGCACCGTGCGGAGTGGATGGGTACGCACCATGATAGAGTGCGCTCGATGGTTGAGCGCGATAAGAACCACCCTTCGGTTATCCTCTGGTCTATGGGCAATGAGAGTAGTGATGGCGAGGTCTATGGCCAGATGTATACATGGATTAAGAATAGGGATAAGACACGCTTTGTGCAGTTGGAGCAGGGTTATGGCGGTCCTCATACCGATATAATCTGCCCTATGTACTCACCTATGAGCGAGCTTCGTAGATATGCTGAGCGTAAGGATTTGAGCAAACCTTATATCCTCTGTGAGTTTGCGCATGCCATGGGTAACTCTACGGGTAACTTCCGCGAGTACTTCGATATTATGTCGCTTGGAAAGCACATGCAGGGTGGCTTTATCTGGGATTGGGTCGACCAAGGCATAGATGCTGTAGGTCGTGATAGCCGTCATTATTGGGCGTATGGAGGCGATTTCGGTGCGTGGATGTATACACACGATGAGAACTTCTGCTGTAACGGTCTGCTCCTCCCCGACCGCACACCACACCCGGGTATCCACGAGGTTAAGAAGGTCTATCAGGATATAAACTTTGAACTCTTGGAGGGTGGCATTGTGCGTATCCATAACGATTTTAACTTTAGCGACCTTAGTGCCTATGACTTTAGTTATATGGTGCTTTGCGAGGGTCGGCAGGTTGCTGGTGGCACATTAGAGGAGGTTAAGTGTAAGGCTGGTAAGAGTGTGGATATTGCCATTGCACTCCCAGAGTTGGAGGAGGGCAAGGAGTATCTCCTAAATCTCTATGCCTTGCAGCGTGAGGAGAACCTGCTAATCCCTGCTGGTCATGAGGTGGCGTCGGAGCAGATTGCCCTCAGCGAGTATGACTACTCGGTGAAGAAACCTCATGGTCATCTTAAGGTGCGCGAGGGTGATGATTGGGTCGTTGCCTACGCGGGCGATATAGGTGTTTTATTCAATAAGAATAATGGTCGTTTGGTGCGTTATGTATCGGATGATAGGGAGCTGTTGCCTCAGGTGCCTGAGCCATGGTTCTGGCGCGCACCAACGGACAATGATTGGGGTGCTGGTTTCCAGCGTACGGCAAATGTGTGGCGTACTAACCGCAGTAGAACAGTGGAATCCTCTATAAAGATAGGTAGTCAGGAGGTTGTAGCGCGCAATGTGCGGGAGATGGTGGATGCTCCATCGCTCTTTATTACAACCTGCACCTTTATGGCTGATGGTGCGCTGAAGATTGAGGTAGAGTGGGAGCGAAAGGGTGAGTTTGTGCCTGAGCTTCCGCGTCTTGGTATGCGTATAATACTCCCTGAGGATTATAAGAATTTCAAATACTATGGTCGTGGTCCTTGGGAGAACTATTCGGATAGGAAGGAGTCGTCGTTCATAGGTCTCTATGAGCAGAGTACCGATGAGCAGCTATTCCCGTATGTTCGCCCGCAGGAGTCGGGTAATAAGTGCGATGTGCGTTGGTTGGAGCTTACAAACTCAGAGGGTGAGGGTCTTCGTGTCGAGGGACTACAGCCACTAAGCGTCAGTGCCATGCCTTACCGCTCGGAGGACTTAGACCCGGGTCTAACGAAGAAGCAGATGCACTATTCGGATATCGAGCCACGCCGCGAGGTGGTACTACATATAGACTTGGCTCAGCGCGGTTTGGGCGGTGATGATAGTTGGGGCGCGCAGCCACATGACGCGTATCGCCTTACAGCAGATAAGTATAGTTATGGTTATATTCTTAGACCCGTTGATAAAAAAAAGTAGTTCGTTGAATTGTTGACCAAAGTCTGTTGTTATTGTTAAATTATTCATATATTTGCACTATATATGCATATTGCAACGGAATAACTTATAATTTTTTTATATGAAGAGATTTTATGCACTTTTAGTTTTGGCCTTGGTGGCTGTTGCTCCTAAGGTCATGGCGGGTGATGATGAGGGCTATCATCGCACCTATGCTGGTTATAGCGAAGTGGTGGTTGACTGGAGCAAGGCTGCAGATACGAACAAGAGTTTATATCCATTTACTCAGAGTTTTACTTTGGGTCATCTCGGCTCTACAAAACTCTTTTCGATGCTCCCACTACATATAGAGTATGGTATAAATGCGCAGTATACCTTTGGCGATAGCACCTCTTCGTTGCTTGGCATAACAAACAACTACAACGCAAGTATGCTTGCAGTGAATATCCCAATCCATGCCTCTTTGAAGTTGTCGCTCGGAGAGATAGGCATTATCCCTTATGCAGGTATCAACCTCCGTGGAAATATTTTGGGTACTCAAGTAACAGAGCTGAAGGTTGGTAACACGGTAACAACCACAGAGGTGCGCTTGTTTGACGACTCAGATGATAAGGGCGCAGCGGGTGAGGATGCTTGGGAGCGTTTTCAGGCTGGCTTTAGCTATGGCGTATCGTTGTACTTGGGTCGTCTTACAGTGGGCGTTGGTGTAGTATCAGACCTTATGCCTCTTGTAGATTATGAGGATGATAATAGTGCTAATATCACATTCAACACCCTCTATGTAGGCTTTGCGTTCTAAAAGCGAGGACTTTATATCCTATTAAACATTTAACTACCAAATATTTTTTTATATGAAGAGATTTTATCTATTTTTAGTTTTAGCCATGGTGGCAGTTGCTCCAAGACTTTCTGCACAGAGTTTGGAGTTTAGCGGTGAGACTTATCACCGTACATACGCAGGCTACAATATTGTTAATTTGAATTGGGATAAGAGTGGTGATCTTAATTCTATCCTATTCCCACTCACCAAGGGTTTTACTGTAGGTCACTTGGAGTCGGCAAAGTTGTTTGATTTATCATTTCCTCTCCTTGTTGAGTATGGAGTTAGTCTTCAGTATAACACGGGTAATGAGATAGAGTTTCTTATAGGTACACGTTCGGAAGCAAGTTCGGAGTATCGTGTTAATACTTTAGCGATGAATGTCCCTGTTCATGCAGCATTGAATCTTAAGTTGAATAAGGTGAGCATCAACCCTTATTTGGGTGTTAACTTCCGAATAAATCTTTTGGGTAACCAGACTACTACTAATAAGTTAGGAAATACCACAACAACAACTAAGATGCGCCTATTTGATGATTCTGATGAGAAGGGTGCTGCTGGTGATGCTGCATGGGAGCGTTTCCAGACAGGTTTGAGCTATGGCGTGTCAGTAGGTCTTGGTCGTTACACAGTGAACTTAGGCTTCATATCAGACCTTATGCCACTTGTAGATTACGATGATGACTACACTGCACGATTGAATATGACAACCATCTCATTGGGATACGCATTCTAAAGTCTATATTCCGATTATAACAAAGAGGTCGACCTTTGCGGTCGACCTCTTTGTTATAAGTAGTTACACCTATTTTAATCTTAAAGTATTGATTATTGGTAAATATTTCGTATATTTGTCTTATCATTTGAAAACAATTACTAACGGATAAACTTTTATTAACGCTATGAAGAGATTCTACGCACTACTTATCGTTGCTTTATTTGCATTTGCGCCAGCCCTATCGGCTCAGAGCGCATCCTTCTACAACGCTACACGCGATGCTGAGAAGATGATTAAAAAGATGCCAACGCATAACTATCGTCGAGCATATGTCGGTATTAATGACGCTCATATCAATTGGAAGGATTTTGACCATGAGTGTGAGATTATGTTCCCTATAAAGACAGGTTTTACTCTTGGCTACTTGGAGTCTCGTCATATATATGATGGTTTGCCACTTTTTGTGGAGTATGGTGCTAATATTCAGTATCTATATGGTAAAGAGGTGTTATCTGAAACATTCTCAGCACTCTTTGGTGAGGTATGTAAGGCAAATACTTTTGCAATCAATATCCCTGTAAATGCCTCTCTTCGCCTCTTGTTTGAAGACTACAAATTTGCAGTAACACCATACGCCGGTATTAACTTCCGTCTTAATTTATCTGGTAGTCAAACTAATATGGGTGTTAAGAATAGTCTGTACGATAAGGATCTTGTGTATGCATTTAAGCGTTTTCAGATGGGTCTAAACTTCGGTGTTGCATTTACATACGATGTCTATACACTTAGTATTGGTCGTGTTGCAGACTTTAGCCGTATCGCAAAGACTGGTATTGATGAGATCTACAAGGGTCGTCTTGGTGTAACAACAATCGCTGTGGGTTACGCATTCTAAGTATAGCGCAGAACGGAAAGGGGCTGACTAAAAAGTAACTTGGCCAGCCCCCATAACCTAAGAGAGTGAATAAAAAGATGTAGTTTTAGGCTTAAGTTCCTTTTCACCGCTCACGCTCGGCATAGTCTGCAAGCAGCCTCTGCCCTCGCTTAATCGCGGC
>JAFXBB010000041.1 GCA_017521945.1 Alistipes sp. | reverse complement strand
TTGTATATTTGTAAATGGGGATTAGGTGCTATAAAGGGTTTGTATATCATCAGTTTTTAGCCTCATTAACATCGTATTTCCTCTTTAATTGGCATTATTCAGGCCTCGCAGAGTCCTCCAGCTTTGCGAGGTTTGTTGTTTTGTATATTCTGCCCACACTCAACCACTCACTAAAATACCCCTCCCCATAGTATCAATGGGAAGGGGTTTTCTGTTGCTGTTTTCTACTGAGATTTTGCCATAGATTTTTCCGAGATGATTGCCACAGACTAAACCACTCAATACATCACTAAGACGTAACATTGGTTGTTAGTTATTGTATGTTTAACCATTTAATTGTTTTTGTATTATGCAGTTACGACAATCAATGCGCCGAGCAGCAAAGATGCGCTTGGCTTTGGCCGGTGCGAGTGGCAGCGGCAAGACTTACTCATCACTTCTTATCGCCTATGGTATGACCGCCGACTGGTCTAAAATCGCAGTTATCGACTCCGAGAATTGCTCTGCCGACCTCTATGCTCACTTGGGCAATTATCAAGTTCTCACCCTTGACAACTATTCTCCAGAAACCTACATCGAAGCAATCTCTATTTGCGAACAAGCAGGTGCCGAGGTAATCATCATCGACAGTATCTCTCATTGTTGGGATTATCTATTGGACTACCACGCTAACCTACAAGGCAACTCATTTGCTAATTGGGCAAAGGTTACACCTCGACAGAACGCCTTTATTCAGCGTATTCTTACTTCATCCTCTCATATCATCTGCACTATGCGTTCAAAGCAGGATTATGTTCTCTCGGATAAGAACGGCAAGATGGTACCCGAGAAAGTTGGTTTGAAAGCCGTTCAGCGTGATAACGTAGATTATGAGTTCACAGCAGTTCTCGACATTGCGATGAATCACAAGGCTACCACCTCAAAGGATCGCACAGGACTATTTACAGGAAAGCCTGAGTTCGTAATTACTCCGCAAGTGGGTCAAGCTATTCTGCGTTGGTGCAATCTCTCTACTAATGTTCAACCTCAAAACACTATGCCTTATGTACAACACAGCTCTGCAGCCTAACAATGATTTCTCTATGGGCTTAACCGTATGGAATGACATAGCTAAACAACAAATAACAGAGAGTAGGGTTATCCCTCTCTCTGCTAACCGAACTATTCATTCGCGTCACTTTATCGAGGCTAACACCAAAGCAGTAGATATATCTCACTTGCGAGAAGATTGTATTGTTCCCGTATTCTCAAAAGATAACGAGCTTACTATATCTCATCAAATGTTTATAGAAACCATATTAGGTGCTACATATCGTATGTTCCCTAATGAGGCAATAGACGCTCCCGATATAGTGGTATCACATATCATTAAGGGTAGAATACCTGAAGCAATACATAAGCCCGTCAGCCAACTGCTCGAAACAGATAAGACTATCTACTATGAGCGTATGGCGTTCTGTTTTGAGATTCCCACCATCTATGAGGATATAGCGGGCAATAGGCTAAATCTCTCGATTGGCGGCGTTCGTGCCTATAACCACGAAAATCTCTATTCGCGTAAGACTATGGAGCGATTCAAAGTGTTTATCGGATTCAAGAATCTTGTGTGTTGCAATCTGTGTGTTTCGACAGATGGATTAAAGAGCGATATGCGTGTTATGAGCGTACAGGAGTTGTTCGAGCAGAGCCTACATCTGTTTCAGCAATACAATGCACAAGCACATCTATCGCAGATGAGTCAATTGCAAAATCAAGCCTTAACGGAACATCAGTTTGCTCAACTCATTGGCAAGACGAGATTATATCAGTTCCTGCCACCAAAGGAGCGCAAGGCACTTCCTACGATGGAGTTCACCGATAGTCATATCAACGCCATAGCGAGAGCCTACTACTCGGATGAGAATTTTTCGAGGGAGAGCACAGCAAGTGATATTGACCTTTGGCGAGTATATAATCTCTTCACGGGAGCAAACAAATCGAGTTATATCGACACATTCCTTGACCGTTCGCTGAATGCCACAAACCTTGTCACTGGCATAGGCAGAGCATTAGAGGGTGATGGCGAATATGCTTGGTTTATTGAGTAAGAACACTAACCATCAGGCAAGAGGAGTATAGCAATATATTCCTTTTGCCGTTGGTTTTTGAAGTGCAAACACTCTCACTCTCCCGAATATATTACAAAATGTATTACTCTTTAATAATCAACACAATAACCATTCCCATATTTTTGGATAACGAAATAGTCTCTTTCTTTAATATAGAGAGTTATAGTATCAGAAAATGTGGAAATAAGTAGTTGGAATTGATGATAATTTAGAGTAATTTTGTAAGCGTGATTTAAATTTTGACAATCAGTGATAGATGTGCTATTATACAATTGGCCAAATATATATGGGAAAGAATAAACTTGTTGAATCTATTTATTTTGATTGTAATTTACTAATTAATAATGGGAACTTTTGGGGACGAAGAATAGCATGGAATGTTCCTGAAGATTATAAACAGCGTGT
>JAFXBB010000001.1 GCA_017521945.1 Alistipes sp. | reverse complement strand
GTGCTCTACCAACTGAGCTAAAGAGGCATTTGCTATCTTTAAGATTGCGAGTGCAAAGATAAAACACTTTTTTTATTTAACCAAACTTTTTCTAAACTTTTTTTGATATTTTTTCAAAGTCGAGTACGCGCATATCATCAACTATCTGTATATCTGCACAATACATTGAGCAGGCGATTATGTCAAATACCAAAAAAGCAGCAGTCTATTTTATCTAAACTCGCGATTATCGCTATTCCACTCCTTGCCACCATCGTCATAGAACACTGGCACAGATGTTATCTCCTTAGCACTAAGGTAGCTCTCATAGAGGCATATTCCATTTGCGCTATCATCCGCGAGGTAGTAGGCGATAATGGATGGGTGGCGCTTTGTTGTATGTATCATCTGCACTACACGGCGGGTATACTCCTTACGCCATGCGGGATCGTTAGATGGATTACCATGGCGTTTGCGCGACTCGCCCGAAAGCGAAGAGTTAATGGGCGCTGTCACAGCAACATAGATACCTTTAGCATCGCAATAATCAAGTATCTCATCCTTAACCCAGCCAGCAGTAAAGCGCACAGCACGCACACCCCCACTGTATAGTTTATCAAGGTCGGCAAGAGTAGTACGAGGAGATAGTTCACACCACTCGATATCGCACGCCTTGTTATTTATGAAGAATCGTCCCTCTTTATACTCCAATTTACGAAGTCCGACAGTAAAGTTATAAAACTCCACATCGCGTCCCTCAATTCGGTTTTTTAGGCGCAGCGTGACCATAGAAGGATTGCTACTACTCCATAGCACGGAGTCTGGCACAGGGGCGCCAAAGCGCATGGTATCCACACCATACATTCCGAGTTCCACATCCCTAAAGCCAGCATCAAGGCGTATAGTATCGTTTAGGTATAGCTCGTAGGAGAGACGCGATATCTTCCTTCCGAGAGTTTCATTCTCCATAATCACACTAAAGTCGGCATTAACAACGCCAACATCGATATTTGCACGCCACACCACATCGCGTACGCGCACGCGCGGCTGCGATATAATATAGGCTATAGGGCGTGGTGCGCCATGCTCGAAGCACTCAATCTTCGCAACATCTTCGTCACCTGTAAGGCGTAGCTCTACCCTATTCTTATCCTCCTTCGATATCTTTGTAATATTGAACTCCGTTGCTGCAAAGCCATTTGTAGAGCCACCAGCGCGTTTATTATTAACAAAGACCTCGTATGGCTGATTAACACCCTCGATGCGGATAAAAATCTGGCGCTCAAGCCATGAGAAGGGAAAGGTAAATTCACCCCTAAGTACGCCATCAACATCAACCCACTCATCAATAGGCTGCATATATCGTTGGCGTGCCATAGAGCGCTCCTTAGCCAATGTCTCCGTTGGATATGGGATTAAAAGTGTTCGGTGCGGCTCATCGCCCTTGCTACGCTGTGCATTGACTGCAAAAGGGATAACAAGAAGCAGGAATAGGAGTAAAAAACTATATATTCTCTTCATATTACGCTACTTTTTAGGGTATGTGGAGCGGGTATTACGCCACTCGATAATCTCTGGGCTAAGTTGGTCAACACGATCCTCCCACATACGATTCTCCACCAAACGACGGCGGTCATAATCTATACGCTCAGTAATCCTAAAGCGAGGCTTTTGGAGTGAAGATACACTTTCACGCTCCGTAGGGCGTATGTTCCTATCAAATACCGAGTCGCGTTCCGGACGGCGATCATAGAACCATTCAAAGTCATTTAGGCGCAACTTCTGTGTCTCAGGAATCATATTCATAGGATAGAGAACATAGGTAGGGTTCTGCTTATAGGCAATCTTATCTATCTCTCCATCCACCAAATAGAACGATATGCTGGCACTCTCGATATACATCAATCCCGTAACATCTGGATTATCCTCCTCCTGCATATAGTATATAGTCTGCGCATTACCCTCAACATCGTTACGATAGACCTGACCATCGGCGAAGTAGGCTGTCATATCCTTACCTCCCACTTGGTTGTAGTACATCGTATCTATCTCCATACCCATAAGAGGATCTCCCATAAAGTGAGCCTTATCAAGCACCTCATTTCGGGTATATATAGCCATTGAATCGGATGTAATCTGATTCTTGTCGTTCCACATCACAGGCTCGATATAGAGACGGATGATGGAGTCGGTATTAAGAAGTATCAACGAGTCACAGACCATCTGCGAGTCGGAACGATACATCTTAACATGGCGATAGGCCTTTATCATCTTATATACGCTGTCCTCAGGGAATGGCGGAGTGGTGTTTAGCGTATCGCGACCAAGGCTATCCATAAGCATTGAGTCCGCTGAGAGGGTGTCCGCAGCAATAGTGTCACGCTCATCTTGCACAAGGGTATCTATAGCAGTGCTATCGCTCTGTAGGGTATCGATTGTGTAGTCTGGACCTGTATATGTTTTTCCGCGTCTTAAGGCGCGTGCCTTAGCCTTATCAATCTTTCTACGATTGCGCTCCTCGGTTCTCTGCTTAACACGCTCCAAGCGTGCCTTCTCCTCATCGGCAAGTTCCGAGCTTCGCGCGATACGCTTGGCGACAATCGAATCTATCTCAATTCGTAGCAACGAATCCTTAATCTGCTTTATTGAGTCCAGCTCAATACGCTTAAGTGAGTCAATAGAGTCACGCACCATACGCTCGGCATTACGCACCGAGTCTCGCAAACGACGCTTCTCTAACTTAGCCCTATAGCGTAGCTGCTTAGCTGTTAGCACCTTGACACTATCTTGCAAAAGGGTATCTGTGGCAAGGGTGTCTGCAGCAAGGGTGTCTGCAGCAAGGGTGTCTGCGGCAAGGGTATCTCGCGTAAGGGTTTCCTCGCGGATATCTTTTGTTGCTACAGTATCTATATCCTTTCTCTCGGCAGCGGTTTGTTGCTCGGTTAGGGTCTGGCGTGACGCGGTCTCTTCTCCACGAAGTTCGCGCTTAGACTGCTCCCCACTATTCGAGCGACGGTTAGCACGATCCTTAGGCATATCATCTCCACTATTACCTCTCTTGCTTTCGGTCTTCTGCTGAGGAGCGACTTTGCGCTCCTCCGCCTTAACTTTACCCTCCGCCTCAGTTTCATCCTCTGCCTCAACTGCATCCTCTGCCTCAACTTCTTCCTCAACTGTCTCCTCTATTGCGACCTCTGTCTCATCATCAATCTCCGCACCTAAGCCCGCATTCTCATCTCTACCGCGATTTTCTGAAGGTTGTCTTGTGTTCTGATTATCCACCTCGTCTCTATTGACGGCTGCAGAGTCTGCGGCAGGAGGTGGTACAGGTATTGTGTAGAGCCACAAAGTGTCCGCGCGAAGGAAGAGCGAATCTGGCTCATCAGGGTTATAGTTAATCATCGATGGGCGACGAGTGAAGAGAGCGTTATCCAAATCATCCCACCACTCTCCATAGTCTGCAAAGCCAAGCACCTTTTGTGTGGTATCATCCATCTGGATATTATTTCTGCCGATGATATGCCCCATAGAGCGGTAATACTCGATAGTATCGCTCCACACCTCACGCTCCTCAGATAGAAGATAGGCATTGCGCGTTAGGCGATGAAGATCAGACTCCTTGGTATAGGAGCCCTCATCAGCATATAGATACTCACCCTTATCATTCCAGATATTAGTGTTTGTAAAGTACTGTGCATCCTCGGTTTGTGTATTGAATATCACAGAGTCTCCCTTCATTATATACTTATCATCGCGCATCTCCACATTATCCACGCCAATCAAGTCATGCGTCTTAGTGTTGTAGTAGCCGCGCTCTGCTTCGAGATGACTCTCAGCCTTATGTACATAGCAACCGTTGTAGAAGTGTCCTATCTCCTCTTGGGTATCGAATGTACAGTTGTATGTGTACATTACAGCCTCGCCATCCACGACCTTAACAAGTTCCGAGTAGATTGTTGCTGTGCTGTTTGCACGATTATACTCCGCACGGTCGCCATAGGCGTATGTGTCGTTCTGGTTGATGAGGACATTGCCGAAACACTCAAAGCTCTGGTTAGGATAGCGCACTGCACTATCAGCAAGGATTACCGTACCATTGTGGTGGGCAGCGAAGTTACCCACAAGAATAAATATCGTTGAGTCACCCTGCTCAACAAGATAGCTATCATCTGCAAGCATATCAACCATGTGCCTATTGGATGAATCCGTCTTATTGGATTGAGTAAAGAGGGCATCATAATCTATGGTATTGTGGTAATCATGACCACTTGCTGCGTAGAACAGAGTTCCACACAGCAGGCTTAATAGAATAACGGGGACAAATATCTTTCTCGGCATATAATCGCTATAATCTTACTTATTACTTTACCCACTCTTTAAGTTCAAACTCACCACTGCGGAACTCAGGGTCAATATAGATATACATCGATTCAATCTTCGATGTTAGCCAATCGTGATATACCCTCTCCTGCTTCTGGTTTAGTGCCATCTCCTCAAGGCGAATATAGTCATCTTCAAGTGTTGCGGTGTGCGAAGGGATTATCTCAAGGAGTTTAACAATCTTACTCATCTGGTTACCCATAAGGTCTGTGGTGTGGAACGAATCAGAGACCTCGCCCACCTTCAAACGCATCAACGCTGCATAGTCATCCAAAGACTTGCCACCCTGTGCGCTAAAATCCTCCTTGAGGAAGCGTGTAGCTGTAAGGCGCGCACCAGAGAACATACCCATGCGTGCCAAAACATCACTATTTGATACTACGCCACCATTATACTTTGACACCATATCATCTGAGTGTTGCAACGCTGCATCCTCAAATGTTAATGAGTCCATACGGATAAGACGAGCCAAACTGTCGAGTTCTCTTGCAGGCTGTGCCAACTCCTCGTATGTAAATGTTGGGCGAAGCAGGATATGACGGCAGTGATAGACCTCACCACGCTTCTCTATAAGTTCGATAATGTGAAAACCAAACTCCGTCTCCACAATCTCGGATATTTGCCCCGGCTTTAGCTTCTCTAATGCCTCGGCAAATGGGCGCACAAAGTATGCTGCAGGCATAGGCTCCATCTCACCACCATACATAGCCGAGCCATCCAAGGAGTACATACGCGCCAACACCGAGAACTTCGTTTGTCCAGTGATGATACGCTCGCGCATGTCGAGTAGTCGCTCCTTAGTACGCTGCTGAGCCTCCTTCAAAGATGTCGGGAACTTGGTGATGTGGGCATATACATACTGCTCGCCAATTATCGGAAGACTATCCTTATCGGCATTCTTATAGAAACGCTCAACCTCACCGGGGACTACTGTGACCTTGCTCACAATGCTACTCTTCATAGCCTCGGCATATGCCTGTTCCTCATATAGTGCGCGAAGCATTTCACGATATGTAAATATTGGCATATGCTCCTTTGCCTCCAACTCTGCGATACCTCCAGCCTCGGTGATAAGCGATTGAAGATACTCCTCCAAGCGTAACGATATGTTCGAGTCATTGATGCTCACAGAGTCGATAAGAGCCTGATTATATAGCAGTTTCTGCTCAAGAAGACCCTCCAAAGCCTCGTTCATTGGGTCACGATCTGAGGTATAACCCATCTTACGACGCTGTGCAGCAAGAGCATCTGCGTACTCCGAAACTTCGGAATAGAGTATAGATGAGCCACCTACCACAGCCACAACTTTGTCGAGCATTACCTGTCGGCGTTGTTGTTGAGCATTACACTCGCCTGCAATAAGGCAGAGAGTTACTACAGCTGCTATTGTATACAAAATCTTTTTCATTATCTTCGTTTGTTTTATCTCTTACTCTATAATTCAACACTTGGGATATCCTCCTCGATATGCTCCTCTACCTCTATGACAGTTGTGTCCACACGCTCTATAGGCTCCGCAACGAAACTCATCGCACTAAGGAGCGTACTATCGGATAGAACTACGCGACCACTCTCTATAGCCTCGCGCTTAAGTTCCGATTCGTACCTACCCACAATGCTTGCACGGCGCTCGGTATATAGTCTGCGGCGTATATCATCTTTGACACACTCCAATGGTGCAACATCGCCCTTGTGAGCCACATCAATGATAATAAAGTGAAATACGCTGCTGCCCGATGTCATCTTCTGCACACCTTTGTTGCTTAGCAGGTTTGTATAGTTACTTGAACGCTCGGTAGGGAGATTGCTCAAAAAATCGGAGTATGACACCCACTGGGGAGTCATATCTGTAAATTGCAGGTTATGCTTCTCGCACAAAGCTCTCACCTCCTCGGCATCACCACGCTTTACAACCCCCTTGAGTGCAGTTGTGAGTGTTGATGTGTTGCGGAAGTTTGATGGGACCTTGACAACGACACCTCGCACCTTGTTATGGTCGAGCTTGAAGGATGCAGCGTTTGCACGATAGTAGGTCGTAAGCTGACTATCGGTAATCTCCAAATCGATAGAGTTGTCGATATAGTATTGATCAAGCTGGCGGATAATAAGCGACTGACGATAATCCTCAACCAAGCGCTCTATATCGGCCTGATGAGAAGATAGGACCTCCTTAGCACGATGAATTTTAAGTTTGTTTAGCACCCAATTCTCGATATACATCTTCACGAATGTGGTACTATCAGCCTCGGACAACCCCTTGGGCATGACCAAAGCGATATCCGAACGCAACAGGGTGTGGTCATCCACCACCGCAACGATATCCGATGTACTCTCTTCGCTACTCTGAAACGGAGTATTGTTACAGGCAGCCACAACCAAACAAAGGGTTAACGCGAATATTTTTACAACTTTCTGCATAATCAATTTGCAAAGATATATTTTTTCTTGGGAATAACGCTCAATAATCTTAGATTATTGCAGTAAAGAGAGCAAAAAAAGGATGACTCAAAAGCAAAATGGTTATTTGCTTATTGTTGGGAGGGGGTAGGGGGTTTAGGGAATTTAGGGAAAATTCGTAAATTTTCCAATTAGTAAAGAGTAATTAGTAATTAGTAATCTTATAAGTCTGCGACTTTTTATTAGGGAGATTAGAGATTAGTGAATTTAGGGAAATTAGTGAATTTAGGGAACTTAGGGAATTTAGTGAACAACTCCCTAAACTCTCTAAACTCTCTTCACTTTCATCTGTTCTCTGTAACAAAGTAACACAGTAACGCCCCACCAAGGTGTTACTTTGTTACTTTGTTACTTGCGCTACATACGAGGTTGCCATCGCAATGCAAGATACCCCTATCGATAAGTCTACGGATGCGCATCTTGGATGTTGGCTCGGCTAGGTTTAGCACTTCGGTAATCTTATGCGTCAGCGTTGCACGCTCAATGGCACTACCATACTCCGTGTTGAGTATCTCAACAATGCGGTCATTGATGTTAAGGCTCTCACTCTGAGGCATATCGCAAAGTTCTGGGATGCCCTGCTCCGAGATAGCAAAGGCAAACCTCTCGAACGGCTCGTTACGACAGAACTGCGGCTCGACCACCGAGCATTCGCCATTACGATGCACATAGATGACCGTCTCAGCCTTGCGCTGGAGCGATGAGCCGAGGTGTCCGCGTGCCTTGTCACTACCGGGATTGGTGTGTAACACGCAGAGTATGTGCGTATTGGTCTTTGTCGATAGCGACATAAGCGCACCTACCAACGCATCACTCTCCGTAGTTTTAATTATTAAGATATTAGTATATATTATGATTGACAAAACGAACAACTTTAAGCAATCAACGCTCAATTTATGGTACAAATATACAACATTAAATAGCGTTTGTCAAGTATTTTGATAAATATTTTTACTTTGAGTGTTAAATTTATATATTCAGCATTGACGATACGGAGTAACAAAGTAACAAAGTAACAAAGTAACGCCTCGGTGGGGTGTTACTATGTTACTTTGTTACAGAGGGCAGATGAAAGAGAAGAGAGTAGGGAGTTTAGAGAGTTTAGGGAGTTTAGAGAGAGTAGAGAGTTTATTCCCTAACTTCCCTAATTTCACTAATTTCCCTAAATTCCCTAACCTCCCTCACACAGAAAGTGGGTGACTAAAGAAGGTATCGGCTATCTGCTGCGAACTCTTCACTTGGTCACCCATCTGAAGCGCAAAACAAAACTATCGTGCTTGTTCTCTGCGTTAATTAACTTATAGACTACTCTACGAATAGAATACGCTCAGGTCCCTCGTATTCAGGCAGTGGCTTTGGCGTGTAGTCTGCATAACCGATAGAGATAACAGATAGCACACGATAGCCCTCTGGTATCTCTGGCAAAACCTCCTTTACATAATCCTCACTACGCTGACTATCAGTATTATCCTGAATAGTTAGATAGTCTCCAACATGCACCCAGCATGACGCAAGACCTTGGTCTACAAGAGCGAGCTGCAGGGTATTTGCCATAAGGGCAGCGTTTATCTGCCACATAGGGCTTGCCTCGGTATCGCCGAGGATGACAATTGCAGCACCTGCCTCCTCAAGGAGCGACGAACCAAAGTCGCGCAAGCGACTAAGTGCATGCACCTTATCAAGGTTTGTCACCGCCATAAGGCGTGTTGAGCGTGTATTCTTTGATGACGGCGCGAGAAGAGCAAGTTCCATGGCTGCGCGTAACTTCTCTTTCTCAACTGGCTTTCCTGTATAGCGGCGTGTTGAACGGCGCTTTCTTACTACATCCTTAAACTCCATATCCAAATAAGTTTTAATTTTTGTTACATTTTTTACAAAAATAGTGATTTTTTTTGTAATTTTACACCACTAACAACGAAAAAAGAATGAAAGAGAGTATTACCGTAGCGCTAATATACGACTTTGACGGCACACTTGCCCCGGGAAATATGCAGGAGTATGACTTTATTCCAGCTGTGGGCAAGAGCAATATGGAGTTCTGGCACGAGGCCAACACCCTTGCCGAGGAGCAGGATGCCGATCAGGTGCTAACCTACATGGCGCGCATGCTCCAAGCCGCACAGTCTAAGGGGCTGTCACTCAGGCGCGAAGCCTTTAGAGAGTCGGGGCGCAATGTACAGTTCTATAATGGAGTTACCGAGTGGTTTAAGCGCATAAATGAGTATGGCGCAGAGCGAGGCATCAACATCCTACACTATGTCAACTCATCGGGTCTAAAGGAGATTATCGAGGGTACGGCCATAGCACACGAGTTCAAAAATATCTACGCCTGCTCTTATCTGTACAATGTCGATGGCATCGCCTATTGGCCTGCCGTGGCGGTTAACTACACCAACAAGACTCAGTTTATCTTCAAGATTAACAAGGGTGTGGAGTCGGTCTTTGACACCAAGGAGGTCAACCGCTTTATGGAGGAGTCGAAGCGACCTGTACCGTTCTCTCGCATGATATACTTCGGCGATGGAACGACAGATATACCATGTATGAGATTAGTTAAAAACTTTGGAGGTCACTCCATTGCCGTCTACAACCCCGAGGAGGAGGGTCAGCGCACGGTGCTTAACGACCTTATCCGCGACAACCGTGTAAACCATGTCTGCCCTGCCGACTACTCCTTTGGCTCGGAGATAGACACGGTAGTTAAGACCATTATCGACAAGGTGGCTATGGATCACAAACTCGCAGAGCTTGAAGTGGCGAGGGTATAACCCACCCCAAGCTTTGTGGCTAAATAGGGGGGCTATAGATCATGTCGAGATGACTTTGACGACTATTTCAAAAGCTGACAAAATAAAATTCTCACAGCTTCCAACATTACATCTTACCTTTTAGTATGAAGATTGTCTTTGCAACAAATAACACCCATAAGCTCTCGGAGGTTAGAGCAGTCCTCGGCGAGGGTTTTGAACTTGTAACCCTTAGGGAGGTGGGTATTACGGAGGATATCCCCGAAACTGGCGCAACTCTCGATGAGAACGCCTCTATCAAGGCACGCTATGTCTATGAGCGCACAGGTCTTGACTGCTTTGCCGATGATACAGGCTTGGAGGTCGAGGCTCTGAATGGCGCACCGGGGGTTCACTCGGCACGCTACGCCACTGATGGTCACGACTTTGCAGCCAATAACCGCAAACTTCTTAGAGAGTTGAACGGCATCACTAATCGCCGCGCTCGCTTTCGCACCGTAATATCGCTTATTCGTGGCGGCGAGGAGCTTCAGGTTGAGGGCATCGTTCGTGGCACTATCGCCACCGAAGAGTCTGGAAACGAAGGCTTTGGCTACGACCCACTATTCATCCCAGAGGGCTATGACCACACCTTTGCAGATATGTCGGCTGACCAGAAGAACGCCATCTCGCACCGCGGCAGAGCAGTAGCCGAGTTGGGAAAAGCACTCAAAGAGGATTAAGAGAATAGATTAAGGAAGACTAAAGCAAACTAAAGTTGTTTTTGCAGAGCAAAAAACAGGTAATGATGCAAAAAGTGGCGCTTTTTGCATCATTACCATAAATTACCTAACAACTATATCTGTGCCACAAGCTCATCGATATCCTTGTTGGTGGTTGCCCAGCTGGTGACAAAGCGAACAACACTTTCGCTCTCTCCGCGCGGACCCCAATAGTCGAACGATACGCTCTCTCGAAGCCTATCTATAAACTCATTCGGAAGGCGGAAGAACTGCTGGTTGGTGGGTGACTCGATAGCTGGCGTGTAGCCCGCCGAGCGAAATGCTTCGCGCAACCTTATAGCGAGCTGAACAGCCTCTCTGCCAATATCTTCATAGAGACCATCGCGGAAGAGTTCGCCGAACTGAATACCAAGTAGTCGACCCTTGGCAAGCAACGCACCATGTTGCTTAACAAGCGGGAAGAGGTTTTTCAATAATGCACGATTTGTAACAACCAAAGCCTCACCAAAGAGCGTACCGCACTTTGTGCCACCGATATAGAAGACATCAGCAAGGCGCGCAATATCCCTCAAGGTGAAGTCTGCGCCCTCAGCCTTTAGTCCGTATGCCATGCGCGCACCATCGATATAGAGCGGGATATTGTGCCTATGACACACCTCACTCAACGCCTCCAACTCCGAGAGAGTATATATCGTACCATACTCCGTAGGCTGCGATATGTAGAGCATTCCCGGGGCAACCATGTGCTGATAGGTCTCATCCTTGTAGAACTCTGCAACAAAACCATCTACATCCTCTGCGCAAACCTTGCCATCGTAGCTCGGTAGTGTCAAAACCTTATGTCCCGATGCCTCTATAGCCCCCGACTCATGCACGGCAATATGACCGCTATCTGCAGCCAAAACACCCTCATGACGCGCAAGAATACCATCTATAGCCGTTGCATTGGTCTGTGTGCCACCCACAAGAAACATCACCTCGGCATCCGCCAACCCTATAGCCTTGCGTATAAGCTCTTTAGCCTCCGCGGTATAGGGGTCGTTGCCGTAGCCTACGGTATGCTCCATATTTGTTCTAAGGAGAGCCTCCAACACCCTATGATGCGCCCCCGCTGTGTAGTCTGAATTAAGGTATATCATGCTACTGAATTAACTGCTCGCCAAGTGAATAAAAAAATCTCTCAATCTCCATTGTATGCTCATAGGTCGCTCTGTTGCGACGATTGACATGCGGCTGCACAGAAGATACTGTACTCCTCGTTATAGAAGTCGCTACGCATATCCAAAAAATCCATCACGCTATGGAAAGTGTGGTAGTGTCCCACCTCACTTAGCTCCTTAAGTTCTCTATCGCTGCCATTCCATACGATAAACGGTATCTCAATCTGCTCTTTTGGAGCCATGGATGCCGAGACCATACCGTGCATATATACACCGCCCTCGCCGAGACTCTCACCATGGTCTGAAACATATATCATTGCACATTTACGGTCATCCACACCTCGCAACACCTCAATAACCGAATGAATGAGATAGTCGGTATAGAGTATGGTGTTATCATAGGCATTTATAAGCTCTGCCCTATCGGCCTTAGCCATCTCTACAGTGTTACATACGGGCGCAAACCTCTCAAACTCAACAGGATATTTTTTGTTATATGTAGGTCCATGGCTTGTGCTGGTATGGATGATTATGAGAGTCTTACACGCTGTCGACATCTCAATCTCCTCGCGCAGCCCCTCAACAAGGATGCCATCGTACCTACCATCTGCATCGGGATATAGCTCCCTAAGGCGTGGGACATTGCGGTACTTCTCGATATGAAGTGGCGGCTCGCCCCAGTTAGCCGTGCGCCACACCACATCCACACCATTGCGATACATATAGTTGGGCAGTATCTCATATAGCTCCTTGACGCGCTTATGATCAAGTATCGCCTTAACAGCCTGAGTTGTAGATGTTGCCGAGGCGCGTGCAGTATATATCTTGACGCTATCGTTCTTTAGTAGTGGGTTGGTCTCGCGCTCATAGCCATATAGCGAGAAGTTCGCACTTCGTGCCGACTCGCCGATAATAAGCACCATCAATGATGGCTCTTCGGAGCTAAATACCGCATCGGGGAGGCGTATCTCCTCGCGATTAAGCATCCTCTGCTTATGGAAGTGGCGTGCCGTATTGGCGATATATGACCATGGCATTATCAAGGCACCTATCTTCGTGGCATTTCGGTCTATCCACAGCACATTGTTGATATTGACAACAGCGAGCAGAACGATACCAAGCAACGAGCCGCCAACGCTCTTTGCCAAGCTACCCCACGAGCCATACTCCACCTTGCGGCATAGAACATAGAGTGCTGGCAAAATACCAAGCAACACGATATAGATAAACATATCAACCGACAAGAAGCCCGAAGCCTCGGAAACACGCGTATTAAAGAGGTTGCCCATAACATCGCGCGTGAGAAGCACCTCGTATGAGTTCACAAAATACAACGCAGCGGCATTTGCCACAAGCGAGAGTGCAATAATCACCCTACCCACCATGCGCATAAGACGCACAAAGAGCATGGCGAACATAAAGTCAAAAACAAGGATTAGCAACGCGAAACTTAGGATAATCACCACGCCGCTACCCTCAACATTATCAGCCACATAGTCCAGCAGTGGTTTGTGATAAGCCACCAGCGTAAAGAGAGCTATGATAGCATTGAAAAATACAACACCGAGTGGTCGCTTAAACCATGCCTTAACACAATTTATCTTCTTCTCCATCGCTTAATAATTTTTACATAAACAACCAATACCAAAACTAAAAGCAGTACCACCATAATGTTATACAACACCGTAGCGAGTGTGTTAGGGGTGTAATATACCCTGTCGGCAGGTGATGACATCGTAGCTCTATCGTAGCGCGCAAAAGCGTTGGTCATGATAATCAAACTATCTGGATAGGAGACCACAAAACGGGCATAGCTATCCTTATCACACAGACGATAGCCCATTGAATCGCAATCTGCGACACGACCAAGAAGCGTATGATTTTGACCTATGACCCTTATCTGTTCTGCCGAAGATGACAACTTAATAAATATGGTATCACCTCTAAGACCGATATTCTCCACCGCGGGGAGCATCATATTTCGTTCGCGCTTAACCTCCCAATCGCCAGCACCATAGTCGGGCAAACGCATAGAGTAAAAACAACCACTCTTCAAGGCGCGGATTATATCCTCTGTGGCGCAACTCTCAGCGCCTATAAAGCCGCATCTGACCGCAAAACGACCCGACCTGTCGGGATAGTGAAGGTCGTCGTTCAACAGAGCAAATGAGTAGCGACCCGCACTCAAAGCCCAATCCCAATGGAGGTTCTCCAAGTAGGCATTGAAACCTGAGAGTTCCATGATGTCATACCCCGCTATTTTGGAGAGTTTTGTACTATCAAGAAGTGCCGAGCGCGAGGGGTGATTAAGCTGCAAAACGGCACATCGACCAGCCAACATATCGAGCTGCCACTGCGCCTGTGACGCAAATAATGGATAGAGTGCATCGAAACGCATAACACTCTCTGTACCAATTACCAACTTATGAAAATTACGCAGATTATAGCCATGTTCATAGATACGAATATCCTGCTTTGTGGCGGGGTGTGGCGTAATCTCATTATGGTTTGAGATACCCACAATATCGTAGCCGAAATCCTGATATTTTCGCCACACCTCCTCTGCACTGAAATCGCATTCGTTCAAAGGGCCTTCAACCCTTGTGTGGGTATGCAACGAGGAGCGTTTCCACTCCATATCTGAACTAAAATCGGCATACGGATTGAAGATATCTGCGCCCGAAAATGGCTCCGCAGGGGCAAAGTCATAGATAGGCGAAACGCTCGTAGCCAATATTGCCACCACGACCACCACAACAAGCGACAAAAACGCTCTCCAAAGAGACCTTAGGATTGAATATATCATACGCATTACTCTTAATCCAAAAACTTAGCACAACACTTTATCCCACAAAGATACGCAAAAGAAATAAGTTTTCAACACTTGAGGGGTTGTTTGTTGCAGAAAGATAGTTGTAGAGGATGTGTCTAATGACACCAAAGATACGCAAAAGAAATAAGTTTTCAACACTTGGGGCGTTGTTTGTTGCAAAGGTTGTTGCAAATCCATAGAGTCTGCCTTATCTAAGGGGAGGTGACTAAGAAGCTGTTTCTAAAGAAGTCTCTATCTTTTGTTCGACCATATACGAGTGATATTGAAAACCCTGCTCATTTGAATTTGTCAAAAGATGCATAATTATGCTCAAAATTACACATCGGCACTTTGTAGTTTGCCGAATATTTTGTATGTTTGTATTGGTGTATAGTACCCGCAAACGACTATACCGAGTTATTTATTGTGTAAACATTTGATTAAAAAGATTTTATAACGAGTAGAGACACTATTTTTTAGCGCTGTATTGCTTTGTAGATTATTCCATATTTTGGAGGATATCTATAAGATAGATAGTAGATAGAGACAACAATATTATTTTACAAATCATTTTAATTCATTTTAATTTAATTTTTACTAACTATGAAAGCAAGATTTTTTGCGATTGCTGCTTTGGTGCTTGGTTTGGCATCATGTCAGCAGGACTTCGCACCTGACACACAGCCTTCAGGTGGCGAGGTAAGCGTTCAGCTTGTGGTTTCAGCTCCTGAGCTTATCGGCGCAACCCGTGCTGGTGAGGATGGTGAGATTGATGGTAACAAGGGTATGGATAGCGCTTTTGGTGCTATCGACTACCTTGATGGTGCAGTTGTAGGTGATTATCGTTTCGATTGGGATGATGTAAATATCCGCTACACAATGGAGGTTTACGATGTTAATGATCTCAGCAAGCCTATCAAGGATCGTCAGGAGCAAATCACTGACAAGTATGAGCCTGTACAGTTTGAGGTTCGTCTTATCCCTGATCGTAAGTACCAATTTGTTGTATTTGCTGATTTCGTTGACCAGACAACAGGTGCTGCTCTTCGTCACCAGATTGGTGCTACTTTGAACGACATCACTCTTATCGATGAGTCTGGCAAGGAGCTTAACGATGAGGTTGCTGATTGTTACTTCAAGTCTTGGGAGTTCTCTCCTGAGGATAACACACAGAATCAGACTGAGGCTACCTTGACTCGTCCATACGCTAAGGTTCGTGTTATTGCTACCGACCTCGACGAACTTAACCTTAATGTTCACCCTGAGAATGTCGCTATCGAGTACGACGCTGTTATCCCTACAGCATTCAACGCTGTAACAGGTTCGATCTCTGGCGATAACACCACCAAGAATTTCAACTACAACTACATTGCTGAGGTTCGCGACAACATGGCTGACCATGTTTACAACGCAAACTATGATGCATTGGTAGATACAGAGACAGGTCGTGCTACACACATGACTCTTTTCACTGACTATATCTTGGCTAAGGACGAGCAAAGTTCTATCCACTTCAAGATGACTGTTAGCGACAAGATTGGTGCTATCAAGGTTGTAGATTTCAACACTGAGATTCCTATCCAGCGTAACTACTTGACAACCGTTATCGGTAATGTTTTGACAACCAACACTAAGGTTGATATCACTATCAATGATAACTTTGCTAATAGCGAGAACATCTATGATGCTCCATTCTTCGTTGAGATTTGGGATGGTGAGTCTATCACAGCTCCACAGCCAGACCCAGAGGATCCTTCAGGCGAGACTATCGTTATCTCTCAGCCATCTGAGCTTGCTTGGTTGGCAGCCGCTGTAAATGGCACTCTCAACCGCGCAAGTGAAGCTGATGACTTTGCAGGTAAGACATTCAAGCTAAGCAATGACATTGATCTTAACAATGAGCAGTGGACTCCTATCGGTTACATTGAGGGCAGCTTTGCTGGTACATTCGATGGTTGCGGTCACACTATCGCAAACCTTCGTTACCACAACACTAAGGAGGATGACTGGTGTGTAGGTTTGTTTGGTGCTATCGATGGCGCTACTATCAAGAACTTGACACTCGAGAATGTTGACATCAATGTTTACGGTGGTAACTTTGGTGCAGTTGCAGCTATCTCTGATAACGCTGTAACATTCGAGAATATCACTATTAAGGGAGATGTTAAGCTTGAGGGTACAATGGATTATAGCTACTCATACTATATTGGTACTATACTTGGTACTGCTCAGGGTGGTAACAGTGATGATGATGTAACTCTTAAGAACATCACAATTGATGTTAATGAGGGTAGCTATGTTAAGGGTAGAACAAATATCGGTGGCGTTGTAGGTTGTACACTTGGCGAGACTACAATCACAGACCTTAAGTCTAACATCGATGTATTTACACACAATGGCATCGCAGGTGGTATCGTAGGTCGTCTACAGCACAACAGTAAGATTGAGAACTGTGTTGCTGACGGTAATGTAACTCGCGTAAATGCAGTTAGCCCAGCTTCAGACAAGTATCGTATTGGTGGTATCGTAGGTGTATGGGAGAGTACAGTCGGAAGTGTTGAACTTATCAACACAGAGTTCAATGGCGAGCTCAGCACTGCAGATGACATCGTATTGTATGATTACAACAAATATGTAGGTCGTGGCACTAAGACCAACGGTAATGGTAAGCTATTCATCAATGGCTACGAGTGGATTAGTCCAACAATGTGTATTGACTCTGCTGGCGAGTATTATGTATATGTTGATGATGTTACAACACTTCAAGCAGCTCTTGACCTCGATATTCAGGGTAAACTTAACATCTTCATTGTAAAGGATATCGTAGGTAGCGCAAATATTCCTGAGATTGCAGGCAGAAAGGTTGTTGTAAATGGCAACAATAACAAGTATGATGGTTACTTCTATATCATTGGCGGCACAAATTATGATTCAACTATTCTCACAGTACTTGAGAACATCAACTTCGAGACTGCTGATGCATCTGCATTCCCTGGCACTGCATTCGTATACTGCAACGAGCAGCATGGTAACACTCGTTACCCAGATAGCTTGACAGTTAAGAATTGTACTTTCACAGCTACTGACGCTGCTGTTGATACAGCTGTAGGTATCAAGCTTCGCTCACTCAATGGTGATTTGAATATTGAGAGCGTTACTGCTGATGGTTTGCATTCATTGGCACAGTTGCTTTCTTGTGGCAAGGCTAATGTAGTTGTAGACGACACAACTATCGCAAATGGTAAGAATGGTATCTCTTTGGAGAAGACTGGCAAGGTCGTTATCAAGAACTCTAACATCGCTGCACGCGAGTATGGTGTTCGTGCTGATGGTTGCGATGCTACTACAGCTATTGAAAATTCTACTATTGCCGCAAATCAGCCTGTTATCATTCGTAAGGTTAAGTCTGGCAACTATGCTCTCAGCTTCAATGGCGCTAACACATTGACTACTGACAATGAGTATCAGGTTGTATTCACTAATGCAAGCGATGATGAGGCTTATGTAATCCCAACTGCTCAATACACTCTTACAGGTGCTGAGGACTTCAAGGTTTACCCACGCGATCTTATTGCCAATCTTCCATACAATGGTGAGACAAAGAGCTTCGAGGCTCAGAATGCATTAGGTTTGGCTGCTCTTGTAAACTGTGTAAACAATGGAGAGAATGATTTCACAGGTTTCACAGTTGCTCTTAGCGAGGACATCGACCTTCAGGGTGTTGACTTCCAGCCTATCGGTACTGTCGACAACAAGTTCAACGGTACATTCGATGGTCAGGGTAAGATTATCTCAAACCTTAAGATTGATAGCGAGGGTGCTGTTGCGATGTTTGCGTATGTAGGCGAGGAGGCAGCATTTAAGAATGTAACTCTTGAGAATGTTGATATTAAGTCAGAAAGAAATGCAGCTGGTTTGCTATACTGTAATTATAAGGATGCTAGCGCTGCATACAACGGTGGTAATTTGCTTATCGAGAATGTAACTGTTTCAGGTAACATTGAGTGCCCAAATTATGCTGCTGGTATTGCATTTGACCTTGCAAATGTAACAATGAAGAATTGTGTAAACAATGCTAATGTTGTTGCAGGTGCATCAGCTGGTTTGGTTGCTTGGATTGAAAAGAATGGCGTTTTAGAGAATGTTGTAAACAATGGTAATGTTTTCGGTGGTACTACAGCTGCTGGTATTGCTAACCGTTTTGGTGGTTCAATTAAGAATGCCACAAACAATGGTGAGATTACTGCTGAGGGCCCTATGCCTGCTGCCGGTATTGTAGCTGTTAACTTAACTACATCTACATACGACTACTGCTACAACTATGGTAAGGTAGTTTCTATGTATAATGGTGCTAACGCTTCTGCTGCTGGTATCCTTGGTCAGGCACCAAGCACAAAGCAGGTACCTACATTTAACTACTGTGCTAACTTTGGCGAGATCGTAGCTGAGCAGAGTCACGCATCAGGTATCTTCTATAGCTTGTACGGTGCTGCAACAGCTAACTACTGCTACAACGCAGGTGTAGTTACAGGTGCTGATGGTGCTGGTGCTATCGCTGCTAAGCCTGAGTTCAGTGGTTCAAACAAAATTAACTACTGCTTGGATGGTGGCGTTGCAACTGCTACTGCAGCTATCAACGCAAAGGGTAAGAATGTATATACATCTTGCTACTACTACAACAATAGCGAGCTTTTGAATGTTGCTGACAACAGTGTTGCTGATGTTACTGCTGCTTTGGCAGTTCTTAACGGTGGTGCAGACGCTGAGTTCTTCACAAACGAGAACGGTGTAATCGTTGTTAAGTAAAACAAGCTCCAAGAGCTTAACTCTCTCCCCTCGGATAGTAGGTCCGAGGGGATTTTTGTTAGGGAGGTTAAGGAATTTAGTGAGTTGACACTCAAATAACCTTAATCTCCCTAATTTCTCTAATTTCTTTAGTTAAAAGGCTTTGCCTTTTCAGGAAGAGACCACAGAGACCACAGAGACCACAGAGACCACAGAGACCACAGAGACCACAGAGACCACAGAGACCAAGTGACCATAGAGACAAGAGCGAAGCCACGGACAAAGCCGATAATGACAACGCAGAACTAACAACACCGATACCCGACCTCGCTTTCGTCTCTCTCGGCTCTCTCGTCTCTCTCGTCTCTCTCGTCTCTCTCGTCTCTCTCGTCTCTCTCGTCTCTCCCGTCTCTCTCGTCTCTCCCGTCTCTCTCGTCCCTCTCGCCTCTTTCGTCCCTCTCGTCTCTCTCGTCTTTCAAAAACAAAAAAAACAGAGCAAAACGACTTTAATCACTTTCGTCTTTGCTCTGTTCTCTAAAAAAGTATTGGAACTAACGACCTATAATAACATAGTCAGAAGAACGCGTACCCTCAACATACTGGAAGAACTCCTCAGCAGGTGCGCACTGGTTCTTTGATAGGGTGAACAACTCACCATAGTATATAGGACTCATATTACCATCCTCATCCTCGGCAATACCCGCAAAAAAGAACTTATCTTCCTCATCCATAGAGTAGTACATATCCATAAGCTCAGGGTTATTCGATGGGTCGTAGAGCAGAAACTCCTCAAGGAATGCCTCATCGCTATACTCCACCTTCATCCACCCCTCAAACCACCAGAAATAGACCTTATCCGTTGGCGCAGAGGTCTTCATCTGAACAACGGCTACACACTCACACTCAGACAACACCTTTGCGTAGCTTGAATCAAGCGCAACAATCTCCTCAGCATCAAAGAGCTTTACCAAATCGATGCTTTCAACATTAATCTTACCCGGGTCTGCATGTCCAGAAGTAAAGTCATAGCGGAAAAGCTTGGTTGTTGGGATGTTGTTATCTATACCAAATGCCAAGACTGTATAGTCAGAGTTTGGCATAAGTGGCATAAGTCGCTCACTCTTCACACCCGTAAAGATTGAAGGTTGGTAAT
>JAFXBB010000040.1 GCA_017521945.1 Alistipes sp. | reverse complement strand
TCCACACAATTGCCTGATTATCAACCGTGTTACTCAGGCAATTACTATCCTAAACGCTGTGGAAGCAGGTGCGCAACAAAACTTAAAGGTAGCAAAAATGCGGTGCAAAGGTACAAAATCCAATACAAAATTGAAATTTTTTTATCGATAAAGAACAAAATTGTGTCTTTCAAATATAAAATTAGCATCACTACAGCCGCCACAATAAGCAGCGGCACGATAAATCGCTCACCACTATCGACACCCAGCAACCACACCGCAACAAGTGGGTACAGCACCACAGAGACTCGCACAAAGTGGGTATATCCCATTGCCGAGAGTTGCGGAGCGGCATCCGAAAGTGTCACCCACTCCAATATCTTATGTAGGGCGTAGTACCATGCCACATATACCATGACGATGAACAACGCCCCTACAGGTGCAAAGTGTGCAATATCACTATCATAGATAGGTGAGTTGCTTGGAATGAAACCATCAGCCACACGAAGAGTCATAAGAGCCAGCATAACAAAACCTATGGTCGTTGCTATATGCTTGAATTGCTGCAATGGAATCAGACCTCCCTGATATATCATATTGCTCTCGCCTCGCATAGTGAACATATCGCGATATAGGTGTCCAACAAAGCCCCATGAGCGATATAGCATATTGAGGTATACCACTAATGTGGCAAAGAGTAAGATATGGAATAGCGGCACGCTGCTCAAGGTTGGGATAAAAAGCTCCTCCGCACCACTTGCAATAAGTTCCGAGCCAACGCCATAGATATCTGCCGCATCCACAGCCTGAAAGCCACCATCGCTCAACACCTCGCCACTTGCAATATGCGAACTGTGACCATATATAGCCTCAGGGTGTACGACCTTATACCCCTCCTCTGCATAATATGTAAGTGACGATTTACTCATCTCCCTCTCTGCGTTGTAGTGTTACACGAATAGTTGTTCCTTTGCCAATCTCGGAGCGCACGACAGCAATCTTACCTGCGTGATACTCCTCTATAATTCTGCGCGATAGCGACAACCCGAGTCCCCAACCTCGCGTTTTGGTGGTAAATCCCGGTTCGAAGATACGCGTCCAATTGCTCTTGGCTATGCCCTTGCCCGTATCACTCACCTCAACATAGACACTATCACCACTCTCACCCACAGTTACATCTATCGAGCCTTGACCTTGCAGTGCATCCAACGAGTTTTTCATAAGGTTTTCGATGACCCACTCGAAGAGCGCGCCATTCATAGATACTCGTATAGGTGCTATAGCTAAACCGTTGTAGCTAAGTGTTACATTACGAGGTATACGCCTACGGAAGTACATCACCGTATCGCCCACAACCTCGTTGATATTCGTAGGTGTAAGCTGAGTCTCGGAGCCAATCTTCGAGAAACGATCCACAATCTTCATCAGATGCGCCAAGTCCTTGGACATCTCATCTACAGCCTGCTGGTCGACAGGCTGACTGCGCATATACTCTATCCAGCCGAGCAACGACGATGTTGGCGTTCCAAGCTGGTGTGCCGTCTCCTTAGCAAGACCCACCCATACACGATTCTGCTCATTTTGCTTGGTCGACGAGAAGGCGATATATGCAAAGACGGCAAATATTATGATGATAACAAGTTGCATATAGGGGAAGAAGACCAACGCCTTACTATGCGCACTCGACACCAAGTTCTCATAGTCCGTAGTACCGTAGTAGATGGTTATGACCGTCTGATTCATCATGCCATAGGAGACCGAGATTGGCTTATTACTCTCGCTCATAAGCAAAATCTCCTCTCTAAGCCTCTCAGGGTCACCAACAATCTCATCTGGGAGGTTTGTCACCCATACATTAAGTCGCTCATCTGCAATGATAAGTGGAACATTGGTATGTTCGGCAAGCTCATGCAGCAACTCAGGGTTGTAGTACATCTGACCACCTATGTTTGTCGAGCGCAAAATATCCTCCCACATCTCAACAGCATTGCGCTCATCCTCCCTGAGTTTTTCGATGGCAGCCTCATCCTCATGCTTCATACCAATAGATATACGCCATGTATATAGTATTGATAGCGTAGCAAGTATCAAACCTACAATTAAGAATGTTGCACGACTACGAAATGCAACCGAAAGGCTTGAGGTATGTATGCGAGGGAGTTTCATAGGTAACTATCTCTTCTCTACATCCTTAGACTTAAGTATCTGCTGATACTCCGCAGGGTTAAGGATTAACTCCACAGCTTGCTCCACCTCCTTATCCGTAGTGGCAAAACGCTCCTGCACACCCTGTTGATAGGCATATCGCAGCACAATATCACTATTTAGAGCATCAATAATATCATCACGATAGGTCTGCAAATTGCTCAGCTTATCATCCTTAAGCTTAGCCTTAAGTTGCTCGACTATATCTCTGAGTCCCTCTTCATACAGATCCTTCTTCATGGCACTCTCTAAAGCATTGAGAGCCTTGCGCGTCTCCGATTCGTATGGAACATCCTTCTTGGATACAAATTCAGAGAAATCCTCATAGTCGGCATCCGTAATCGAGAAGGTGCGTACATCTATCTCATCCTTATGGTGGTCACGCATATATCTATCTGCCCAATCCTCCATAAGACCCATTGCATAGAGCGTCATAGCGAAACGGCTTACATACTGTGGCTCGGTCTTAACATCCGGAACAATACCACCGCCATCGTATACCTTGCGACCACCGCGTGTGTGGAACTCCGAGATTAGCGAGTCAGGAACTGTGGTGATAGTGCCATCGGTGCGCATGGTTGAGTAGTTTCGCGACTGCACACAGCGACCCGAAGGGATATAATACTTGGCTGTGGTGTACTTAAGGTAGCTGTTGTAACCCACATAACGAGTGCCCTGCACCAATCCCTTGCCATAGGTGCGACTACCCATTATCACCGCCCTATCTAAGTCCTGAAGCGCACCTGCCAATATCTCAGATGCCGAAGCCGACGAGCCACTTACAAGCACCACTACCGGGATATCTTCTGCCAAAGGGGCATAGCGCGTATCGAGATGCTTTAGCGATGATGAATCACGACCCATAAGCGACACCACACGGCTGCCGCGAGGGATAAAGAGCGAGGCGATATCTACAGCCTCCTGTACAACGCCACCACCATTGCTACGGTAGTCGAGGATGATGCCCTTAAGCGAGTCGGTAGCCATAAGACTCTCTACGGCACGACGCATCTCATCGTAGCTACCCTCGATAAAGTCATCATGCGAGATATAACCCACACCATCACGGATGATACCTGCATAATTAACACTTGGCATAGATATACGCTTGCGAGTGATATGCAGTGTATCTACCGAACCCTCTATGTTGCGCTCGATGACAACCTCAACACTACTGCCCGGCTCACCCTTAAGCATCGAACTTATCTGAGATACATCTTTGCCATGCATATCTTCGCCATCGATAGCCAAAATCTTATCTCCAATTCTGATTCCCGACATATCTGCTGGTGTATCCTTGTAAGGCTGGGCGAAGAGTACATAGTCACCCCTCTTGCGTATTAGTGAGCCTACGCCGCCATATTGTCCTGTTGTCATAATCTCGAAGCTCGACATAGCCTCCTCCGAAAGATACTCCGAGTAGGGGTCGGTTGCCACAATCATGCCTCTTGCAGCGGCATTTAGCAACTCCGATGCCTTCACATCATCTACATAGCCAACCTCAAACTCTCGCATGATATTGGCAAGCACCTCAGTCGCCTGCCCAAGCTCGAAATCGCGCTTGGTGCGCTCCTCAACTTGTGCCGATAGCTCACCTATGGCAATAAGTGTTATTGCCATGAATGATGCAATATACCTAAGTGAAAATCTCATTACTCAAATCGCTTATTATCAATATATGCGCTTAGCTGGAAGATGATACGCACCGCCTCACGACGCTTACCCTCAACCTCGATACCGCCCTCCATGCTGCGCACCATTATTTCATCCTCGAACAGAAGGATGATGCGGCGCACAATACCCTCGGCACGATATACCAACGCCCCATTACGCTCCTCTACAAACTTAAAGCCATAGAGAGCCATGGCATTATCTATACGCATGCGGTCAGCCTCAATATCAGCACCCGCAACCACGCGGCGCACATAGCCGAACTTGGGGTAGAAGAGTGCCAAAGCGACAAATGCCACAACAAGCCACAGACCTCTATCGGAGCTTAGCTGCGCACGAAGCAGTGTCATGGTGTCTATCGTTCCGCCATAGGTCGATAGTGATGACAGCCACAGCAGTGCTACATACAAAACGCAGATAAAGAGTAGATATTTTAGTGAACGAACAATATACTTCATAACTTATTTCTTTATTCTCTTTGCAACTTTTCCAAGGTGGGTTCTATAAATTAGGTCGAGATGATTTTGAAGAGTATTTTAATAAAAAAGCCACCAAAATAAATTCAAAAGCATCCTAAATATTTTTCGAAACAACTTATAGCGCATTTACTAATATATAGAACATCCCTTTACTAATTTATAAAACACTCCTAAAATGATAATCAGAGCATCTGGTTGATGTAGTTTAGCACCTCCTCCATAAGCCAGCGTGGGGTTGAGGTGGCACCACAGATACCAACACTCTCCACACCCTCGAACCACGACATATCAATCTCGGATGGCTCCTCGATATTGTAGCAGCGGGGATTGGCTCTGCGACACACCTCCGAGAGTACACGACCGTTCGAGGACTTTCTGCCACATACGAACAAC
The DNA here is from genome assembly GCA_017521945.1 of Alistipes sp. GTDB lineage: Bacteria > Bacteroidota > Bacteroidia > Bacteroidales > Rikenellaceae > Alistipes. The sequence goes on along the minus strand of JAFXBB010000040.1, from coordinate 17,602 downwards.
ACCACATCTACACTCTTTGAGAACTCCGCAAGGTTGGACTCACGCCCAGCAACACGGCGACAGATGGTGTCATCCACAACAAACTCCGTTCCCTCAGGCATGCGACTTCGAATAATCTCCGCCATGCGGTTAAATAGCTCGATGCTCTGGGTGGTCTGCGAGAGGAAGTATATAGGACGCTTGTAATCGATTGTCTCCAAGTCTGCCTCGTTTTCCACAACCGTAACATCATCTGCTACCTGACCCGTAAGACCTACAACCTCAGCATGACCACGCTTACCAAGCAACACTACACGACCACCCACCTTACTCATAAGCGCGTAGGCATCGCGCACACGCCTCTGCAAGCGCGCCACAACGGGACAGGTGGCATCTATAATATCAACCCCCTGCTCCTTGGCAAGGCTATATGTTGTGGGAGGCTCACCATGCGCGCGAATGAGGAGCGTGCGACCACCAAGCGAGGATATATCCCCATGCGACACGGTGTGTAGACCCAGCTCTTCAAGGCGTTGCACCTCCACGCGGTTATGGACAATATCGCCAAGGCAGTAGACATCGCCCCTCTGCTTTAGGGCGCTCTCGGCCTCGCTAATAGCCCTTACCACGCCGAAGCAGAAGCCCGAATTTTCATCGATGACAACACGCATACTAACTCTCCATTACGCGATTAAACTCTCTGTCGAACCACTCCATCTGCTCCTCTACACTCATGTGGGAGTTGTCCAACACTATGGCATCATCAGCCTTGCGTAGTGGCGATATTGCGCGTGTCATATCTGCCTTGTCGCGCGACACAACATTTTCGTAAATCTCCTCTAACGAGACCTTATCGCCCTTAGCTGTAAGCTCCTTATAGCGGCGCTCGGCACGCACCATAGCATCGGCCGTCATATATATCTTTAGCTCGGCATCGGGGAATACTACAGTGCCAATATCTCTGCCATCCATCACAACACCACCATTACGCCCCATCTGCTGCTGCATAGCAACAAGCTTACGACGCACAGCACCTATGGAGCTTACTGCACTTACGCAGTTGCTCACCTCGATGGTGCGAATTTTCCCCTCTACCATCTCTCCATTAACATATATATCGCTGGCACCTCGCTCAGGATTAAAGCGGAAGTTGATGTTGATATCATCAAGCATCGACTCAATCATATCCTCATCAGTGATGCACGATTTTATGGCACCATGCTCCAGCGCATAGAGCGTTACGGCACGATACATAGCACCTGTATCAATGAAGATGTAACCCAAACGCGCAGCTATAGCCTTGGCAAATGTACTCTTGCCACAAGATGAGTGACCATCAATGGCGATTATAATCTTATTGTTTTTCATAACTAACCTAATATTACAGAGATGAGCGTCACTGTACCTAACGCCATAATCACCACGCCAGCAACACGGTTGACAACAACCATGTGACGAGGCTTGAAACTCTTATGAAAGATGCTGATTATCGAGGTCAGAGTAAACCACCATAATGTAGCACCAAGGAAGAAACCTCCCAAGACCAAGATGTTGTAGAGGGCATTTGTAAACTCTATACCCCCATCCACAACATTCTGGAAATCTATGGTAAGGTCAATGTTGAACATTGTGAAGAAGGCCAAGATATATGGTATGACCACCGCAAAGTTGGCAAGCGTAAAACCAAACATGGAGCCGAAGTCCTGCCATAGAGCATTCGATCCTGTCTTGTTCTTACGGATTTGTGGCACAGGGTTCTTAAAGAATATGAAGATACCCACAATCACAATTATAGCGCCTCCTATAAGCTTAATTATCGAACTATACTCATCTATATAACTCTTAATCAATGCATATACTGAAAATGACAATATCGCCATTAAGGTATCTGCGCACACGATACCCATACCTGAGACCAAGCCAGAGAGATGCCCCTTACTGAGTGTGCGCTGTATGCATAACACCGCCACAGGTCCCACTGTCACCGAGGAGGCCAAGCCCACACATAAGCCCCCGAAGAGTATTTTGAGTAGTTCGAAAACCATATCCTTACCATTAATTATACCATAGCCATTTCCTTAAAATCCCACATGTGGCTATATCGAGGCAAAGATACGAAAAAGAAATGAGTTTTCAACACTTGAAGTGTTGTTTGTTGCAGAAAGATAATTGTAGAGTGAGACTCTTATGACACTAAAGATACAAAATACTGCAGTAGACACATCGTTACGATGCCAGAGATACGAAATATATGAATTAAAGCTAAAAAGTAAGAGACTGTTTGAATTTAATTTCGAGTTGATTTTAAAGCTATTTTTTGAGTAGATATTCATTTCGAATATGTAGGTAACAGCTGGCTATTTTCAAATTTTCGAAATGTTTATTAGTTATAAATAACTGTTTTCGGCTGCAAATATATAACACTTAATACATTGATTTTAATCGGTCTATATATATCATGACATGCTGTCAGGTGTCATAGCAAGGGCGTTTTGAAGGGTGGATTTAGGGGTAAATAAGAGGAATGCTAATTAGCAAATCCTATGTTCAAGTTCTGCTGTTGAGATTAAGAAGCTGTTTGAATTTTATTTCGAGAGTATTTAAGAGCTATTATCGGACTAATTTTATATTGTAAAATGCAGGTGATAGCGGGCTATTTCCAAATTTTGCAATTAGAAAGAAGTCTATAAGAGCCTCAAAGACTCCGAAACTATCTTTTGCAGCAACGAAAAAACTCATTTAATAAAATTCAAAACAGCTTCTTAGTTTATATCTCTATAAATAGCACGATGGCAAAGCCTCAACAAAGCACTCTAACTCCTTGCATAGGCGCTGTATGGGTAGGCCCATAACATTGTAGAACGACCCCTCGATAGACTCGATGCCGACATAGCCAATCCACTCCTGAATACCGTATGCACCTGCCTTATCCATGGGGTGATACTTGTTGATGTAGTAGTCTATCTGCTCATGGTTAAGCTCTGCAAAACGCACCTTGCTCGATGAGGAGAATGTACGCTCCTTATCGACACTGCGTAGTGTCACACCCGTAACTACTGTATGCTCAGAGCCAGATAGCGCGCTAAGCATCGTGCGTGCCTCATCCTCAGATGCAGGCTTGCCAAGCACCTTGCCTTTAAGCACAACTACTGTGTCGGCTGTGATAAGTATATCTTTGTAGCCCAGTGTATTAGGATAGGCGTGGCTCTTTAGTGCTGAGAGGTAGGAGGCTACATCCTCAGCAAGTAGGTTTTGAGGGTACTCCTCCTCGCACTCGAACTTTTCTGCCAAGTGATACTCGATGCCCGTAGCCCTAAGTAGCTCCCTACGGCGTGGTGATGCCGAGGCAAGAATGACTCTAAACTCCTTAAGTTTGTCGTGTAGCAGCATACTATACCTATATATATTATACTATTTACCATCAATAAGGTCGGGGCGCAGCTCCTTGGTGCGGCTCCATGCTTGCTCCTCCTGCCACTTCTCAATTTCGGCAAAGTTACCCGAAAGCAACACCTCTGGTACCTTCCAGCCGTTAAACTCAGCAGGGCGGGTATATACAGGAGGCGCGAGAAGATTATCCTGAAAACAATCCGTTAGGGCTGATGCCTCATCACCAATGGCCCCAGGGATAATGCGTACTACCGAGTCGGCAATGACGCATGCTGCCAGCTCACCACCCGTAAGCACATAATCGCCGATAGATATCTCGCGTGTTATAAGATGCTCGCGGATGCGATAGTCAATGCCCTTATAGTGACCGCAGAGGATGATGATATTCTTCATCAACGACAGGCGGTTTGCCTCATGCTGGTTGTAGGTGATGCCATCTGGCGAGGTGAAGATAATCTCGTCGTAGTCGCGCTCCGATTTAAGCTTCTCGATGCAGCGAAATACAGGCTCAATCTTCATCACCATGCCCGCCTCACCACCAAAGGGGTAGTCATCCACCGTGCGACGCTTGTCGTCGGTATAGTCTCGGAGGTTGTGGACATATATTTCGGCGTGACCAGACTCCTGTGCGCGCTTAAGTATCGACTCGTTAAGCGGTGATGAGAGCAATTCAGGCACAACCGTAATAATATCTATACGCATAGCTATTAACCTTTGTAGTTAATCTCGTTATTGAGTACTTCGGTGATAAATGGGTTGTAGAGCGTCTCATGACCTATGGTCGAGCTATCCTCATGACCCGGATAGATTGCAACATCGTCGCCAAGAGGTACAATCTCCTCCAAGATAGACTTCATAATCCACGAGTAGTCACCACCAGGAAGGTCCGTGCGGCCTATGCTCTCGCGGAAAAGAGTATCTCCCGTAAACAGCACCTTCTCAGCCTCGTTGAATAACACTACATGACCCGGGGTGTGACCAGGGGTCTTAATAATCTTAAGCTCAGTATTGCCAAACTTTAGGCTCTCGGTGCTATCAAGGTCTATATCTATCTCTGGCACCTCGTTACACTTTAGTCCGTAGACCATGCCGCCTGACGATGCCTCGATAAGGAACTTATCCTTGGATGAACAGGCAAATTTCACCCCATACTCATCTTTTAGATACTTGACACCCTGAGTATGGTCGAAATGACCATGGGTGTTAACCGCCATTACAGGCTTTAGCTCAAGTGATGTGATTAGCTCTTTAAGTGCCGTGTTCTCCGTTTCAGACATATTGCCCGCATCGACAACGATGCACTCCTTTGTCGAGTCCCACACCAAATATGTATTCTCTCTAAAAGGGTTAAATACAACTCTCTTAATCTCCATTCTTAATGTTGGCTTTTAATGTTATATTCTTCACTCCACTTATGGCTGTAGAGTATACTTGTATCACTCTATAAAAGTTTCCCTCTGGGGCTTTGCTTGGGTCTACAGTGATGTTTAGAACGCCCTGCTCCCCTGCAGGTAGAGGTTTTCTGTCGTACTTGATAGTTGTGCAGGAGCAGCTTGTGCGTACCTCAGTAATAACCAAAGGCACATCGCCACAACTAAGAAAGGGGAACCTAATGTATTGCTTATCATCGCTCTGTGATAGAGTTCCCAAATCAATAACCGTCTGAGAAAGCTCTATATCTGCCCCCTTAGGCTCTGAGGCTACTGCGCCACAGAGCCTAAGTAGTGCAAAGAGTGTAATTAAGTATGTTACTCCTCGCCTCATTATTTAACCTTAAAGTCGTATGTTATCAAACCACTCTGTATATGGCGGTCACTTGACTTAAACTTTGCTTTCATAGCAGCCTCAATAGCTAAGTCATGTAGCGTGCCATCAGATGTTGTAGTGCCTCGCTGCTCCACGGAAGCAGAGATGACATTTCCATCACTATCAACATTTACATAGACAACAACTCTACCTGCTATGTTAAACGATGTACGAGGCTTAGGAAGACCCTCGCGCAGACCTCTGCCTTGAAGACCTGCGTCAAGCTGATCGCTACCTATGAGGTTGTATCCTCCCATCTCGCCGTGGTCTGACTCTTGGTCACCCAACGATGCAAGGCGGTTACCCTCCTCACCCAACTCCTCGACATTGCCGATGGTCGGTTTGAAGAGCGCGTTGGTATTCAAGGTCTGCGTCTCTGGCTCGGCTCCCTCGGTCTGATTATTCTGCTCAAACGAAGCCTCGTCAACATGAGCTGCCTCCTCCTCGCGGCGTACATCTGTTGGAGACTCCTCCTTTAGAACAGGTGGCTCAATCTCCTCGATGAACTCCTCGACGATTAGTTCCAGAGGCGAAACCTCTTTTGTTATTGTCTGCACATGAAATACTACGCTCCTGAGCAAGAAGAACAGAAGTAACAACAATAGTATCGTTATTATCAAAGCGTAGCGTTGTGCAGAGCGATCTTTGGGATCTATGGAATTGTAGTAATCCATTACCTACTCTTTGTAGCTAATACCATTTTATACTTATTTTCGCGTGTCAGGTCGATGATATCAACCAACACATCCACAGTAACCTTCTCGTCGCAGCGTAGCGATATGTATGGACGCTCCTCTATAGGGCGATCGCTATACTCGGCAAAATGCTGCTCAAGGGCACTCTCGATGTCGGCTACCTCGGTGTAGCTCTCATCGCGATTGATAACATATCTATAGCCTGAGGGGCTGTCGTTATCACCCACAACCGACAAGGTTATAACAGAGGGATCACCCTCAGCACTTGATGATGAGGGGAGGGTGAGCTTAACCGCATTATTGGGGTTAATGAGCGTTGTGGCCATAATGAAGAAGACCAGCAACAAGAAGATAAGGTCCGTCATCGATGATGATGAGAAGGACGAATCTATCTTAGATGTTCGCTTAATTGCCATAGTCAACTATTTTTGTACTGGCTGATTTAATATATCCATAAAGGCTATGGTGGTTGCCTCCATTCTGAATACAAGGCGCTCGATGCGCGCTACAAGGTAGTTGTGTCCGAAGTATGCTGGGATACCAACAATCAAACCACCTACGGTTGTGACCATCGCCACATACATACCCGATGAGAGCTGTCCAAGTTCGATTGCTCCTGAGGTGCTGGCAGACATAGAGATAAATACCTGCACCATACCTACCACAGTACCAAGGAAACCAATCATTGGCGCACCACCCGATATTGATGCCAACCATGGAAGACCTGTTTCGAGCTTGGCAACCTCCACATTTGCAACATTCTCAATAGCTGTCTGAATATCGCCCATAGGACGACCGATACGCTCGATACCCTTCTCAATCATTCGAGCCACAGGAGAGTCTGTACGGCGACACAGGTCAATAGCTGCGTTGATGTTACCATCGGAGATAAAGTCACGAATACGATTCATGAAGTTCTTGTCGAGTTTTGTTGCTCGGCGGATTGCTATGAAACGCTCTACGAAGATGAAGATCATGACTGCCGCAAGGAGTACAAGTACCCACATAAGCCAACCTCCACTTGTAAATAACTCCCAAAAACCGATAGAGAGTGTCTCTGCGGTCTCGGTTGCGCCCTCAGCCAAAGTCTCAACAGGTGCCTGTGCAATCTCCTCGGTAGCCTCTACCATAGGATTAGTAGTTAAGATGTTCATAATAGTAAAATTTTAATCGATTAATTATTTATTATTATATTTGTTCTATCTGTTTGCAAGGTGTCAGCCTCTATAATATCTAACGACTCTTGTTTTTTATTATTATTTATGGTTACGCTTGGGGAGCCATCTTTGCGCGACTTTGTCACATTTATAAATGGACTGATAAGCGTATTCTTCCCACCAAAGCGGTTTTTGAAGCTCTGTTTAAGCTCAGTGAAGGTGTTAAAACTCTCGCTGTAGTATAGACCGATACCTGACTCCTGCATACCTTGGTTCTCACCGTAGCGGTCAATGGTTTGGGTGAAACCTCTAAAGCGGAACACACCCTCAGGGTCAATAAGCCATGTGATGAATGCCTCGCCCACAAATTTTGAGGCCTTCTGCATAGCCTGAGCCGAGGCATCCGATAGATAACCACCCTCAAGCTCCACAAGAAGACGGTTGTTAAACCAACTCTTCGAGAAGCCAAAGTCCACCTCATCGCCCGCAAGATCAGTGCGAGGACGATATCGAAGAATGATGTTGTAGTCCTCGCCCGAAAGCCAGTTGCTTAGCTGGTTTGAGAGTAGCTCCCAGCCGGTTGTAGTGGTTATTGACGCACCTGTAATCTCCGCGTCGTTTGCCGCAAAGGTATTCGTTGTTAGCAACCAGAACATCTGAGTGGCTATGGCGTGCTGATCATTAAGAGCAGACTGTACGATTGTCTGAATTTCTGGTGCAACATTCGGTACCTTGATATCAAAGGTCACAGTTGGTGAATTTAGCTCGTCAGTAAGCTTGATATAACAATCCACGGGTACGGTGTGAGAGGTATCAAAGCCCTGCACCGAACTGCCGATAAGAGGTCTTAGTGACGCCTTGGTGCTGTATATTGCATCGATGTTGAGTGTGGCAGCCTTAGGATCGCCATCCCAATGTATCGATGAGCCAGGCACAACGGTAAAGAACTTATTTGTGACATTCAGCAGAGTGAAGAGGTATGAACCCTCGGTGATGTTTAGATCTCCTCGCATCTCAAAGAGATCACTCTCAGGAACGATGTGCATAGCCAACTCGCCTGAACCCTTACCCTTGATTACATCACCCATAGTAGGGTCGATGATAAGCTGCATTTCGATATTTGGCAGCACATTGAGATTCATATCAATGTCGAGAGTTTTGGATGTAGGGTTTTCATCTCTGCGACGCCTCTCGGATGCCAACATACGGCGTGTGAGGAAATCTATGGTGTCAATCGTCTCGACATCTGGCTCAACAAACCTTACAAAGCTTGCATACGAGACATCCTCCTTGCGCTGTAGAGGCAGGTAGAACTTCGAGTTATCGGCACTCGTAATATCGATGTTCATCTTCGTTCCTCGTTTATCACCCTTAAATGTAGCCTCGCCTGTGGCGTAGACATGACCATAGAAGGTGTCGTTATCCTGTGGCGTGGTGTTTAGGGCCAACATCTTAGTAATCTCGGCAGATATATCGTAGGTGACATTGTCGAGGTTGCTCAAATCGACATCCAAGGTCAAGTGACCGATATTGCCTTCTACATCGTATAGAGGTGTGCGCACAGTGCGGATGTGGTTACTATCGATTGTGAACTTGGCCGCAGGAGCCTTATATCTAACCTTGGTGTAGTTTACTGTGGCACCAAAATCCTTTGCGCTAAGGTCTCCAGAGAGGATAGCTTTATTGCCCTCGCCCTCAATTTTTGCGTCGATATCCGCCACACCCTCGATATCTGAGAGAACGCTCTTTAGGTATGGCTTTAGTAAGGACATTGAAGCGTTGCGTATCTTCGCTTTTGCTGAGTATCGGTTGCTTATAGGCTGGTAGTAGCCCTCAACTACTGTTTCGTTGAGACCTCTATCGGTTATAATGATATGGGCTCGGTCGCCCACCATATCCCAATTAGATGTGATAAACTGAGGTGCTACGCTAATGCCGTTAATCTTTAGACTATCGAGTGCGATAGAGGCGTTGACCTCTGGATTTTGCAGTGCCGACTTAACTACAGCATAGCCATTTGATACACCATCAATATCGTATCCTGTGCGCTCAAGCAGTACCGACAGACCCGATATATCGAAGTTCTCAAGTGTTAGGCGCACAGAGTCCTTAAGTGAATCAGATATATTACCGTCAATGATTAACTGCTGGTCGGGACGAGCAATGTGGAGGTTATTGATACTAATATTCGATGGGGTAATATCTATACCGTTGGAGTATAGATCCCAATGGAGTGTCGAGTTGTTGAAGTAGGATGGGATGACATCTACATGTACCTTACGGCGCATGGTCTGAGTATCGCGCTGAAGCTCTGCCTTTAGAGCCAACATTGCAGAGTTTCCATTGTCACTCTCTTCGTTGAATGCTACAGCAATATCTACTGTATTGTTGTTTATGTCTCCATGTATGTTAAAGTTTGGCATCAAGGCTCGCGTACCCGCATATATACCCTCGGTGTCGAGAGCAAGAACCAGAGAGTTGCGATCTTTATTGTTGTTCACATTACACTCTAAGTCAGCCATGATGACACCCGCATACTCTACGGCATCAGATTCACCACGAATGGATATGGAATTGACCGAAGGGTTGTATCTAAGGTCAAAGGTTGTGTTTGGTGCAATTATGACACCCTCGGCAATAGCATCGAGAAGGTCATTTATGCTCTCACCCGCCCTAAGTGTAAGCGCTGTATTATCCCCCTTGGCACTGTCGCTCTTGTACTCTGTGGTATTATCGCTACTGTTCTCATACAATAGTGGAAGGTAATACTCTAACGCATTGTAGATGTGCCTGTATGCCTCGATGTATGTAGCATCACTCTGATAGTCAAGTGTTAGGAAGTCTGAGATAAGGTGTATGGATTTGTTTACCTCCCTATTCTCAAACTCGACCTTAATTCTATCGGTCGCTATTGTTCCGTTAGGGTAGATATACTCCACATCTGCGATACTTACATTGCCATCAATGCCGTTTTGGAAATCACCCTCAAGGTTGACGCCTATGTTAGCTGATGCCACGGATATAGAATCGCGGCGGTTTATGCCCAATGCGGTGAGGTTGGCACGCTTTAGTGCCAGAGATGTTATGTATGTAGGGTTGGTTGCATCAAGATATATGTCTGCGCGAAGGTCAAATTTGAGATTTGGATCGTTCGACTTGATATCGGCGATATAGCTCTCTCCTGCGATGCTTCCCTCACCCTCGATATCTGATAGTGTATATCCCATATAATTGATGCTTGCAACCTTAAGGGCGACATCTCCAATGATACCACCTGTTGTTGCAGCACCAACAGAGCCGTTAAATGCCACCTCAGAGGTTACGGCGCGTAGGTTATTAATCGAGAGGATATCCTCGATATTGAGATCTACACTCTTAAGCTCTCCTATAACATCAAGACGCTCATGCTCACTCTTCTTAACTATTACATCTCCCGATAGCTCGCCCGCACCAGAGAGTATATTGCCCACAACCCTGAAGTCGCTAAGCACACCTCCTATGGTGGTGCGCATATCTATCCATTCAAGACGCTCAATGATATCCTTAGCTTGCTTAGGTAGCTCTTTTGGAGCGACATTGTTGGCAATGGTAAGCAGATCATCAGATGTGGAATAGAGACTCTCTATGCCAATGACATATCGAGCGGTTTGCCAATCGGACAATCCGCGGATGCGATAGGTTGCTGCCAAATCTGTCGAATTACCAAGTTTCGCACTCTTAATCTCGCCCTCAAACTCTTGGAGTGTGCCTCCAAGTGTCGCTGATAAAGTATTGATGTTGATATCCCAATCCTTGACAGCTGGGATTAGGTATGCCATATCGTTGGTCGACAGCCTTGAATGCTCGGTTCTTCCCACAATCTCCACATTGTGCAAAAAGTCCTTATATTCGCTCCAGCTCTGACCGCGAAGTTCTAATTTAGGGAGATACAGAGATGACTGTTCAGTTGTTATGTCCAGCCCATCAAAGATAATTTCACCACTGTTGATGTATAGATGCGAGGTTAGTTCGTGCAGTTCGAAACCGGAACGCTCCTCGGCAGTCAGATGTTCTATATCTGCCCAGACAGCACCCTTGACAACGGCGAAGTTCGTTAAATGGGTATCGATGTTTCTAAGCTGAATATTGCCCATATCAACACCATAGTGAGGCTCTTTGTGTTCGAGTTTTTCGTAGAGCAGAGAGATGTTCTCCGCCTCTATATCATCTGCATATAGCTTGAAGTTACTCTCGCCATCGGAGTTGCGGAGCTGATTGAGAATAGGGTGTATGTTCAACTCTCCAGAGGGAAGCTCCCTAAGATGTAGCTTTGCACCATACATCTTAGCGTTGCTTAATTTGAGTCCATCCTTCGAGATGTTGAGATTGTCGATAGATGTTGAGGCGTGAGTAACATAGAGGAGTGTGTCGTTATTGTAGTCCTCGACATATAGACCGCGAATACGCACCTTTGAGAAGAGGTCGAAGTCGATACCGTCAATATAGACATCTGTGCCAAGATGTGCAGACGCGTAGTTTGCTGCACGCCTAACAACGGCATTCTGCACAGGCTCAACATTCAGCACAAGGGTCGTGGCAATAGGTAAAAATATCAACAACAAAGCGATTGTTGATAGCACCTTTCCCAATATTTTTATACCTTTGCGCATTGAATTACTCTTTAGTGTTTTTTGCGTTTACAGCAATTAACCTACAAAAGTAATAATTTTTCTATTAAAATAGAAAAAAATATAGCAAAATAGTTAACGAAAATTGTTTTATGGATATTACAATACTCGGCATCGAGTCTTCGTGTGACGATACATCTGCAGCGGTATTGCGAAATCGTACGCTTCTTTCGAATGTTATTGCCTCGCAAGCGGTGCATCAGAAGTATGGCGGTGTAATCCCTGAACTTGCCTCTCGCGCCCATCAGCAAAATATTATCCCTGTGGTAGATACAGCGCTCAAAGAGGCGGGTATCACTATTGATAAGGTCGATGCTATAGCCTTTACGCGAGGCCCAGGTCTGCTTGGCTCTCTACTTGTTGGTGTCTCGTTTGCAAAGGGTTTGTCTATTGCTAACAATATCCCGCTTGTTGAGGTAAATCACCTTGAGGGTCATATCCTTTCGCACTTTGTGGATGTGCCTGATAAGGATATGCCTCATCCAGATTTTCCATTCCTCTGCCTACTTGTGAGTGGCGGTCATACTCAGATTGTGCGCGTTGACGACCCACGACACATGGAGATTATCGGCACAACGATTGATGACGCTGCGGGTGAGGCGTTTGACAAGTGTGCAAAGGTTATGGGGTTGCCCTACCCCGGCGGTCCCGTTATCGATCGCCTTGCCAAGGAGGGTGATGCCAAGGCGTTTAAGTTTGCCAAGCCTCATGTTGAGGGTGAGTTCGACTACTCGTTCTCGGGGTTGAAGACATCGTTTCTCTATACCTTGCGTGATGCAGTGCAGGCTGATCCCGATTTTGTTGAGAAGAACAAGGCAGACCTATGTGCTTCGCTCCAAAAGACCATCGTAGATATTCTTTTGGATAAACTGATTAAAGCCTCTAAGGCTACGGGTATCAAGGATATAGCTATTGCGGGTGGAGTATCTGCAAACTCTGGTTTGAGAAATGGTATTGTCGAGGCTGGTCGTCGTCGAGGTTGGAGAACATTCCTCCCTGAGTTTAAGTTTACCACCGATAATGCCGCAATGATTGCAGTAGCTGGCTACTATCGCTATATGGAGGGTGAGATTAGTGATCTTAGTGTGTCGCCTGTTGCGCGCATCCAAGATTTATAATAGAGAGTATGTGCGATAAACCCCCATTTTTGGAGTATGGTGTTGTTATGCGCCGACGCTTCGGTGGACGCGTTCAGAAGCTCGCCATTGATGCGGGAATGACATGCCCAAATCGTGATGGAAAAGTGGGATACGGAGGTTGTACTTTTTGTCTTAATGAGGCTTTTTCTCCAAGTTATTGTAGAGAGCAAATATCGCTAACGAAACAACTTGAAAGAGCTGTTGAGTTTCATCTTGCAAGAGGTCGTCGAGCTGACTACTATATTGCTTATTTACAGTCTGGTACTAACACATATATGGATGCTGATAGGCTTAGTAGTATATATGATGAGCTTATATCGCATCCAGCAATATCTGGTCTTATAGTGGGTACTCGCCCCGATTGTATAAGTTCTGAAATACTCGATTTATTGGAGGAATTGTCGCATGATAAATATGTTGCTGTGGAGTATGGTGTTGAGTCGGTCTACGATGCTACACTGCAGCGTGTAAATCGTGGTCACGACTTTCGATGCGCCATAGATGCTGTTAGCCAAACTAAGGCGCGAGGAGTTGATGTAGGGGCGCACTTTATTGTTGGTCTTCCGGGTGAGGGTAGGGATGATATAGTTGCGGGTGTGGCAAAAATTAATGCTCTTGGCTTGGATTTTGTAAAATTCCACCAGTTGCAGATATATAGAGCTACGGCTATGGAGCGCGAGTATACGGAAAACCCTGACGATTTTATCTTTGCAAATGGCTTTGCATTAGAGGATTATATCGCTCTTGTTTGTGATATATTGCGCCATCTCGACCCAGCAATTGCGGTTGAGCGCCTTCTCTCACAAGCGCCTCGCCATTTGTTGAGCAGCTCTTCGTTGGGCGGTATTCGCTCGGATGATTTTCGAGGTCGTGTTGTTGCTGCAATGCGTGCTTTGGGCGCAGTTCAGGGTGATATGATGGATAAGGGGTATTGCGGGTAGTGCTTTTTTTTAGGAAAATAGTTGGTGCGTTGATAAATTATCACTATATTTGCTCTGTAATGTATCGAGTTGTAGACCGATATAATAGAACGATAAAAGCATTGCTTGTGTATCAAACTTTGCAATTTACTGTGTAGTAGTGTGTTATAAATTCAATTGAGTTATATTGTGAAAAAGTTTTTATTAGGTTTAGTCGCAGTTGCTCTGATGACTGTCTCTTGCCAGAATGATGCTTGGAATTTTTTTGGCTTTGACACAGATGTTAATGTTGTATTGAAGGTTAAGTCGCCTCAGCTTGCTTCAACCCGTGCAGATGTTGGGTTGGATAGCTCGATAGGTGCAATCGATAACTTTGATAACAATGCTGCGTTGTGGGATAAGTATGACTTGCGTTACATCCTTGAGATTTACGAGGTTACGGTGAAGGATGGTGTGGAGTCAACATCTGCAGAGCCTATCTATAAGCGTCAAGTTCAGACAACGCCTTCGTACGACAATGGCGTAGACTTCGATATCCGTCTTGTACCAAAACGCACATACAAGTTTGTTATGTGGGCAGACTTCGTAGATGAGGGAACTACAACAGACCTGCACTACAATACTAAAAATTTAAGGAGCATATCACGAACAGAAGAGTTTGCACATGCGGCAATGGAGGAGGCGTTAGATGCCTACTACATCAGCTGCAAAGAGGAAATAACGACCTCAGGAGACATAGAGCTTATACTTACCCGCCCATTTGCAAAGTTGCGTGTTGTAGCTATTGACCACCATGAGATTAGCAGCTACTCAACACTTGATCATGTGGAGGTTAAGTTTGATACAGAGAAGAATCCTGTGTTCAAGACATTTGATGCCGTTAATAACAAGATATCGGATAATTGCGCAAACCATAGCTATGTGTGCGATGTGAACCCTGCACCATACAAGGAGTATAGCGGTAAGAGCGATGAGGGTGCTGAGATTAAGGGCTTTGTACTATTTAGCGACTATATCCTTGCGCCACGCGATGGTGAGCAGCCTGTGAGCTTCTCAATTGATATATATGATGAGAAGGATAAGGTTCGTTCGGTAAATTTCGACACACAGATTCCTACAAGCCGTAACCACCTGACTACCGTTATAGGTCACATGCTTACGGAGAACTATATCACAGATATTCGCATCGATGACACACTTCTTACAGATGACGAATTTATTAAGGACGCAGAGGATGTAGATAGCGAGTAGTTCCAAATTGTACTATACCTAAGGGGGTGTATAATGGAGCTAAAGATGTACAATAAGGGACTGTTTACTTGATCTAAGTCATAAGGGAGATTAAGGAGTTTAGTGAGTTTAAGGAGATTAAGGAAACCTTAATCAGTTTTCCACTTTCATCTTTGCTCTTTGTCTTGTAAAATAACAAAAGTGGGTGACGATTGTACTTTTTAGTCACCCACATTTCGTTGTAAGCTTGAGGCTTATTCGCCATATCCCCTCGTTCACAACACTTATCAGTGTGTAAATACTCTGCCCTTGCGCTTGCTCTGCTCCTCGCGAGAAGGTGTAGGGTGCTTTAGCTTGTCAAGCTCCTCTACTGCGTTGGCGATATCCCTGATGAGCATATCTGCCATGTCGCGCGACATTCCCTGACGGATAACAATACGCATAACAACAATCTCCTCGATATCCTTCGGGAGTGTATATGCAGGTACCATCCAGCCACTCTGCTGCAACTTATCCTGCAAATCAAAGAGGGTCCACTTTGCATGCTTTGTGTACTCTTCGCTCAGTGACCATACAAACAGAGGGTTTACAACCTCCTTAGAGTAGTTCTCGAAGCACCTCATTTTACCTATCTGCTCATGGCAGTAGCGTGCTATCTCCATGCAGTTCTGCTGTATGGCGGTATAACCCTCCCTACCGAGGCGGATAAAGTTGTAGTACTGACCAAGCACCTGAGCGGCGGGGCGCGAGAAGTTAAGACCCACTTGTGTAACCTCAGCACCAAGATAGTTGACCGAGAAGTTCATCTCGTCGGGAAGATAGCTTTTATCGCGCCATACTACCCAACCTAAGCCCGGATATACAAGACCGAACTTATGTCCAGAGGTAGATATCGAGATAACATTCTTCAGCCTGAAATCCCAGCGAGTCTCAGGACTTACGAACGGTAGGATGAAACCGCCTGAGGCAGCATCCACATGAATAGGAATATTGTAGCCTGTGCGTGTGTTAAACTCCTCTAATGCCTTGTCCAATGCCTCGATATTGTCGTTAAGACCTGTCCATGTGACACCCGCAATAGGTACAATACATATAGTGTTCTCGTCGCACTGCTTCAGTGCCTCCTCAACACATAGTGTGCGATGTGTGCGTGTTAGTGGCACCTGCCTTAGCTCTATTTGCCACAATTGGCAGAACTTCTCCCAAACAACCTGCATGCCTGAACTCATCACAAGGTTGGGCTTATCCACAGGCTTACCCTCGGCAATGCGGCGCTTTCGCCAGCGTAGCCACGCAGCAACACCTCCCAACATACACGCCTCCGAGGAGCCAATACCCAAGGCCCCGCACTTCGATTCGTTCTTTTCTGGAGTATGCCATAGGTTTGCAAGGATATTGATACAACGGCTCGCCATGACAGCAACACGCGGATACTCCGTCTGATCGATGTAATTCATAGATATCGCCTCGTTCATCAAGCGTGTAGCATACTCATCCATATATGTCGTTACGAATGTGGCGAGATTAAGGCGTGGTTGCGTCTGCGCGTATGTCTCATCCTTAACTATGTTGTAGGCAATTTCAGGAGTGGTCATACCCTCAGGTATTGTTGTCTTAGGCGCAGGATTTACCATCTCCTCTGAGCCATATACCGCAGTTGTGGCGGTTGAGTGCTTTGTACTTTTCATAATTTTTAACAAAATTTTAAGATTACAAGACATCAAAAAGCACAAACTATGCCATTAACATAGTAGCTATCTTGGGTAAAAGCCGAGTCGAATATATGTGTATAAGTGTAGCTGCACCATGTATTTCTTGGAGAAATAGAGTTTTTTGCGTTTTTTTGAAAAATAATTGTAAAAATATTTGGAAGATTGAAATAAACCATATATCTTTGCACCTCGAAATCAGATAGGTTTTACGGGATGTAGCGCAGTCCGGTTAGCGCATCTGCTTTGGGAGCAGAGGGTCCCAGGTTCGAATCCTGGTATCCCGACGAAATGAGGTCAGCAATTCGCTGACCTTTTTTGTTTTTCGCCTTGTTGTTCAAAATGGTGGGTGTGGGGTCTTACGACCCTGCGGGAGGCTGCTGCGTGTGGCATCCTATGCAAGCATAGAGCCAGCACGCCCATCCTCCCAAACTTCGTTTCACCCCCACCATTTGTCATATCGTCAGCATCCCGGATTAGAATTAATGCAGGTTGCGGGGATATATTGTTATTTATTGCTCGGCATTCAGCCTGCGCTTTATAGGTATCCCCGCTACGGCTTCGCCGTTCGAATCTTAGTATCCCGACGAAATGAGGTCAGCAAGTCGCTGACCTTTTTTGTTTTTTGCCTTTTTGTAGTGAGTGGTCTATGTGGACACTTGCAAATGGTGGCTCAGTCCGAAAATGGTGGGTGTGGGGTCTTACGACCCTACGGGAGGCTGCTGCGTGTGGCATTCTATGCAAGCATAGAGCCAGCACGCCCATCCTCCCAAACTTCGTTTCACCCCCCCCACCATTTGTCATATCGTCAGCATCCCGGATTAGAATTAATGCAGGTTGCGGGGATATATTGTTATTTATTGCTCGGCATTCAGCCTGCGCTTTATAGGTATCCCCGCTACGGCTTCGC
>JAFXBB010000039.1 GCA_017521945.1 Alistipes sp. | reverse complement strand
GTGGAGTGCACAGCTCCTGAAGTGTCTCATGAAGAATATTACCAAGCGTCAGAGCATCAATCTTATCACTTAGCTCATCAGAGACTTTAATATGAGCAATAGAGTATAGATAAAACTTCAAAGGACACTCTATATACCTAAAGAGAGCTGTTGGAGATAGCGCGTGACCACTATCCTTGTCAAGATAACGATTAAGAGACTTCATAATCTCCTTGTTCTTGGTAATGGATATTGGCTTGATATCGTCGAGCTTAAGGTCGACACCCACAGAGTATTTTTCAACCGTAAAAGGAGATTCATACTCAAGCTGATATATGTAGCGACTACACTCTCCGGTACTCTTCTCATCGGCACGCGAACAGTAGAGCATATCGACACGCTCGGCGCGCTGTATCAGACGATAGAAGTAATAGGCATACATAGCCTCATGCTCCTCAGGTGTTGGTATCCCATAGGCTAAACGCAGAGCATAAGGGATGAATGATGGTTGTTCGGTTCTATTGCCTGGGAAGTTCGCATCTGTCATCGACAGGATTATTACATTCTTAAACTCGATATTTCGAGTCTCGAGAATACCCATAATCTGCACTCCCTCAATCGGTTCGCCCTCAAATGGAATGGTAATGCCCTGAAGATGACGACGCAGAAGAGATGTGTATATATTCACAGGGAGTTCTATATCACAATTAAGCAGAGAATTGGCAGTTTTGTGTAACTCATCAAGCGTTATACGAAGATACTCCAAATGCTCGATATCCACATCTTTGCGACTATCTATAAACATGGATACTACATCCACTAAGTAATCAGATAACACCTTCCAATCGCCTGCTCTGTAGGAAAATATAACACTTAGGAAGTCATCATTTGCGAACATCGAAGCCTCCACCGATACAATATGATTATTGGCTATGTCGCTCATATAGGCACTACACCTATCCTTGCAAGCATCAATTATGTATGGATGGGATAGGAGTCCCGTAACATCAGCATGGTAGAATTTTACAGCACCCTCCTTGCCATGACAATGAGTCTGAAGTGCAATTAATCGCTCGATAAAGGTGTACGCCAAAGTTGTCTTTAGAGGGTAACCCATGGTTACATTCACACTATCAACTCCCTTTGGCAAAGCATGGAGTAGCGGAATGAGCAGATTTTCGTCAGTAAGGACTATAGCCGTACGCCTATCCAACTCATCCTTAGGAAGAGCTTTAAGTATTTCAGATACATACTTAATTTGCAATATATTCGACGCACATGCCTCAACCTTAAGTCTCTTATTTATGGTTGTAAAATTATCATGACTAATATGATCTGTTGCAGGAAATAGTGCAAGATTATCTCTTAGGAACCGACCTGCTTCACTATCTTTATTGGCAACATAATAATCATCATAATCCCAATAGAACTCTGCGCCATAGTCTCGACGAGCAAGGTGCTGGAACAATATCTCCTCACTCTTTGACAAAGCATTAAAGCCTGCCATTACATAACATTTCGATTGCAGAGCAATATCTTCACCTCTCTTAATACGCTCGGCCGTAGTACGATATATCATACCGGAATAGCCGATACCCAACTTGGAGAGTCGCTCACGATACTCTTTATATATTGCAGGCAAAGACCTCCATACATGTAGAAATCTGCGTTTATGCTCGGTGAGCGACGCATCTTGATATATGCTACTCCAGAAATTCTTTAGGATACGCTCCTGCTCTGGTGTCAGGTATGACAAATCGGACTCTATCTCCTTGATATCATTGATATTGTGTAGAAGCAAATCTGCATCTACCATATACTTGTCAATCATATCAAAGTCCGCAATAAGCATCTCTCCCCAGAAGTAGAACTTATCAAACTCCTCTAATGGATGATGTTTAACATAGACTTTATATAGTTCGCTGATAAGTCGTATACGATCACCTCGTACCAAGCCTGAACCACGCTCCATTAACTCATCTATGGTAGACCATGCTGGTTGCCATATAGGTTTATCGGTAATCGACTGAAGTGCATCGTTAAAGAATGCTCGTGCGCGCAACGATGGGAACAACACTACCAAATTAGAAAGATCGTTGGAGTGACGACTGAGGAGTGTCGCCGCAATCTCAGCTTGAAATGTGTGCATAGTATCTTATCTTCAGTTATTTAGACAATGCTATCTCACCTCCGAAGGTAGTTATGTTACTACGAAGAATTATAGGTTGTGATTGGTAGTATATCTTACCTCCCGTCGAAGTCTTCATCTCAAGACGCTCCTCGGCATTAACCCTTGCAACAGCATTGTGAGAAGACTCCACTACGGTCGATATAGAGTGTAGTTCCTGTGCATTATAGTGAGCCGTAGATATATCTGCGGAGTGGTAGTGGGTATTGCCCTTTAGCTCTATACGACTCTTGCCTGAGGCATACACCATTACATCAAGAACATCTACTTCGGCCGTCAAATGTGCGCTATGCGCTATGTAGATATCGAGCAGTTGGGATGTCAGCGTTCCCTCAATTGTTACATCAGCCTTTGATAGGGAAATATCGGTAAGATTGGTAAAGTAGACCTCTACCTCAGTGATTGTTTTACGCTGAGGGTCATGACGCTCGCGGATTTTGAGTAGTCTATTTTTATCATCAACCTCAAAGCTAAACTTCGAAATCGTTACTCCCTTCGTATCGTATACAATATATGGTGCCTCATGCTCCTTGATCTTGATGAGTTTAAGTCTTATTGGAGCATCTACATCAATAGCAGAAAACGGAGCTAAAAACTCCTTTTTTGGGTCTGCCTCCTGAGCTGAAACGCCTGTAAGCAAGAAGATTGAGAGTATTGAAACAATAAAATTTCTCATATTCATACACTTTGTTTGAGTTCAAAGCATAAAAATACGAATAAATTGCCAACTATCCAAATCTGAATTACATTTTTATCTGAACATAGAGAGCGCCACTCTCCTTGGCGCTCTGTAAACCATACACCGAATCCTCAAATATAATAGTTTCTGCGGGCGTAACACCTGCTATGCTCATTGCCTTAAGAAAACAATCTGGAGATGGTTTAGGGCGCACAACATCATCTCCAGATATTATACCATCCACGCCATCGCGTATAGTCAAGTATCGCATGACATTGGTGATGTTATCAATGTGACCTGTAGATACTATCCACACCTTTACACCCTGTTTTCGCATCATCTGACACCAATCCCATAAAGGAGTATTTAGACGCACCGTATGGAAATAGCTTGGATATAACTCTATCTTGCGACGACGAACAGCCTTGATACTCTCCTCACCCTCCAAGCCGACACTACGCATGAACTCCATGCAGCGCATACCAAAGTATTTATCAAGATACTCCTGCTTGTCAACTTCGATACCCACCTCTGCCAATGCCTCGATATAGGCGTCGGCATTCGCATCCTTTGTATCGACTAATGTGCCGTCAAAATCTAATAAAATTAACTTCAGTTGAGCCATATTAATCAAATGATTGCATGCTTGATAGAGCAATTCTAATTATACGCTGATACTCCTCTGGACTAAGTTCCAAGAAGAAGTAGTGAACCGGATCTACGCGGGTATCTCTATAGCGTACTTCGTAGTGTAGGTGTGGAGCAAACGAAAGACCACTATTACCCGATAGAGCTATAATATCTCCACGCTTAACCTTTTGACCTTTGCGGACTCTGGTATCTAAGAGGTGGCTATACGATGTCTCGTACCCATTCCCATGGTCGATTGTTATAGCCTTACCATGTGTAGAGTTCTTCTCTGAAAGTGTCTTAACCGTTCCATCAGCCGTAGCAAAGACTGCTGTTCCCTCAGGAACGAGGTAATCAACTCCATGATGCTCACGCATAGTGCGATGGAATGGGTTGATTAAAGGTTTTTTACCTGCTGCAAGTAGGGTTAACTGCTTATTGTTGACAGGTTGAATTGCGGGGACACAATCTATTGATAATGTGCCGGTTGATATATTGTACTTCATATCATCACTTGACCTAAGTACCATATCTTCCTTTTTATAAGCGTTTTGCAGACGGCTGTCTAACATCTCAACAAGCTCGGTATTCTCCATTTGCATTAACTGCTCATGTAGCGAGATACGCTCATTTTCAAGATCTGCACTCAAGTCGTATGGATTGGACTCAAAGAGCTTGCGAAAGACATTTTCGTCGCGTCTTACAACATTATCTATTATTGAGGTAAGTGAGTCATATCGCTCTGTCATAAGCATATACTCTCGTCGCAAATCATCCGTAGAGTGTCTTAATCTATATTCGGATGGGGTGTCTACAGATAGAGATAGGATAACCCACCAAAAGAGTATCATACCCACCCATACAGAAAATCTTATCAGAAGTGGAAAGAAGCGCCTATGGGATATATTTCTAAATAGTATATTTCTCTTTTTTGCCATATTACAAGTTAGTTAGCGGCTGATACCTCAAGTTGTTGCATTAGGTCGATATAGGTCTCTGGCGATATATCTTTATTGAAGTAGTGAATAGGATTGACTGTGTGATCTCTAAAACGCACCTCATAATGTAGATGAGCGCCTGATGAGACACCGGTATTACCTACATCGGCTATGACTTGACCACGCGTAACACTATCACCTGCACTGACATACATCTTCGACAAATGCCCATAGCGAGTCTTATATCCAAAACCATGATTCAGCTCGATAAGATATCCATATCCCGGTCGCCATCCAGCACGCAACACCACAGCATTGCCCGTAGCATATACAGGCGTACCTTTTGGAGCTGAGAGATCAACACCTTCATGCATACGCCATGTCCCATATTTGGGATGCATACGCATACCATAGAGGCTGCTCACATACTTTAACTTTGTGCGATCAATAGGCCATATTGCTGGAATAACCGTAGAGAACTCCTCCTTATTCTCTGCTAAGTTCTGAGTATCATCCAACGATAGTGAGGCGTAGTATAGTTTGCGTGTTAGGCGGTCTATGCCTTGCCAACCACTAATAATCTCATCTGCATACTCCATCTGCTTGTACGCTTCATATTTCGAATCGTTATATTCGGAGTATACACGCGGAATATTAAGAGTGTCGATACCAAGTAAAGGTCTATAGACAAAATGGTCACGGTGTTTAATATCCGACAAAGTAAGCTCTGCTGAACGAATTTTCTCTAATAAGATTTCATACTCCTTCTCCAAACGATAATTATCCCTACGAATGCTATTTATCTTTGGAGTGTCAAACCATGTGGATATAAGGAAGTTACCCACAGCCGCAATGATCAGTGCAACAAATGCTCTAAACAGGAGTCTATAACCTCGTGACCAGCTCTTTATATTATATAATTTACGGTTTGTATCAGTACCGTTCATCCTAAAAAATAAAAAATATTAAAAATATCACATTTAACGATGCAAAATTAAAGTAAAATATGTAATTTTGCAACCGCTATAAAATATAGGTATAAATAAAATTCAATATATATGGAATCGAACAAAGTTAGACAAGCCTTTTTGGACTTCTTCAAGAGTAAGGAGCAGGAGATTGTAGCTTCTGCTCCTATGGTAGTTAAGAATGACCCAACACTTATGTTTACCAATGCAGGTATGAATCAGTTCAAGGATATCTTCCTTGGCAACGCACCTCGCAAGTGGCCCCGTGTGGCAGACACTCAGAAGTGTTTGCGTGTATCTGGCAAGCACAATGACCTTGAGGAGGTTGGTCACGACACCTATCACCACACAATGTTTGAGATGCTTGGCAACTGGTCGTATGGCGACTACTTCAAGAAGGAGGCCATCAGCTGGGCATGGGAGCTTCTTACCGAGGTGTACAAACTCGACAAGAGCCGTATGTATGCTACAGTATTTGAGGGCTCTGAGGAGGATGGTGTTGCTTTCGATCAGGAGGCGTATGACTACTGGAAACAATATCTTCCTGAGGATCATATCATTCGCGGTAATAAGAAAGATAACTTCTGGGAGATGGGTGAGACAGGTCCTTGTGGTCCATGTAGTGAGATTCACTTCGACCTTCGTGACGAAGAGGAGGTTGCAAAGATTCCTGGTCGTGAGATGGTTAACATGAGCCACCCGCAGGTTATCGAGATTTGGAACCTTGTATTTATGCAGTTCAACCGCAAGGCTAATGGCTCTTTGGAGCCACTTCCAGCGAAGAATGTCGATACAGGTATGGGCTTCGAGCGTTTGTGTATGATTCTTCAGGGCAAGAAGTCAAACTACGACACAGATGTATTCCAGCCAACTATTGCACGCATCGCTGCACTTTCGGGCAAGGAGTATGGTAAGGATGAGAAGTGTGATGTGGCAATGCGCGTTATTGCTGACCACCTTCGTGCTATATCATTCTCTATTGCCGATGGTCAGCTCCCTGCCAATGCTAAGGCTGGCTATGTTATCCGCCGTATCTTGCGTCGTGCAGTGCGTTATGGTTACACTTATCTCGGCTTCACTGAGCCATTTATCTGCAAGTTGGTTGACGGTCTTGCAAAGCAGATGGGTCATCAGTTCCCTGAGCTTGTAGCACAGCAGACACTTATAGAGCGTGTTATTGAGGAGGAGGAGGCATCATTCCTTCGTACCCTCGCTACAGGTATCAACCTCTTGGAGGGTGTGATTAAGAAGTCTGCCAATGGTAAGATTTCTGGTAAGGATGCATTCGTACTATACGACACATACGGTTTCCCTATCGACCTTACTGAGCTTATCGCTAAGGAGCAGGGTGTGGAGGTAGATATCGAGGAGTTCGAGAAGGAGCTTCAGGTGCAAAAGGAGCGCTCACGCAACGCTGCATCACAGGATATTGATGATTGGCAGGAGATTAAGTCTATTGCAGAGAGTGAGTTTATCGGCTACGACAACCTTGAGGCAGATGTTAATATCGCTCGCTACCGCCGCGTAAAGACAAAGAACAATGTTACCTATCAGCTTGTTTTTGACAAGACCCCATTCTATGGTAACTCAGGTGGTCAGATTGGCGATATCGGTTATATCGAGAGTGCAAACGAGAAGATTGAGATTGTAGCTACCGAGAAGGAGAATGGTCTTATCATCCATATCGCTAAGCAGTTGCCTGAAAACCCTGCAGCTCAGTTCCATGCAGTGGTTAATGCAGAGGCTCGCCAGCAGGCTGCCAATAACCACACTGCAACACACCTTGTAGACTACGCTCTACGCACAGTGCTTGGTACACATGTTGAGCAGAAGGGTTCTATGGTGACTCCACAAGGTCTTCGTTTCGATTTCTCGCACTTCCAGAAGGTGTCTGCTGAGGAAATTCGCGAGGTTGAGCGTCTTGTAAACAAGCTTGTTCGCGCCAACTATCCACTTGTAGAGAACCGCGAGGCTACTATGGCTGAAGCCGAGGCTGCAGGTGCTATTATGCTCTTTGGTGAAAAGTATGGTGACAAGGTGCGCATAGTAAACTTCGGTCCATCGACAGAGCTTTGTGGTGGTACTCACACATCTGCAACAGGTACTATTGGTATCTTTAAGATTGTGTCGGAGAGTGCTATTTCGGCTGGTGTGCGCCGTATTGAGGCTGTTACGGGCGAGGCTGCCGAGGCTCTTGTATATGAGGCACAGGACACAATATCGTCTATTGAACAGATTGTCCGTAGTCCTAAGCTCGTACAGGCTGTGGAGAAGATGGTTGAGAATAACGCCCAACTTGGTCGCGAGATTGAGGAGATGCGCAAGGAGAAGGTTGCTCAATTGGCGGCATCTATAGCTGCTGAGACTGAGACCGTTAATGGTGTTAAACTTATCAAGCGCACCACAAACTACACATCTGAGGTGATGAAGGATTTGGCATTCTCGCTTCGTCAGCGCGTAACTAAGGGTCTTGTAATGGTTATTGGTAATCTCTATGATGGCAAACCAACAATCAATGTTATGCTCTCGGATGATATTGTTGCAAAGGGTGTTGATGCTGGAGCTACAGTGCGCGAGGCTGCGAAGCTAATCAATGGTGGCGGTGGTGGTCAGAAGCACTACGCTACAGCTGGTGGTAAAAACCCAGAGGCTCTTGACGCCGCTGTTGAGAAGGCTGTTGAGTTGATTATGACTAAGTTGAACTAAATTGATAAATAAAAGCTATAAAGCAATGAGTAACAAAGTTTTATTGATGATATTGGATGGTTGGGGCATTGGTGATAAGAGTAAGTCTGATGTCATCTACTCTATGAATCCTGAGTATATCAACGCCATGACTGCTGCATACCCACATGCAGAGCTTAAGACTGATGGCGAGAATGTAGGCTTGCCTGAAGGTCAGATGGGTAACTCTGAGGTGGGTCACCTTAATATTGGCGCTGGTCGTGTGGTTTATCAGGATTTGGTGAAGATTAACCGTGCTTGCCGCGATAACTCAATCCTTGAGAATAAGGAAATTAAGGGTGCTTTTGAGTATGCTAAGGCTAATGGCGTGAATGTTCACTTTATGGGTCTTGTATCTGATGGTGGCGTACACTCATCATTGGAACACCTCTTCAAACTTTGTGATATCTCTAAGTACTACGGTATAGAGAACACCTATGTACACTGCTTTATGGATGGTCGTGATACTGACCCTCGCAGC
>JAFXBB010000038.1 GCA_017521945.1 Alistipes sp. | reverse complement strand
TCGTATCTCTACCGAGCGTCGCAAGTACAACGAGGAGGTGCGTAATTTCAACGCCAAGATTCGCCGCTTCCCAACAAATATCGTAGCAAACATGTTCGGCTTCGATAAGAAGGTTATGTTTGAGGCGCAGGAGGGAGCAGAGGTTGCGCCTGTTGTGGTGTTTTAACTAATTAGTAGTGAGGAATTAGTAATTAGTAATAATTGAAAGGCTACGCCTTTTGATGTGAAAACTGAAAAGTAGGGTATCTGCAACGCATGTTTATATAATTCATGCGAAGCATACCTTACTTTTCAGTTTTTAGTTTTCACTTTTCACTTTAATTTGCTATTCACAAGAAAAAATAGTATATTTGCCCATAATATAGAGGAAACTATGCTTTTTAGAATTGTAACAATACTACTTTTTACCCTAACTCAGGTGGTTGTGGCAGTGGCACAGGTTAATGAGCCAGATGCTGATAAGGCGTTGGCACCCACCGAAGAGTGGGTGAAGTTGACCCCTGAGGAGTATATCTATCGTTGGCGTGCAACAGCGGTCGATAACATGGAAGTATATGGTATACCGGCAAGTATCACAATGGCGCAGGCTATCCTTGAGTCGGGATTTGGTAATGGCTACTTGGCGCGTGTGGCAAACAATCACTTCTGTATAAAGTGCAAGAAGTCGTGGACAGGACGCACAATAACCCATGCTGATGATAGTCCGGATGACTGCTTTAGGGTCTACGATAGCGTGGAAGAGTCATTCGAGGATCATGCCAACTTTCTTTCCAGCGGTCAGCGATATGAATTTCTATTTGCCTATGATACGGATGATTACAAGAGTTGGGCAAAGGGTCTTAAGCAGGCTGGATATGCCACAGCACCCGACTACGCTGAGCGTCTTATAGGTGTTGTGGAGCGATATAGCCTCCACCTTCTCGATAAGAAAAACGGCATAGAACTCTATGATAAGTATTTGGCTGATGAGTTGGGTGTCGACACCGAAGCATTGGTCGGCAATGTCGAGGTTGCAGATAAGCAGCACTCTCCAACCAGCGATATGGAGGTTGCTACGACAGAGTTAGGCAACAGAGAGTATGTGGATATTAAGACCGCCTATTCGGATAAGGGGGTTGACCCAAACAACTTCCGTGTAACGATAAACTCTCATAAAGGGTATAATGTCTACCGTGTGAACGGCACATACTACATCGTTGCCAATCAAGGAGATACCTTTGAGTATCTTGGAGAACTCTTTGAACTATCCCCCAAGATGCTGCGTAGGTTTAATGACCTTAAGGGCAGTGTACAACCCAAGGAGGGTGATGTTATTTACATAGAGCCAAAGATGGCGCGCTGGAGTGGCGAGGAGATATTCCACGCCGTAGCACCAAACCAAACAATGTATGATTTATCGCAGATGTATGGCATACGCCTCAAAGCACTTGTAAGACTCAATAAGGCGTATAAGGGTAAGGAACTTGTTGAGGGACAGACAATTCGCCTAAGATGATAGAAACTATATATACTAAATGATAAGCTATGAGTACACTACGCAGCAAGATTTTGGAGACTATAGTCAAGAAGTCTACACTTAAACAACAGATCTTCGACAACACCTTCTCGACATTCAACCTCCTTAAGGAGACACTCTTTGAGATGGCATCGGAGATTGATGATGAGCTTGATGGTAAGCTTGACCGTCGTGTGCGTATCGAGTACCGCGATAGAGGTAAGTTTGAGGCGCAGTTGCAGGTGGCGAGCGATATCCTTCTCTTCCAGATGCATACAGATGTTTTTGAGTTTGACTCAAACCATATAATCTGGCAGAATAACTATGTGCAGACAGATAGGGATAACTCTTACATTGGTGTTATCAATATCTATAACTTCCTCTCAGACTCGTTGAAATATAACCGTAATGCTGATGAGGGCTACCTTATTGGTCGTATCTTCATCAATCGCGAGAAGTGCTTCTTTGTTGAGGGTAAGCGTCAAACTATTGTGCGCCCTATGGCGTTTGGTTCGCGTAAAATAGATCAGGATGCTTTGGTCGATATTATAGAGACCGCTATAAACTACGCTCTAAACTTCGACCTCCTTATGCCTCCATACGATGAGAACATCAGAGTTACGGTTGACCAATTCAACTCCAAACTCGATAACTCTAAGTTTACAACGGGTAAGCGTCTAAGTTACGACTTCTCGATAGATGATATTTAGAGTGCATCGCTTATTTACATAAAACTAATAACTAAAAACTAATATTATGAAAAGACTACTTTGTACAATAGCAATGCTTGCTGTAGCGCTATCTGCCTCGGCACAGGTGAGCTATCTACAGATGGTTGAAGAGCGCAACCAGAATTGTCCAGACTATGTCTCTCCTGCATCATTGACTCCAGCAATTGGCACCGACCAATATATGGAGTTGCAGGGTAACAGCGTAAAACTCTTCGATTACCACAAGAAATCGGAGGGTGTGACGGTGTTCTCTACCGACCAGCTTATAATGTCCTATGTGAAGTCTCCAGATGGAACTATGGCACTCTACGAGAAGTGGGAGGGCGCATCGCCTCGAACAGAGGTATATCGCCACTCATTCTTCTCGGACTACTACATCGCATGTCCTGATGGCTCGACTATCAAGATTGACGATGTGCGTGATATAAGTTTCTCGCCTGATTCAAAGCTGCTTGCAATGTCGTACAACAACGATATATTCCTCTATGAACTTGCTACAAACGATATCTACAACATCACAGATGATGGTCAGTGGAATTATATTATCAATGGTACGACAGATTGGGTATACGAGGAGGAGTATGGCTTTACTAAGGCGTATGAGTTCTCGCCAAATAGCGAGGAGATAGCATACCTTAAATTCGATGAGAGTCGCGTTAAGGAGTTTGAGATGATGCGCTACGACAATGAGCTTTACAACAAGGCATATAAGTTTAAGTATCCAAAGGCTGGTGATGAGAACTCAATCGTAACTCTCCATGTCTATAACCTTGCAACACGCGAGACTCGTAAGATTGACACAGGCGCTGAGATTGACCAGTATATCCCACGCATCGGTTATACACCTGCAGGAGATCTCTTCTACTACCGCGTCAACCGCCTTCAGAACCACTTTGAGGTGGTGTTGGTGGCTGCCAATGGCTCACAGCGTGTTATCTACGAAGAGAAGGACGAGCGTTATGTTGAGCGTCCTAATGCTAAGACCATAACATTTATCGATGGTGATAGGTTTATCGTGCGCGAGGAGACCTCAGCAGGGTGGTTCCACCTATACCTACACTCGGTGGCTCAGGGTCGTCTTAATGCTATTACATCGGGCGAGTGGGAGGTAACAGATATCGTTGGTGTTGCACCTAATAAGAAGAGTGTATATTACATGTCAACCGAGAAGTCGCCTTTGGAGCGCCACCTCTACTCTGTAAACCTCGATGGCACAAAGAAGAGTTGCATCCTCTCAAAGCCGGGCTACTGGAGAGTATATCCATCTGCAAATATGAAGTATTTTGCGGCTGAGCACTCTGCAACAAACTGCTATCCTACAGCTGCGGTATATAACGCTAAGGGTAAGATGCTTCGCTCGCTTATGATCGAAGAGCCTTCTACTAAGGAGCCTAAGTATCAGCGTCAGTACGCTACATTTACTACGGAGCGTGGCGACGAGCTTCAGTACTACCTTATTCTTCCTGAGAACTTCGATGCTGCTAAGCACTATCCTGTACTTATGACTCAGTACTCTGGTCCCGGCTCTCAGGAGATTGCTAACCGTTGGACAACAGATTGGGAGGAGACCTTGGCGCGCAATGGCTATATCGTTGCATGTTGCGATGCTCGTGGTACAGGTTACCGTGGAGAGGAGTTCAAGAAGGTGACATACGCAAACCTTGGTCACTGTGAGGTTGAGGATCAACTATCATTCGCAAAGCACCTTGCTACTCAGGAGTTTGTGGATGCGAGCCGCATAGGTATCTACGGCTGGTCGTATGGTGGCTTCATGGCGTTGGGTTGCGCACTTAAGGGTGATGGACTCTTTAAGATGGCAATAGCTGTAGCCCCTGTAACCTCATGGCGCTACTACGACTCTATCTACACCGAGATATACAACGGTCTGCCTCAGGACAACCCTGCAGGTTATGATGATAACTCACCAATCAACTTCGCTGACCGCCTAAGTCTCAATACACGCCTGCTTATCATCCATGGCACAGCCGATGATAATGTACACTTCCAGAATACAATGGAGATGTGTCGTGCGTTGAACGCTGCGGGTAAGCAGTACGATATGATGGTATATCCCGATCAGAACCACTCAATGCGTCCTACGGCTATGATTCATATCCGTCAGAAGATGGTGGACTACTGCTTGGAGAATTTGTAGTACTAAGGAATTAGCACCACAATTACAAGGTAACTCCAAAGGTCTGTTCAAAGGCTTTTTGGGGTTACTTTGATGTATAAATTATAAATGTTATAAAGCTATGATTAGGAAGTTCGCCATGCTCTTTTTGGTGGTGACCTTAACGCTACATAGTGTTGAGGTCATAGCACAGCGTGACAATGTGGTAAGTCTAAAGGCAGTGGAGGTTGAGTTGGGCGTGGGTCTTGCTACCGCTGCTAATAGATTGCCTGCCTATGGTAAGTCGCGACAGGGTGTTGATGCCAATATTGAATTACGATATAACTTTGAGGCTCAGCCTGTAGATTTAGGACTATATACTTCGGTATGTTCTATATATCGTGTTGGGAGATCGGGTAATTTTGCATCAATGCACAACTTCGTAAGCAAAAACTTACTTGTTACCTCGGATTATAATTTCTGTAAGGGTCATGGTCTATCGTCCTTTGCAGGTTTAGGTGTAGGTCTTGCTTGGAGTAATATCAATGCTGATGGCTCGCCACATGGAACACATTTAGCGATTATGCCTCGCGTTGGTGTGGAGCTGTCAAATAAGTTGCGTATTACTGTCGCTTATAAGCTCTTTGATAGAGCAAATAATCATCTTACATTTAGCCTTGGTTATCTCTTTGGCGGAGGTGCGCGATAGTTATTACCACCTTAGAAGCTGTTTGAATTTTATTTCGAGAGTATTTGAGGGCTATTATAGGACTCAAAGACTCCGAAGTAGTATAAAAGTTTTGTCGGTTTAGAATAAATGTGTATCTTTGCGCGGTTGTAGCTGTTGCTACCTACTGGATATGTAACATATAAATTAACTAATTACAATATTTTTTATGACAATTACAGCATCAGACATTAAGATTGGTATGTGCGTTGAGATGGACGGCAAGACATTCATCGTTGTTGACTTCCAGCACTGTAAGCCAGGTAAGGGCCCTGCATTCGTTCGCTCAAAGCTCAAGAACCTTGAGAACGGTAATGTTCTCGATAAGACCTTCTCTTCAGTATCCCAGAAGATTGAGCAGGTACGCGTAGAGCGCCGCCCATATCAGTTTACATACGAGGATGACCTCGGCGCGCACTTCATGCACACTGAGACTTTCGAGGAGATTAACATTGACAAGAACCTAATCAACAACGCCGACCTTATGGCTGACGGTCAGATTGTTGAGGTTATGTTCCACACTGAGAAGGAGACTGTTCTCTCAGCTGAGCTTCCTCCAATCGTTGATATGGAGGTTACATACACCGAGCCAGGTGTTCGTGGCGATACCGCTTCAACAAACTCACTTAAGGCTGCTACTGTAAATACAGGTGCAACAATTAAGGTGCCTTTGTTTATTAACACAGGCGACAAGATTCGTGTTGATACTCGTACTCGTGAGTATTACGAGCGCATCAAATAATCTTTAATTTCTTGTGATAAGCCGCACTCTGCGGCATATCCCTAAAAGATAACCCACATTGGGCTGTAGGTTAACTACTATCCCAAGTGGGTTACTTTTGTGATATACCACATAGCACGACTTCTGACAAGAAATTGGGTTGTGCTACCCTGTATGTTTATATATCGCTTGGAACAAGCGAAACCATTACTAATTACTCTCTACTAATTAC
>JAFXBB010000037.1 GCA_017521945.1 Alistipes sp. | reverse complement strand
GCGCTTTGTCGAGCCGCTCATAGGTCGTCTGCGCCACGCCTACCCCGATAAGCGGGTTGTGGCCTACGACGAGCGTTTCACGTCGGTATTGGCGCAGCGCACCATCCGCGAGAGTGGCATAGGCAAGATGGCTCGCCGCGATAAGAGCCTTGTGGATAAGGTCTCGGCCGCTATAATCCTGCAAGACTATCTGGCCTCGACGAGTGAGTTTAGGTAGCCGTCTCGGCCCTGATGGCGACGATAGCGACCGCAGACAAATTGCTAATTAAATTGTTAATTGCTAATAGTTAATTGAGATATGATATACCCAATTGTAATATATGGCTCGCAGATTTTGCGTAACGAGTCTGTGGATATCACTCCTGACTACCCCGAGCTAAAGAAACTTATCGAGGATATGTGGATAACTCTTGCAGAGGCTGAGGGTGTAGGTCTTGCAGCACCTCAGATAGGTAAGAATATCCGTCTATTTATCGTTGATTGCACACCATGGGGTGAGGAGGATCCAGCGTTAGCCGATTATAAGAGGGTATTTATAAACCCAGAGATATATGAGGAGTCTGAGGAGACCTCGCTCTTTGAGGAGGGGTGTCTATCGCTCCCTGGATTACATGAGAATGTGCGCCGTCCTGTATCTATCCGTATGCGCTACCTTGATGAGAACTTCGTTGAGCATGACGAGGAGTTTACAGGTAAGCCTGCGCGTGTTATACAGCATGAGTACGACCACATTGAGGGTCTTGTATTTACCGATCACCTTGCACCTATTCGTAAGAATCTTATCAAGAACAAGCTCCAGAAGATGGCGCGTGGCTCGTATAAGGCATTTTACAAGACCAAAAGATAATTTCTTGTGATAAGGGGCACCTCTGCTGCCGCTAACAAAAATAAATGCGAATGGGCAGTACGCCAAAGTACAGCCCATCCGCATTTTTTTTGCCGAGCGTTGCATCTGACCCCTTCTGACAAGAAATTGGGTTGTGGGGCTAATATCGGTTGTGTGTGCCCTTCTGACAAGAAATTTATTGCGATAAGTCGCACTTAAAGGTGATTAAGGCAAACTAAGGTGGATTAAGGTAAATTAAGGATGACTAAAGTTGTTATTGCGGAGCAAAACCATTAATAACCCTTAAATACCCTAATTTATCTAACCTCAGAACAGAAGTCTAAAACAATCCTAACTCCTTACATGCATTCCATATACCATCCTTATCGACATCGGTGGTGATATAGTCAGCGCGCTCCTTAAGCTCCTCGCAGGCATTGCCCATAGCAACCTTGTACCAATCGTCTACAAACATCGAGAGGTCGTTTATACCATCACCAAAGACGATGGCATCCTTCGCATCAGCTCCCCAGTACTCCAATATCTTGCGGACACCATACGCCTTATCTGCTGGCTCCACAAAGATATACTCCTCCATCCAGCGACACCATGCAAGCTTATTGAGTGTCGGCAGGTATTGCTCCTCGGTGGCGCGGCATGCAACATAGGCCTTATAGATGTTGTTATGGTTGCGCGGGTCAAGCCCATTGATAATCTCTGTGGCCATATATACATCGTGTGTGGACTCCTCAAAGCGCGAGTCGGGGGCTTGGCGTGTGGTGGAGTTCTCGATTTGCAATGCCCATGGTATATTGTGTGCGTTGCACTCATCGATAAGCTGCACCACAAGCTCCTTAGGCAGTGGGGTGATGCTCCTAAGCTTGCCATCTATAGTGATGCCGTAGCCGCCATCGCTCACCATATTCTCGAATCCAAGTTCTTTCAAATAACCGCGAGCCATAGCCTCCGAGCGACCTGTGGCTATAGCGAGCTTATGTCCTGCGGCGCGTAATCTTTGAAGTGCCTCCTTAGTAGAGTCGGGGATATAGGCATTATCATATCCTCCAGCCTTTAGTGTGCCGTCTATATCGAAGAATATATAGCGTTGTTTCATAGTCACATGAAAAGATAAGAGGTGCAACGCCCAATGTGGATGCTGCACCTCAGAAGATTAAAACTATCGCTTTTACAAGCTCTTCAAGTACTCAGATACATTCTTCTCGATGCGAGCCTCAACATCGTCTGCCTCCGCACGAACAAACTTCTCGCCTGTAACAGCCTCGTAGAGTTCGATATATCGCTCTGTGATGCCTGCTACAACCTCTGGGGTCATATCTGGCACCTGCTCGCCCTCACGACCCTGGAAGCCATTATCCATTAGCCACTCGCGAACAAACTCCTTAGATAGTTGCTTCTGCTTCTCGCCCTTAGCAAGACGCTCCTCGTATCCCTCCTTGTAGAAGTAGCGCGATGAGTCTGGAGTGTGAATTTCATCCATTAGGTAGATAACGCCATTCTTCTTACCAAACTCATACTTTGTATCTACAAGGATAAGCCCCATCTTATCGGCAATCTCGGTACCGCGCTGGAAGATTGCGCGTGTATATGCCTCAAGCTGCTCATACTCTTCGCGTGATACAAGACCCTGAGCGATAATCTCCTCCTTAGAGATATCCTCGTCATGACCCTCATCAGCCTTAGTTGTTGGGGTGATGATAGGCTCTGGGAACTTCTGGTTCTCGACCATGCCATCAGGCATTGCCACGCCGCAAATGGTGCGCTTGCCAGCCTTATACTCTCTCCATGCGTGACCTGAGAGATAGCCGCGGATAACCATCTCAACCTTGTAAGGCTCGCAGCGGTGACCTACCGTAACCATTGGATCTGGCACTGCAATCTTCCAGTTAGGGAGAATGTCGGTTGTGGCATCAAGGAACTTAGCTGCAATCTGGTTAAGCACCTGACCCTTGAAAGGAATACCCTTAGGGAGTACCACATCAAAAGCTGAGATACGGTCTGAGACAACCATTACAAGATACTCATCATTGATGTTATATACATCGCGTACCTTGCCAACATAGTGACTCTTCTGTCCCTCAAACTGAAAATCGTTCTTTACAATAGCGTTCATATATCTTTTTATTTAAGTTTTCTAAGGTGCAAATATACCAAAATAAATTCAAAAGCAACCGAAAATAAATCTACCGAAAACAAGTAGCCTATTACTTTTGCTTTTTTCGAAGGCGTGTTATACCGTCAATGAAGCATAGAGGATGCGTAGGAGCGCCAGGTAGCCAGAGGTCCACATGATACTTATCGATAAACCTTCTATCAACTGCTGGACTATCTGCATACAAACCTCCAGACACAGCCTCAGAGCCTGCGACAACCAAAATCTTTGGCTCGGCAATCGAGTTGTAGCAAATATCCAATGCCTCAGCCATATTTGAACTGATAGGACCTGTAAGCACAAGACCATCGGAGTGGCGAGGTGAGGCGGTAAAGCCCACACCAAAGCGTCCAAAATCAAAGTTTACATTACCCGTAGCGTTTAGCTCCATCTCCACAGAGCAGTCGCCACCTGCCGATACCTCGCGAAGCTCCAACGCCTTACCGAAGTACTTGGCAATATCGGGGCGTATAGCCGATGTGTCAAACTTTGGAGCAGTCTGACCTGCATGTACAACGAGGTCTTCGCGGCGTGTAGCTGCAAGACGATGTTCGTTTGTAAACTTTATATTCTTAGGTGCGCACTTTTGGCACTCACCACAAAATAGGCACTTACCC
The DNA here is from genome assembly GCA_017521945.1 of Alistipes sp. GTDB lineage: Bacteria > Bacteroidota > Bacteroidia > Bacteroidales > Rikenellaceae > Alistipes. The sequence continues at coordinate 26,332 of JAFXBB010000037.1, read as the reverse complement.
ATATCTAATGTTAGTGGCTTGGTAGTAATTGCACCTGTAGGACATATCTTTGCGGCGCGCTCCAAGTCGCTCTTATCCTCTGTGTCGGTAAGTAGCGGAAAGCCACGAAACTCCTCGGTAAGGGTTACGGCATCCAAGTCTGGAATATACTGTGAGCCGTGACTGCGCAATATCTTAACTTTCTGAAAAAACATAATTCACTCTATTATAGGTCGTGACCGCAGTACGACAGATTAAAACTCTTGTTATTGATAGGGAAGTCCGAGATACCTTCGGTGCGCACAGCTATAGCAAGACCGAGCCAGTTGTGTAGGCTTGGATCCTTAATCTTATACTTTGCGATGTTACCCTCAGCGTCAGTGAGTGCAACATGGCATATCTCGCCGCGCCAACCCTCAATCAATGAGAATGATAGGCAATCACCCTCTAATTTAGCCTCGTAATCAGGCTTGGCGATATTTCCCTCGGTAGGCTTATATGTGGAGAGTACCTTCTCTATGTAGTCGGCGCTCTGTAGTACCTCATCAAGGCGTGTTGCGAGGCGTGACATAACATCGCCATCATGCTTAAGTATAGGTTCGTGAGTAACTCCCACAGCATAATAACCCGAAGGGTGTGTGGTGCGGATATCGCGCCTTACACCACTTGCACGCGCAGCCTGACCGACACCACCTATACGCTCCATCTCTGCTTTAGGCACAAGACCGCACTGCTCGAAGCGGGCAAGTAGGGTGTGAGCCTCAAGGATATCTGTGCGTAGCTCGTCATAGCGGCGGCGTACATCGGCTATATTCTTACGGATTAGCTCAATCTTAGCCTCTGTAAGCGGGTGGTTACTACCGAATGGACGGATAAGACTCTTGCCAAAGCGGTTGCCACACCATGCCTGTGAGGTGTTGATTGTAACGGTACGGAGAGCCTCACAAACAACCTGATAGAGCTGGTATGCGATATCTGTACCCAAGGCTCCTGTGTCTGCAAGGTGCATAGCTATACGCTCAAGCTCTATTGCAACCAATCGCTCACGGCGTAGGTCATCGCCAATATCTACACTTGTCAACTTCTCCAATAGCTCTGCGTAGGCCGTTGCATGACCCACTGCCGTATCGCCAGCGATAGACTCGGCGATGAGTGTTTGGCGTAGACGGTTTTGGTTGCGCAGCATTTCACTCTCAACGCCACGATGTTGGTAGCCGAGTGCTATCTCAAGGTGTAGCACCTGCTCGCCATCACAGATAAAGCGGAAGGCTCCTGGCTCGATGATACCCGCGTGGATAGGACCTACATTCACCTCATGAAGCTCCTCGCCCTCGATGGTGTAGAATGGATAGCTCTCCATTGTTGACTCATGGTCACGACGGTCATGTGGGAAGCGTAGAGGCTTGAGCCATGGGTGGTTATCGAAAGGCACGCCATATAGCTCGTGTATCTCTCGCTCGAAGGGGTGAAACTGCTGGTGAATAGCCGTTAGTGATGCGAGAGTACGGGTGTAGTAGTCTGGAATGAAGGATGTGATAAGCACCTCGCCACTCTCATCATCGAGAATGAGCATATAGAACTTAAGTCCATTCTCTATCTCGGTAGCAAAGTAGTGACCAACATGGAAGCGTGGGTTACTCATGCGCTCCTTGAGGTCGTTATATAACTCGACATACTCCACAACGGGAATATCGCTTAGCTTTACTGCCGAGGCTGTGTTGTTAGTTATATAGTATAGTCCCATATTAGCCAATATTAACAATTACATCGATAGCGTTGCGTAGTACCTCTGGCATCCAGATACCAATTGCGATTGCCACGACAATAAGTAGTGTTGCCGAGTATGATAGACGGCGATTTACCTCCGAGAGGTGTAGTTCATCTTGGTTGTAGTGGTAGCCAAGACGAAGCGTGCGGCTCCAGATAGCGTAGATAACCACGCACATCAATATGAGCATGGCGATAAGCAACCACCAACTGCCTACGGATATAATCTCCGAGAAGATCATTATCTCAGAGATAAAGAGAGGTGATGGTGGAAATGCCAACAACACAAGTGTGCCGATGATAAATCCAATAGCGCCCACACGGTTAATGCTCATGTAGTTACCAATACGGTTGATGCTGTAGCTGTCGTATATATGACGCATGATACCCACATGGAAGAACATCGAACTCTTAACAAAGGTGTGGCAGATGACATGTAGCACAGCAGCCCATAGAGCGACACCTCCAATACCCATACCTATAGCTACAATACCCATATTCTCGACAGTAGAGTACGAAAGGAAACGCTTATAGTTGTTTGTGCGGCGTAGGAACATCGCACCCACCGCCAACGATAGAATACCTATAAGTATTAGAGTGTGACGCGCCCATATAAACACCTCGCCTGTTGCGGCGTAGAGGTCATAGATGCGGAAGATTGATACAAAGCCTGCGTTAACAAGGGCTGTAGAGATAAAAGCAGATGCTGGTGCTGGTGCTGCATAGTTGGCATCGATACCCACAGTGTAGAGTGGAAATATCTCCATCTTACAGCTGTAACCTACAACCATAAGAAGGAATGCCACCTTCAAATAAAGTGGATTACCATTGGCGATAACCTCCTTAAGGGCATTATAGTCAAGCGCACCATGCTCCGCAACGGTTGAGAGTAGCAGAATGCCGAGGTATGCCATGGCGATACCTGTTGAGCAGACAAATATATACTTCCATGTAGCCTCCAACGACTGCTTAAACTCGCGGTGGTAGATGATGCCTGCCGAGCATATTGTTGTAAGCTCAAGGAACACCCAAGTCATAGCCACATTGTCCGAGTAGTAGACACAGGTTATTGCTATGGCAAGCAGCATAAGGAGCGTATAGTATGTCTTATATGAGTTTAGGGTTACATTCTCTGCCTTAAGATATGACGATGAGTGTATCAGTGTAAAGCCCAACACTGCAGTCATAAGTATATGGAAGAGTACTGCGAGGGTGTCGGCACGGAAGATATAGAGCATAACCTCGTCTATGTGTCTAAACCCAATAATAAGTGCGATGCTCGCAACCTGAGTGAGGAAGAAGCCTCCTGCGATAAGGTGTACAGCGCGCTCCGACTTGGCAAGAAGCGGTGCCACGGCAAGGAGAAGTGATAGAGCGATAAATATAATCATTTCCATAGCGCTTAGTCTTTAATAGAGGTTAGAGCATCTGTCTCATCGGTGTGTATATCATTATCCATACGGCGTAGGAACATACCGAGGATAAGGATTGAGATAAGGATATCGAGCATAATGGCGAGGTTGATAAGCATAGGTAGCTCAACACCGATAGCCATTGAGAAGAGGAATACACCATTCTCAATCACAAGAAAACCGACCAAATGGGCAAATATTCGCTTACGCATAACAATAAGGATAAGACCCGAAAGCAACGCGTAGAGTGCCACACCGAAGAATATCATATCGGTACGGTTATCCGCCATATAGTATGTGATGGTACAACTTGCGATAAGGGCGATAATAGACATAACCAAGGCTCCAAACTGCGAAGATGAGGAGTGTATGCGATTAATCTTGGTCATGCGTATCACGCGCATAAGTATTGCAGGAATTACAATCGCCTTGAAGATAAGGGTCTCAGCGATGATAAATGACATCTCTACGGGGTGATACTCGTGGAGGCGTGCCATGGCGATACCAAATAGCAACAGACCCTGTATGGCAAGGATTGTTGTATGGTTGCGGAAACGGTCAGCTATCGAGAGATAGATGAGCGTCAATACATATAGTATTATAAGGGATAGTATCATATCTAAGTTAGATTTCGATGTTTTGGATTAGTAGGAAACCTGTCAACAATACCAGTGCTGACATCGCCACGATGGTGAGGATGAAGGTTATGTTGCGAGAGAGTTTGTTGCGTGCGCGGAATGACTCCAAAAGTCCGACTGTAACGCCCGTCGCAAGAATTGCCAAAGGAGCTGCAAACCACCAGTTGAACGATAGAATTACAGCTACGGCATTTGCTGCGATAACGGCAAATATAGCGTTTTTGAGCCAGCCGGCGATATGTATCAATGCCATATCAACACCTGAATAGTCAAGACACATAACCTCATGTATCATCGTAAGCTCAAGGTGGGTCTTTGGATCATCAACAGGGACACGACCGCTCTCGATAATCATAATCACAACAAAAACATACGCCACAAGGAGCATTACAACGGTAATATTGACGCTCATCTCCTGTGCCGTAGCAAAGATATCGGCAAATGATGAGTAGCCGCAGAAGAGGGCCAATGTCGCCATACCCATCATAAGGGCAGGCTCTACAAGCGCGCCATACAACGCCTCGCGGGCAGCACCCATACCCTCGAAGGAGCTACCTGTATCCATCGCAGCGAGGATGATAGCCACGCGCGAGAGTGCCAACAGGTAGGCAACAAAGATAATATCGCCGTGGAACGAGAGCAATGGCTCAAGGTCGGCAACGGGGATAAAGAGAAATGCCAAGAGCGTAGCACCGAGATATACGGTAGGGGCTATGCGGAATAGGGCGGTTGTGGTGGTTGAGTATACAGAGCCTTTGCGTAGCTGAAGACGCACATTGTATATATGCTGGAAAAAGCGTATGCCCTTGCGTCCTGCGCAGATTGCTCTTGTGCGGTTGATAACACCCGTAATAGAGAGTGCCACAACAAGCATTATAACGGTATTTAGTAGTTTAACTAACATGGTTTCAAACATTTAGAGGATGCCAACAAGGGTTAATATCAACACAAGAACAAAGAATACCAAGGCGAAGGTGATGTAGTTGTTCACACGACCCGTGCGTAGACGCATCACATACTCGTTTATGGCGTGCATGAGTTTAACCCATAGCTGTCCGAGTAGTGAGTCAACCTTGTCGTTGTGGCGAATACGATACTTATGCGCAAGAGGGAATATCTCGCTCTTATCCACAGCACGACCATCTATCGTATCCTTCATAAGTGGGCGACCGATGCTCTCCAAACCCTCGGAGAAGGACTCTCCTGTGTACTGCATGCGGGTATTTGTTGCCGTAAAACCGCAACCCCATGTAGGACCACTCTCAATCTTGCGATTGCTCTGTAGTTTATGCTTAAGGGCGTATAGTAGCAGAATAATCGCCAGAAGTACCCAACAAGTTGCGCTTAAAGCACCAAGTGTAGGGGCAAAGTGGTCAACAGCGATACTTTTGTCTGCGCCTGTAATAGCCTCTGCGACAACAGCTATAGGACGAATAGCATATTGTGGGAATAGACCGATGGTGAGGATGAAGACTGCAGGAATTGCCATAGCACCAATGCGTAGGTTGTCAACCTCCGTACTCTCGGCAACATGGTGTGAGCGTGGTGAGCCTAAGAATACAACACCATACAACTTCGTGAAGGCGAGGACTACGATACCACCGATAAGCGACAAGGCAATGATACCCGCAATCGAGTATAGTACTTCGTGACCGTCGCTAACACCGTTGAACATTCCTATATAGATAAGTAGCTCTGATACAAAACCATTGAGTGGTGGCAATGCACAGATGGCCACCGTAGCAAATAGCATCAATATAGCGGTCACAGGCATATACTTTGCCAAGCCTCCCATCTCGTTCATCGCTGTAGTGTGGAGTTTTGAGTAGATATTACCCGCACTTAGGAAGAGCATAGTCTTGAACAAAGAGTGGTTGACGGTGTGAAGCAATGCACCGCACATGCCGCACATGCCGATAAGGTTACTACCCGCAGCATGACCTACAGCAGCGATGCCTAAGCCAATGAGTATCACACCGATATTTTCAATACTTGAGTAGGCGAGAAGTCGCTTAATATCATTCTGCATCGCTGCGAGGATGACACCCCAAAGACCTGTAACGATACCTGCCAACAAGACGATAAGACCTATCGAGTATAAAAGTTCGATGTTGTGGTCGATAGCCTGCATTAGGCGCATGATACCATACACGCCGGTCTTAATCATCACGCCCGACATAATGGCCGACACATGCGATGGTGCTGCAGGGTGCGCCTCAGGTAGCCAGATATGCATAGGGAAGAGACCCGCCTTCATGCCAAAGCCAATAAACATGATAATGAATAGAGGCAATGGTTTTGCTAACTTGAAGTAATCGACAATAGCCACAAAGTTAGCCGAGCCTGTGACATTTGCAACAAGCACAAAGCCTATGACAAGGAATATAAATCCTATGTGCATCATCACCAAGTAGTTGAGTGCAGCTCGGCGTGTCTCCTGACGCTCAGCCTCGAATGGTATAAGGATGAATGAAGCGATGGTCATAAGCTCCCAAGCAAAGAGGAACGAAAAACCACCACTCGACATCACCACAAACATCATCGATGCAACCAACATCACAAGCGCGGTGTAGTGCATCGAGATGTGTGCCTCGGCGTAACGCTTCAGATAACCCTCAAGATAGCCTCGCGAGTATAGCACAACTGCTACGGAGGCTATTGAGATGATGATAAGGAATAGTGCGGATAGTTTATCTACCGCGAAGCTCTCCTCGCCGAAGAGCTGTGTGGAGAAAGAGCAAAGATGTACACTTCCCTCCACAAGTGCCTTGATGGCAATCGATATAGCAGCAAGAGCCAGAGTGGCAACAACGCCGGTGGCTACCCACACCTTCTGCTTTAGAGGTGTGAGGAATATTGCTGCGATAACAACGATAGCCGCTAATAAAGTGTAAAACAGCATTATGTTTAAGTATTGAGTTATAGCTTGTTAATAGTTGATACTACCACCGTTGCGACAACTGCAGCTGTCTCTGTACGCAGACGCTCCTTGCCCAAGGTGATAGGCTTAAAACCATTATCGATTGCAAAGATAATCTCTTCCTCGGAAAAATCGCCCTCTGGACCAATTAAAATTAGGGTACTTGCCCCTTTTTTTATCAAAGAGCCGAGATATTCGCGTTGGTTACCTACCTCGCTATTGCAGTGTGCAATAAATTTATCCCCCTCGAACGGCATGGTTGCCAAATCTTTGAAGCGTGTCATGGGGTGAAGAGTGGGGTGGTACGCCTTAAGTGATTGTTTAACGGCCGAGGTTATAACCTTCTCCTCGCGTTCGTGCTTTATCTCCTTGCGCTCGCTATGCTCCGATAGGAGCGGATATATCTCAGAGATACCAACCTCGGTAGCCTTTTCCAAAAACCACTCGAAACGGTCAATATTTTTTGTGGGGGCTACGGCCATTACCAAATTATAGCTCAGAGGCTCATAGTTTGGGGTGGTCTCGATAACCTCTACGGTGCAGCGTTTTGGATTGTCATTCACCACTTTACAGCGATACATCGTACCCTTGCCGTCGGTGAGATGTAGCTCGTCGCCACACTTCATCCTAAGTACTCGGATGCAGTGTTTTGACTCCTCCTCGCCAAGCGTATGGCAAGGAAGTGAAATTTCGGGCGCATAAAATAGTTGCATTGCAATAATTTTGTTTAACTTTGCAAAGTTAATTAAAAAATATTATAGATGAAACGCCTTTTAACATTATCGTCACTATTCTTAGTTATGACTATGACCCTATCTTGTGGTTCGGATGTGGTGAGTGATACCACAAATCCTTTGCTCGAGGAGTGGACAACCGAGTTTGGTGTTCCACCATTTGATAAGATTAAGACAGAGCATTATGCTCCTGCTTTTGAGGAGGCTATGAAGATGCACAACGAGGAGATTGCCGCTATCGTAGCTTCAGAGGAGGAGCCTTCGTTCGAGAATGTAATCCTCGCAATGGATAACTCTGGCATCAAACTATATGAGCTTAATCTTATCTTTGGTATGCTATCATCTTCGGATATGGATGACAAGATGCAGGAGGTGCAAAACACGATGATACCTCGTGTTGAGGAGCATTACAACAGCATTATGCTCAATGACAAGCTCTTTGAGAAGGTAAAAGCTGTCTACGATAAGCGCAAGAGTCTCAAACTCGATGAGGTGCAGATGCGTCTTGTAGAGAAGACCTACAACAAGTTTGTTCGTTCTGGCGCGTTGCTCTCTGGGGAGGCTAAGGAGCGTCTTATGACGATTAATGCTGAGCTTTCGGAGCTATCTATCCGTTTCGGTAATAACCTCCTCAAGGAGAATAGTAACTTCTTCATTGAGCTTACCGCTGATCAGGTTACAGAGCTTCCTGAGGGTGTTCGTAATCAGGCGCGTGAGGCTGCAGAGGCTATGGGTAAGAAGGATGCGTATGTGTTCACTCTTGCTAAGCCGAGCATGCTGCCATTCCTTACATATTCGAAGAATCGCGACCTGCGCCGCGAGTTATACAATGGCTATATCATGCGTGGTAACAACGATAATGAGTTCGATAATAAGCAGCTTGCAGAGGATATGGCGCGCCTTCGTGTCGAGAAGGCAAATCTTCTTGGCTTTAAGTCATACTCACACTATGTGACAGCTGACCAGATGGCTGGTAATCCACAGGCTGTATATAACCTCTTGGAGGAGATATTCGAGCCAGCGTTGGAGTCTGCAAAGCGCGAGTTGGAGGAGATGAAGAGGATTTTCGAGCGCGATTTTCCGGGTGAGACTTTCGAGAAGTCTGATTGGTGGTACTACGCTGAGCAGGTGCGTAAGAAGAAGTATCAGCTCGATGAGGAGGCTGTGCGTCAGTACCTATCGTTGGATAATGTGCGTGATGGTATGTTCTACCTTGCAAATCGTCTTTATGGCATCACCTTCCGCCCAATTGTAGCTCCTCGCTACCATAAGGAGTGTACTGTATATGAGGTGCTTGACCATGATCAGTCGCATGTTGGTGTGCTTTACCTTGACCCATATCCACGCAACTCCAAGAGTGGTGGCGCATGGTGTGGTAACTTCACTGAGCAGCGCTATGTGGATGGCGAGCGTAAAGCTCCTGTAATCGGTATCGTATGTAACTTTACACCGCCTGTGGGCAATACTCCATCGCTTCTTACATTCGATGAGGCGGAGACCATGTTCCATGAGTTCGGTCATGCTCTTCATTTCCTCTTTGCGGATGTTCGCTATCGTGGTCTTGCTGAGGTTGAGGGTGACTTTGTGGAGCTTCCATCGCAGATTATGGAGAATTGGGCATTTGAGCCAGAGATTATGAAGGAGTATGCCGTACACTACCGTACAGGTGAGGTTATTCCTGATAGACTTATCGAGAAGATTCAGAACGCTTCGCTCTTTAATCAAGGTTTTATTACCACAGAGCTTGCCGCTGCGGCACTCATCGATATGGATATCCATTCGTTGGAGGTCTATACAGATCTTGATATCAACGACTTTGAGAAGTACAACCTCGCTACACGCCGTGGTCTTATCCCTGAGATTGAGCCTCGCTATCGCTATCCATACTTCGCTCATATCTTTAACGGTGGCTACTCTTCTGGTTACTACTTCTATCTATGGGCCGAGGTGTTGGATAAGGATGCCTTTGAGGCGTTCAAGCAGAGCCGCGACATCTGCGATAAGGGGCTTGCACACAGCTTCCGCTATGATCTTCTTGCGCAGGGTGGTCAGAAGCCGGGTATGGAGATGTATCGTAAGTTCCGTGGTGCAGACCCTGATAAGACAGCTATGCTTAAGGCGCGCGGTCTATGGCAGGAGCCAGAGGTTGTCGATACGCTGAGTGATAAACCTGAGGTTGAGGCTGTTGAATCAATGATTAGACCAGACCTTAGATCTAAGTCAGACAAGGCTTTCCATGCACAGCCGGGCAAGGCAATCCGTAATGAAACAATAAAGAAACCTATTAAAAAATAATCTATGAAAAAAGTACTTTTTATTATGTCAGCATTGACTTTGGGTCTTGTTGGTTGTGGTGACGACATCAAGAAGAACCCATTGGTGGCAGAGTGGGATACCCCATATCAGACACCACCATTCTCAGAGATTAAGCTTGAGCACTACGAGCCAGCTATCGACTACGCTATTGAGATTAACCGTGCAGAGATTGATGCTATTGTTAATAACCCAGAGGCTCCAACCTTTGAGAATACTATCGTGGCTATGGCAGAGTCTGGCGAGTTGCTCGGTCGCGTAACAGGTGTATTCTATGTTTTGAACAACTGCTCAACATCTCCTGAGATGCAGCAGATTGCTCTTAACATCACTCCAAAACTCACTGCTATCTCAAATGATATCTCGCTTAACCCTGAGCTATTTGCTCGTGTTAAGGCTGTCTACGATCAGCGCGAGAACCTTAATCTCGATGAGGAGGATATGATGCTCTTGGAGGAGACATACAAGGGTTTCGCTCGTTCAGGTGCTTTGCTTGAGGGCGAGGCTCAGGAGTTGTACCGTCAGTACACCACCGAGCTTTCTAATCTAACTCTTAAGTTTGGTCAGAATGCCTTGGATGCTACAAACGCCTTCACTCTCAATATCACCGATGAGGCTAAGGTTGCTGAGCTTCCAGACTTCGTAAAGGAGGGTCTTGCTGCTGATGCTGCTTCTCGCGGTGAGGAGGGCTGGACTGTGACATTGCAGGCACCAAGCTATGGTCCATTTATGACCTACTCTTCGCAGCGCGATATCAAGGAGCAGCTCTACCGCGCATACAACTCTCGTGCTGTAGGTGGTGAGTTCGACAATATGGAGAATATCCGCAAGATTACCGACCTTCGTCTTAAGATTGCTAACCTTCTTGGTTATGAGTGCTATGCAGATTATGTTTTGGAGGATCGTATGGCTGAGAACCGTACAACTGTTACAGGCTTCCTTGACGAGCTTTGCGATGCTACTTTTGACTACGCTAAGAAGGATGTAGCTACTGTTGCTGCATACGCTAAGTCACTCGGCTTCGAGGGCGAGCTTATGCCTTGGGATTGGGCATACTATAGCGAGAAGTATAAGGAGGCAGAGTACTCTATCAACGACGAGCAGGTTAAGCCTTATCTACAGCTTGAGAATGTTAAGGATGCAGTCTTTATGCTTGCAGGCAAGCTCTATGGCTTGACATTCACTCAGGTTGATAACATCGAGACCTACCACCCTGAGGCTACTGTTTATGAGGTTAAGGATGCGTCTGATAAGCTTATGGCTATCCTCTACCTTGATTTCTTCCCACGCGAGTCTAAGCGCGCTGGTGCATGGATGACAGAGTTCCGCGGTGTGAGCATCAAGGATGGTGTTGAGCAGCGTCCTTTGGTACAGCTTGTTATGAACTTTACTAAGCCTACAGCTAACACTCCATCGCTTCTTACTTTTGATGAGTTTACTACCTTCCTTCATGAGTTCGGTCATGGTCTTCATGGCATCCTCGCAAAGGGTAAGTATGAGTCTATTAACGGTACATCTGTTAAGCGTGACTTCGTGGAGCTTCCTTCACAGATTATGGAGAATTGGGCGACAGAGAAGGAGTATCTTGACCTTTGGGCTAAGCACTACCAGACAGGGGAGGCTATGCCTGCGGAGCTTATCGAGAAGCTTGTAGCTGCTAAGAACTACCTTGCTGCATACTACAATGTACGCCAGCTCTCATTCGGTATGCTTGATATGGCATGGCACACAATCACAACTCCATACGAGGGCGATGTTCACGCCTTTGAGCTTGCAGCATTGGAGCCTACTAAGGTGCTTCCTATAGCTGAGGGTTGTGCTATGGGTCCATCATTCACTCATATCTTCTCAGGTGGCTACGCTACAGGTTACTACGGTTATAAGTGGGCCGAGGTGCTTGCAGCTGATGCCTTCTCATACTTCCAGCAGGAGGGTATCTTCTCTAAGGAGGTTGCTGATAAGTTCCGCTACGAGGTTCTTGAGCAGGGCGGTCATAAGCACCCTATGGAACTTTATGTAAACTTCCGCGGTCATAAGCCTCAGACTAAGGCTCTTATTGATCAGATGAACCTCAAGTAATTTCTTGTGATAAGGCAGACATCTACTGCCGCTAACAAAAAGTCCCGACAATGAGCAGTACGCCTAAGTACAGCCCATCGTCGGGATTTTTGCCGAGCGTTGTATCTGCAGCCTTCTGACAAGAAATTGGGTAGTGCTGCCCGTGAAGTTGTTGTCGTTTTATTACTTGTGATATACCACATAGCACGACTCCTGACAAGAAATTAGGTCGTGCTGCCCGTGAAGTTGTTCGAGTTGTGTTTGGATAAGCCGCACTCTGCGGCACCTTAATCATTAGGCTGAAAGGGAAATACACCAAGAAAGTCCCTTCCAGCCTAATTTCATGTCGGCACCACAATCCTAACAAGCAGGGCTTTTTAACTATTTACTAATTAGTTGTGAGCGAAAGTCTTTACTTTACGATGATTGCATTGATTATCCTATGACCTGAGCGATTGTTGAGAATGGTCATAAGTTCATCGCGGCGGAAGAAAATCTCTTGGCGGGCGACGGATGATGATATGCCCACATGGAGTATGCCGTTTTTGAGTTCAAAGGTGTGTGTTAGCGATGCGATATGCGAGCCTACAACCTCTGCCCAAAGCTCTGGAAGTCTGCCCTCGGCGAGTTTGCGCGCTACAAAGGGGCGCTCGAAGAACTCCCTTAAAATATCACCTATAATCTTTGGCTCTGTGCGTTTCATAGTGTTGTGGCACTACCGCTATTTATGTTGAATAATCTGTACTCCACCTCCGCTTCGCCGAGTGTACGCTCAAGGCGATGTTTGTTGCAGTCGGTGATAAAAATTTGACCAAATATCTCGCCTCCTACAATGCGCAGTAGCTGTGCTACGCGGCGCATATCAAGCTTGTCGAAAAGGTCGTCAAGAAGTAGTATGGCGCGCTCCTTGCAGTGTTCGGTAAGTAGTGTATATTCAGCAAGTTTTAAGGCTATAAGGAAGGATTTTTGTTGCCCCTGAGAACCATATTTGCGTAGCGGGAAATCACCCATAGTAAAGACTATGTCGTCACGATGTATGCCCGATGTGGTGTATTCATTGACCAAATCCTTCTGGCGCGATGCCTGTAGTAGTTCCATAAGTGGTGCTTCATGCAACTCGCTCTTGTAGTTGATACCTATTGCCTCGCGCTCCTCGGAAAGTAGGGCATAGTAGCTCTCAACCAATGGGCGTAGCCGCTCGATAACCTCCGTTCTGCGCTGAAAAATTGTCTCGGCCGAGGCACTGAGCATAGCATCATAAATTAGCAACATCTCCTCAGTAGGAGAGTTTTTAAGCAGCTTGTTACGCTCCTGAATAGCTGCGTTATAGCGTATCAAAGCATTCATATAGCCGCGATCTATCTGCGAGATAAATCTGTTGATATATTTTCTACGCTCCTCGGCAGAATCGCTGATCAGTGCTGTGTCGGCAGGCGATACCACAACAATAGGGATGTGTCCCACATGGTCAGAGAGCTTGTCATACTCCTTGCCATTGCGCTTTAGGGTCTTGCCTCCGCGGCGTGCATAGCTGCACAATATATTCTCAATATGCTCATTATCTCCTATAAAACGACCCTCTGTAAGAAATGACTCTTTGCCGTGCATAACGCACTGAGAGTCAGTTATCGTACTCATAGAACGCGCCATGGCGAGGTAGTGTACAGCATCCAAAATATTGGTCTTGCCAGCGCCATTATCGCCCACAAAGCAGTTGATGCCAGAGGATAGTTCTAACCTCTGCTCTGCAATGTTTTTGAACTCTATGATTGATAGTGTGTCGAGTCTCATATTCTAAGCCATATTTTTTGCAAATATACACAACATTTTTCAATTTTGAGAGTCTATATTGCAAATAGTGGAGGCGATTTATGTAGATATCTCTATTTGACCTTTTTATTTTCATTTTCGATTTTGATTATCTGGCAAATATTATTATATTTGCGGATTAAATATTGCATTGAAGTATGATTGATAATTTGAATAGATTTAATCGTTGGAATAACATCATAGGATGGGTAGTCTTTTTTGTGGCTACAATCTCCTATTTGATGACCATGGAGCCTACGACAAGTTTGTGGGATTGTAGTGAGTTTATCGCCACATCGTATAAGTTGGAGGTGGGTCATCCCCCCGGAGCGCCGCTCTTTATGATGCTGGCACGCTTGGCATCGATGCTTGCTCCTACACCAGAGAGTGTGCCTATGATGATAAACGCTATGAACTCCGTTGCTTCGGGCTTCTGTATCTTGTTTCTATTCTGGACAATCACACACCTTGCCCGCAGAGTGATAACCAACTCGAATGAGCCAATGTCGCTTAGCAAGATGGTTCTTGTGCTTGGCTCTGGTGTTGTGGGTGCCTTGTCCTATGCCTATACCGATACCTTCTGGTTCTCGGCTGTCGAGGGTGAGGTGTATGCGCTATCATCAATGTTCACGGCTCTTGTGGTGTGGTTGATGCTTAAGTGGGAGGAGAATGCTCACCGCTCAACATCCATGCGTTGGATAGTCTTTATCGCCTACCTTATGGGTCTTTCGATTGGTGTGCATATCCTTAACCTGCTCACCATACCTGCCTTGGTGATGATTTACTTCTTCCGCAAGTATGAGTATCGCACAGCGAAGGACTATCTCTTAAAGATGGCACTTGCTCTGCTAATCTCGGTGGTGATACTTGGTGTGATAAATGGCGTTATTATTCCATATACCGTTGCTTTGGGTGCTGCGGTAGATACCTTTGCGGTAAATACCTTGGGTCTGCCTGTGAATGTTGGCATGGTGGCGTTCACAATTGCGGTATTTGCACTATTGGGTTATCTTGTTCTCTTTACCCATAAGCGTGGCTATAAGGTCCTAAATACAGTGGCTATGGCTATGACGGTGATACTCATAGGCTTCTCATCTTATGCTTCGGTATCTATTCGTGCAGCGGCAAATCCTCCGATGAACTCCAACGACCCGTCGACACCGCATAAGTTGCTAAGTCTGCTTAATCGTGATCAGTATGGTAACCGTCCACTGCTTATGGGTCCATACTATTCGGCTATGCCGCTATCTGTTGTTGAGCCTAACTATGACTATATGTCTGAGGATGAGTATATCCCTACAGGAGATTACGAGTCAAAGAGCATGATGTGGCTCAATCCTGCGACGGGTAAGTATGAAGAGAAGGAGATTTTTGATGGCTACAAGTACCCCTCGGAGGCTAATCGTCTGTTGCCTCGTATGTGGCACTATTCGCGTAAGGATAGCTATGAGCAGGGCTGGGTAAATATGGTTAATGGTCATCCTTCGGTCTATGTTGAGGACTCGGAGGGTGGTGCATGGTATGAGCCTACAGCCTTGGAGGATATCAACTACTTCCTTGGCTACCAGATGGGAGATATGTTCTGGCGCTACTTTATGTGGAATTTTGTGGGTCGTCAGGATGATAACCAGCTACAGTCGGACACCGAAAACCGTATCTATTTGCATGGTGGCTGGTTGTCGGGTATCGATGCTATTGATAAGTTCTATGTAGGACCGCGCACGCTGCTCCCTTCTGAGGCGGAGAATAACCCTGCGCACAATGGCTACTTCTTCCTTCCGTTGTTGCTTGGCTTGCTCGGTATGATATATCAGCTCAATGTAGATTGGCGTAACTTTATCGTGGTTGCCCTTCTCTTTGTGATGATGGGTATAGCGCTTGTGGTCTATTTCAACACCGCACCTGATGAGCCTCGTGAGCGAGATTATGTATATGCCGGAGCCTTCTACGCCTTTAGTATCTGGCTTGGCTTGGGTGTTATGGCTATCGGTGATTTGTTGCAGTCGTTGGTCGATAGGTTTGCCAAGGGCAGTCATAAGTGGACGATGACCGCCTCAATGGTCGCGGTGCTTATGTCGGTGAGTGTACCTGTGGTACTTGCAACGGAGAACTGGGATGACCATGACCGTTCAGGACGCTATATGGCACGCGATATTGGTCGTAACTACCTTAACTCTGTGCCTCAGAATGCTATTATCATCAACTTTGGTGATAATGATACCTTCCCGTTGTGGTATTGTCAGGAGGTTGAGGGTGTCCGCCCTGATGTGAGGGTGATGAACTCATCTTACCTCGGTGGTGAGTGGTATATCGATGAGATGAAGCTTGCTGCTAATGAGGCTGAGGGTGTGCCATTCTCTATTCCTACCGAGAAGTATAGCTTTGTAAACGACTGGACACTTGTAACAAATCCTATTGATGTTATCGATAATGACAAGGCTAAGAGGTTGCGCATGGAGCGTCGCCGTATCGAGAACGAGGGGTACTACCACATCGATTATACCGACCTTTCGGGTCGTCAGCAGAGTATTTCGGGTGGCTACAGCACGATATCCAAGAAGGTTGGCGAGTGTCAGGATATAATGTCCGAGTATAGACCATACATTGAGGAGTTTATATCGCGTGGCGACACCTCATCGGATAGCTTCTATGATGTCTATGTCCCTTATGTCATGGCGCAGGATATCTTCGATGCTATCCTTGCCAATGAGGAGTTTATGACCGACTACAACAAGATGGAGGAGTATTGGCGATATAACGACTCTATTGCCGAGTGTGATATGCTGTTAAGTGATGCTATTCGCCTATTTATCTCTGAGGAGCCGATGAACATGGCTATCAACGGTGGTCGTATCTATATCCTTGGGCAGGGTGAGACAATCCCTGTTGCGGAGCGCAAGGAGGATTACCGTATGGTGGGTAAACTTAAGACAAAGGTCGATAGCTATTTCGATGGTTTGGATAGTGACTATATTCTTGCTGCAAAGCGTTATGTCATACCTGTGAATAAGGCGAATGTTGTGGCTTCGGGTATTCTATCAGCAGAGGATGTTGAGCGTGCCGAAGATGAGGTATATATCTCGCTTGGTGGTAAGTCGCTCCTTACCAAGGACTATTTGATGATGCTCGATTTGTTTGCCAACTTCGACTGGAAGCGTCCGTTGTCATTCACACAGGCGCACCTTATGAAGGATTACGGCATTGTCGATTATGCTCGATTTGATGGCTATGCATATACCTTTGTTCCAATCTATACGCGCTATCGTTCAGGCTCTGAGGCGGGATATTTGGATGCAGACAAACTCTATCCTCTCTTTATGGGTAATGACCCAGAGGTTGAGCCATTCTACTACGGCAATCTTGCTGATGAGGATGTCTTGGTGGACTACTTCTATCGCTACAACATAACAGCTTCGCGTCTTCGCGAGAATTTTGCGCGTGTGGCTACAGAGTTCCTACGCCGTGGTGGTGATGATGGCGTAACCAAGGCTGAGGAGCTTCTTGATAGAGGTATTGAGGTGCTACCATCAAAGAAGATTGGCTATACACACAGTAATACTCAGCCATATATTCGTGGCTACTATACCGTGGCCAACTACTACCTTGAGAAGTCTATCGAGGAGCTTGAAGAGGCAAATAGACTCTTTGCCAAGATGCTCGATATTGATACTTCAGTTGTTGATAATGGGGATAAGTTTACCTACTTCTATGATCTCTCGGATGCAGCTGCAGAGTATCAGGCAACGGCTATTCATCGTGGTTTGGATGTCGAGGAGGTAAACAAGCATCTGCTTCGTAGCGATGAACTCTTTATGCGAGCCGAGGAGGATTACCACAAGGGTGATAAGCTTGCGGCGGAGTATATAAAGAGCCGTGGCGAGTGGGTAGCCTACTACTTGCAGTATGCAACCTACGATAGTTTCTCTTACGCTATAAGTGAGGAGCTATACAACGCTATGCTCGATATTATTGAGACACTCGATACAAGTCACCTCTTGGCAGGTAGCTTCGAGTGGGTAGCTAATGGCACTACTGAGGATGCCTTGGTGGAGCGCCCTCTAAATTTCGATACACTTGTAAATAGCTACCTTGATGCTATCAGCAGACTCACACCAAGCGATATTGATGACCCTGCTATGGCTCTTGTTGAGGGTCATATATGCAACCTCTTTGAGATATATGACAGTCTGCCTCTAAGCCGTATAGTTGCGGGAAGAAACGCCCCTGCCGAGTATAGCTATGCATTGGAGGACTACCTATCGCAGGATGCTCAGTATGCTATATTACAGATTTATGGTAAAGTTCAGTAACGATAAAAATTAAAGATATAAAATGGAAAAGATTGTTTTGTATAACACGCTCACTCGTCGCAAGGAGACCTTTGAGCCTATTAACCCAGAGCATGTAGGCATGTATGTTTGCGGTCCTACAGTGTATGGCGATCCACACTTGGGTCATGCCCGTCCAGCAGTAACCTTCGATTTGATGTTCCGCTATTTGCAGTCGTTGGGCTACAAGGTGCGCTATGTGCGTAACATTACAGATGTAGGTCACTTGGAGCAAGATGCTGATGATGGTGAGGATAAGATTGCAAAGAAGGCTCGCTTGGAGCAGTTGGAGCCTATGGAGATTGCCCACTACTACACTGAGCGCTACCATGACGCTATGCGTGAGTTGGGTGTTAAGTCTCCATCTATCGAGCCACACGCTTCGGGTCATATCATCGAGCAGATTGCCATGGTGCAGCGCATTCTTGATGCTGGCTATGCCTACGAGTCAAACGGCTCTATCTACTTCGATGTTGAGAAGTATAACAAGGACTACCACTACGGTCGACTATCGGGTAGAAACCTCGATGATATTGTCACAAATACCCGCGAGTTGGATGGTCAGAGCGATAAGCATCATTCGTTCGATTTTGCCCTCTGGAAGAAGGCTGCCCCAGAGCATATTATGCGTTGGCCTTCACCATGGAGCGATGGTTTCCCAGGATGGCACATGGAGTGTTCGGCAATGAGTACAAAGTATCTCGGTGAGCAGTTCGATATCCACGGTGGAGGTATGGATCTTATGTTCCCACACCATGAGTGTGAGATTGCGCAGTCTACAGCAGCACTTGGTAAGGACTCGGCTCGCTATTGGGTACACAACAACATGATTACTATCAATGGTCAGAAGATGGGTAAGTCGCTCGGTAACTTCATCACCCTTGAGCAGCTCTTTACGGGTAACCACCCAATTCTTGAGCAGGCTTATACACCTATGACCATTCGTTTCTTCGTGCTTCAGGCTCACTATCGCTCAACTCTCGACTTCTCGAATGAGGCGTTGCAGGCAGCAGAGAAGGGTCTTGATCGACTAATGAAGGGTATCGAGACACTTGGTAAGCTTAAACCAGCAGATAAGTCTACTTCGGATGTTGCGGATTTGGAGCGCCGTTGTAAGGAGGCTATGGCGGATGACCTTAACTCTCCAATGGTTATCTCGGCACTCTTCGATTGGGTGCGTATCATTAATCAGGCAGCCGAGGGTCAGCAGTCATTCACAGCAGGTGATCTTGAGACCTTGAAGAGTGTAATCAACCGCTATGTATTCGATATCCTTGGTCTTAGAAACGAGAAGGCTGCCGATGCAGGTGGTAAGGATATGGTGTCGCCTCTTGTAGATATGCTCCTTAATATGCGTATGGAGGCCAAGGCAAACAAGGATTGGGCTACATCCGATAAGATTCGCGATAACCTCACAGCAATTGGTATCCGAGTTAAGGATCGTAAGGATGGTTTTGACTGGGAAATAGAGTAATTTTGTTGTGATAAGGGGATATCTTCGAAGCTTTGCTTGCCTGAAAAATGCTCATTTACGCCAAGTAAACTCCGCTTTTTCAGTCTGCGACAAATCTCCAAATCTAACCCCTTCTAACAACAAAATATTGTTGTGATAAGGGGGTAATTCCTATCATCAAAAAAGAGTTGTGATGGTATCTAACGAACAGATAAGTGACCTACGGGCGCGAGCCGATAAACTCAGCACCTCGATAAATATCGAGCAGCGAGAGATTGACCTACGCAACGAGCAGGAGCGTACCGAGGAGCCAAACTTTTGGGATGACCCCGATGCGGCGCGTAAGCAACTTAAGAGGGTGGCAGATATAAAGGCTATCTTGGATGAGTATGCCGCTATGCGCCGTGCGGTGGATGATTTGGAACTTATCCCTGACTTCGTATCCGAGGGTGTGATTACCGAGGATGAGGCTGTGGAGCAGTATCTTGCAGCTGTGGAGCTAACCGAAAAGTTGGAACTTAAGCAGATGCTTTCGGGCAAGGAGGATAAGCTCGGTGCTATCATGGATATCAATGCGGGTGCAGGAGGCACCGAGGCATTGGATTGGGCGCAAATGCTTATGCGTATGTACACACGCTGGGGTGAGGCACATGGTTATACGGTCAAGGTGGCAAACTATCAGGCTGGTGATGAGGTGGGGGTAAAGTCCTGTACATTGGAGTTTGAGGGAGAGTATGCCTATGGCTACCTTCGTTCTGAGAGTGGTGTGCATCGTATGGTGCGTCTCTCGCCTTTTAATGCCAACAACAAGCGTCAGACAACCTTTGCCTCTGTCTTTATCTCGCCTGCGGTTGATGATAGTATCGAGATAAACATCTCGCCTGCGGATATCGAGTGGGACACCTTCCGTTCGAGTGGTGCAGGTGGTCAGAATGTAAATAAGGTCGAGACGGCTGTTCGTCTACGCTATCATGGTAAGGATGCCGAGACGGGTGAGCCTGTGGAGTTCCTTATCGAGAATATGGAGACACGCTCACAGCTCAACAACCGTGAGAATGCGATGCGCATCCTCCGCTCAAAGCTCTATCAGCGCGAGTTGGATAAGCGCATGGCAACGCAGCAGGCTCTTGAGGCTACCAAGAAGCGCATCGAGTGGGGTTCACAGATACGAAGCTATGTCTTTGATGATAGACGCGTTAAGGATCATCGTACAGGATATCAGACCTCAAATGTTGAGGCTGTGATGGATGGCGATTTGGACAATTTCATCAAAGAGTATTTGTTACAATTTTAGTAAAATAAGGATGTTTAGGCATATCTACATCTCTCTTCTATTCCTTGTAGTGTCGATACTTAACCTATCGGCACAAGAGGTGTTGGTGGGTGCTACAGATACGGAGCGTTATATGCCGTTGCTCGAAGGTAAACGAGTTGCGGTGTTGGCAAATCATACTGCCATGTATAGCGCGAATGAGCATCTTGTGGATATGTTACATAGGGAGGGTGTCAATCTCGTTGGTATCTTTGCCCCTGAGCATGGCTTTCGTGGTAAGGTTGAGGCGGGATTAAAGGTGGCAAACTCTGTGGATGAGGCTACGGGTGTGGCTATACTATCACTCTATAATGGCAATACGCAGCGACCCTCGGATGAGGTGATGCGCTCGTTTGATGTGCTAATTGTCGATATGCAGGATGTAGGACTTAGATTCTATACCTATTATATATCTATGCTCCGCATGATTGATGCCTCGGCAGATTTTGGCGTTAAGGTGGTAATATTGGATAGACCTAACCCAAATGGTCACTATGTCGATGGACCTATCCTCGATATGAGGTATAAGTCGGGAGTAGGGTGGTTGCCTATACCTGTGGTACATGGACTCACAATGGGCGAGATTGCCCTAATGGCAATAGGCGAAGGTTGGTCTAAAGCGGCAGATATAGAGGTTGTGAAGTGTCGTAACTACGATCATCAGACCCACTATACCTTGCCTATAGCACCATCACCCAACCTTCCAACTTTGCACTCCATATATCTTTATCCATCGACCTGCCTGTTTGAGGGTACGGTGGTTAGTATGGGACGCGGTACAGATGCACCATTTGAGGTGTATGGTCATCCTGCAATGGAGGGTAGAGAGTTTAGTTTTGTGCCTCAGCCTAACGCTGGCTCGAAGAATCCACCACACTGCGGAGAGTTATGTTATGGCGTAGATTTGCGCTCTGTTGCCGAGGAGGATATATGGCACAAGGGACTAAATTTGGAGTATGTAGTGGATGCCTACCGAGACCTTGATATGGGAGATGAGTTTTTTACACCGATGTTCGAAAAACTTATCGGTGTGGATTATGTCCGTAGAATGATAATCGAGGGGCAGTCGGCAGAGGAGATAGAGAAGATGTGGCAGAGTGAGTTGGAAGAGTATAAAACTCTGCGCCGTAGATACTTGATATATAACGAATAAATAAAACATATTACTATGGGATTTTTTGACCTATTTAAGCGTAAAAAGAGTGAAGAACCAAAAGTTGAGACTCCGCAACTGCAGCCAGCAGAGCCTACGCCTGTTGAGGATATTGTTACCGAGGAGCCTGCAACCATAGAGCCAGAACCTGTTGTTGAGCCTGCTCCAGAGCCAACCCCTGCTCCAGAGCCGGAGTATGAGGACGAGGTTGTGGATGTTGAGGCTGAGCGTAAGGAGTTAGAGGAGGGTTTAGGAAAGACTAAGGAGGGCTTCTTTGGTCGTCTTAAGCGAGCAATTGCTGGACGCTCAACTGTCGATGCAGATGTCTTAGATGACCTTGAGGAGGTGCTTATCACATCGGATGTGGGTGTTGAGACCACGGTTAAGATTATCGAGGCTATCGAGAGGCGTGTTGCACGCGACAAGTATATGAATACCTCGGAGCTACATGCCATTCTTCGTGAGGAGATTGCCAACCTTATGGAGGAGTCGCATCGCTCGACCCAGGATTTTGGTATCGAGGTTAAGCCGGATTATCCTTATGTTATGATGGTTGTGGGCGTTAATGGCGCAGGTAAGACAACAACCATTGGTAAGCTTGCTGCCAAACTCACCCGTGCAGGTCGTAAGGTCTATATCGGTGCTGCTGATACCTTCCGTGCTGCTGCTATCGATCAGTTGGCGGTGTGGGCTGAGCGTGCTGGCGCTACAATGGTGCGTCAGGATATGGGTTCCGACCCAGCCTCTGTGGCGTACGACACCTTGCGTTCGGCAGTGGCTAATGGTGCTGATGTGGTGCTTATCGACACTGCTGGTCGTCTACACAATAAGGTAGGTCTTATGAAGGAGCTAACCAAAATTCGCAATGTGATGGCCAAGGTTATCCCTGATGCTCCACATGAGGTTATGTTGGTATTGGACGGCTCAACAGGACAGAATGCCTTTGAGCAGGCTAAGCAGTTTACAGAGGCTACACAGGTGACATCGTTGGCTATCACTAAGCTCGACGGTACGGCTAAGGGTGGTGTTGTAATAGGTATCAGCGACCGTTTCCATATCCCTGTCCGCTACATCGGTATTGGCGAGGGTATCGATCAATTGAAGATGTTTGATAGAAAGGAGTTTGTCCGCGCATTGTTTGGCGATGAGCAAAAGTAGTTTAAGATGAAGAAAATCAATATTATAACCCTCGGATGCTCGAAGAATACTGTCGATAGTGAGCATCTTGCGGCACAACTAACGGCAATGGACTATAAAATAGTCTTCGATAGTGACCGTACCGATGCCGATGTCGTGGTAATCAATACCTGTGGCTTTATTGGTGATGCCAAGCAGGAGTCAATCGACACAATCTTGCGTGCAGCGCAACTTAAGCAGATGGGCAAGATTGAGGAGCTCTTCGTGGTGGGATGCCTATCGCAGCGTTATGCAGATGAGCTACGCCCTGAACTTCCTGAGGTGGACGACTTCTTTGGTGTGAATGATTGGGCAGGTATTGTCGAGCGCCTTGGCGCAAAGTATCGCACCGAGAATGAGACAAAGCGCGAGCTATCAACGCCATCACACTATGCCTACCTTAAGATCTCGGAGGGTTGTAACTGGATGTGTGGCTACTGTGCTATACCTCTAATTCGTGGTCGCCATAAGTCTGTGCCTATGGAGGCTCTAATCGCTGAGGCTGAGGCGTTGGCAGCAAAGGGCGTTAAGGAGCTTATGGTCATAGCTCAGGATACGACCTATTATGGAGTGGATATCTACGGTGAGCGTAAGTTGGCAGAACTCTTGGAGCGTCTATGCCAGATTAAGGGTATCGAGTGGATACGCCTCCACTATGCCTATCCTACAGACTTCCCTGATGAGGTTATCGAGGTTATGGCGCGCGAGAAGAAGATTTGCAAATATCTTGATATCCCTTTCCAGCATATTTCGGACAATCAGCTCTCGGCAATGAAGCGCCGCCATACCAAGGCTGATGCTTTGCACCTTATCGAGAAGTTACGCAAGGCAATACCAGATATCGCACTACGCACTACACTTCTTGTGGGCTATCCAACGGAGAGTGAGGCGGACTTTGTTGAGTTGCAGGAGTTTGTTAAGACGACACGATTTGATCGTTTGGGCGTATTTGCCTACTCTGAGGAGGAGGGTACTTACTCTGCAACGCGCCTGAGTGATGATGTGCCTGAGGATGTTAAGCAGCAGCGTGTAGATGGTATCATGCGTCTTCAGGAGCGTATATCGTTAGAGAACAACGCCAAGCGTATAGGACAGAAGATGCGTGTGATAATAGATAGGAGGGAGGGTGATTTCTATATTGGTCGTTCAGAGTATGATTCGCCAGAGGTTGATCAAGAGCTTGTTATTGAGAGTTTTGGTAAGCGCCTTTTGCGAGGACATTTCTACGATGTTGTGATTACCGATGCTGAGGATTATGACCTCTATGCCGAGATTATATCGTAGAAAGAGCGATTATTTTAGAGGTAATGTTTTGAAAATCCCATTTTTTTGACTATATTTGTGCTGTTAATCCCATTGCGTAGTTGTATATGGCAAAGAAGGATATAATTGGACTATTGCGAGAGCAGGTTGAAAATCTTATAGCTTCGCATGAGAAGAGTGCCTTGGAGTGTCGTGAGCTTATCGCTGAGAGAGATAGGCTTGTTGCTGAGAAGAGAGGCTTGGAGGAGCGAGTAAGAGGACTTGAAGAGCGTATTAAGAGCTTGGAGCTTTCGGGAGTTATGTCTGGCGCAGGGGGTGATGTAGTGCGTGCAAGGCAGCGTGTCAACAGTTTATTGCGGGAGATTGACCGTTGTATTGATGCCGTCAAGCATCAGCAGGATAATGATAAATAGGAGACTCTTTATATATAATATAGGAGTGTAGGGTATGGATAAGAAGATAAAGATAAACATATCTATAGCTGGTAAGAGCTATCCTATGACTGTAGATGCAGCAAACGAAGAGCTTTACCGTATAGCTGCTAAGCGTTTAGATGAGGCAATTGCGGAGTTTAACCGCGTGCCGCAGTTTGATAGTCAGGATCGTCTGGCGATGGCAGCGTTGCGATATACAATTAAGTTCCTACATTCTGAGCGTAGCGTTTCGCTTGGTGATGAAGATATAGAGGCGTTGGAGGCTATAGAGCGTAGGATACGAGATTATGTGAAGGCTTAGAGTCCGTCAGGGCTTGATATTTGCTTGATATATTGGTGGCACGCCTTAATGTGCATAGGTTCTTTTTATAGATCTATCCCGCATAGATTCCTTAAAAGCTTTGCGATCTGTACAATTTTAATTACATTGGGACAACTCTCGAGTAGTGTCACAAAACAAGGCCTCAACCCTATGGGTGTGGTGCGTAAGTGCCACCAGTGGACTGTTGCGTGCCTCGGAGCCCCACCTATGACTAATCGCTGGATTCGTCAAACAAATTAAGGAATTTTTGCGGGCTTTTTTGTGTGTAAACTATTTAATAACAATATAATAACATTAATATCTCTATGGAATCAATATGGATAATTGTCGGTGTTGTTGTGGGTGCTATAGTAGGAGGTTTTGTTGCCTACTTTGCAGTTCACGCACGCGCCAAAGCCATTGTATTGAAGGCTGAGGCAGACGGCGAAATGATAAAGAAGGAGAAGATGCTTCAGGCTAAGGAGAAGTTTATTCAGCTTAAGAGTGATCATGATCGTCAGGTTAACGAGCGTAATCAGAAACTTCAGCAGAGTGAGCAGCGTGCCAAGCAGTTTGAGGTTAATCTTCAGCATAAGGAGAAGGAGCTCGATCGCAAGTCATCGGAGTGTGACAAGCGCAAGGAGCAACTTGATACTCAGCTAAAGAGTGTTGAGGCTCGTAAGGAGGAGCTTGCAGCAGCTATCAAGGCTCAGAACGAGCGTTTGGAGCAGATATCAGGTATGAGTTCTGATGAGGCTAAGAGCATACTTATCGAGAATATGAAGAACGAGGCCAAGGCTGAGGCTGCGGCATTTGTGACTGAGACTATCGAGGAGGCAAAGCTTACAGCCACAAAGGAGGCAAAGCGTATTGTTGTTGCATCTATCCAGCGTGTGGCTACTGAGACCGCTATTGAGAATGCGGTGACAGTATTTAATATCGAGTCTGACGAGGTCAAGGGTCGTATTATTGGTCGTGAGGGTCGTAATATCCGCGCATTGGAGGCTGCTACAGGTATAGAGATTATCGTTGACGATACACCTGAGGCTATCATTCTTTCAGGATTTGACCCTGTTCGTCGTGAGATTGCTCGCCTTGCCTTGCATCAACTTGTAACCGATGGTCGTATTCATCCAGCTCGTATTGAGGAGGTTGTCGCTAAGGTAAAGAAGCAGATTGAAGAGGAGATTGTTGAGGTTGGTAAGCGCACAACTATTGACCTCGGTATCCACGGTTTACACCCAGAGCTTATCCGTCTTATCGGTAAGATGAAGTATCGCTC